>JBEGTZ010000087.1:0-6504 GCA_041179125.1 Pseudomonadota bacterium | reverse complement strand
ACTACACCGACAGCCAAGCCAATGAATGGATATCCCAAGCCACCACCAGCGGCCAGCAATTATTCGCCAACACCAGCGTGCAATATCATCTTTCTTATAAAGCCTTAAGTGTTTACCCCAGCATTAAATTAGGCGTCACACAAAGCACACTGGATGCCTACGGCGAAAATAACGCAGGTGGTTATGAAGTCTCCATCGACGAACAAAAAGAAACACAAACCAAAATAGAAGCCGGCCTACAGGGGCAATACGTGCTGAACTTTAGCTGGGGCGTACTCATCCCCACCGCCAGCGCCAATTTCATTAGCCAAACCTCCAGCAGCAAAAACCCCGTCACCGGAACCTTTGCCTACGGCCCGTTAAGCGAATCCGCATTTGTCATGACACCTGAAGATTTTGACTCTAGTTATTACCAAGCCAGCCTCGGCACCAGCGCGGTATTTCCCAACGGAATTAGCGCTTTTATTTCCGCGCAACAAACCCTCGGTTACGAGAATTTTTCCTCGCAACAATATTCACTGGGTGGGCGGCTAGAGTTTTAAACTCTAGCCATCGCACTGCAACCTAGGCAAAAACTCACACCGCCCCGCCTCTTAAGATATGCGTTTATATATGCATTTTTAAAATGAGGCGGCATTACCCGCAGGCAACACTTCGGCCCGCTCAGGCTTTAAAAAAATGAGTCATGCAAAGACCACTCACTCAGTAATCGCATCAATCAAGCCTCAAATTTGCTGCGTATTGCTGTCGCTATTGTTATTAATAGTTGCAACCCTCAGCGCGTGCAGCCGCCAACCTAATATTTTACTGATAGAAGGTGCAGCACAAGGTACTCGCTACCATATAACCTATGCGCCGCCGCAAAACACCAACGGCGCTCCCATAAATAACACCGCATTAGCAGCCGAAATAGAACTCGAATTAGCCCGCATTGATAAATCCATTTCTAATTATCGCGCGGACTCTAAAATTGAAGCGTTCAACAGCGCCATCACCACTGACGCATTAGAAGTCTCCGAAGAAATCGTTAATTTAATTGAAATTGCACACGCAATAAACAAAGCCAGTAACGGCTGCTACGACCTAACCATCAAACCCCTGTTTGATTTATGGGGGTTTAAAAAACACGAATTTTCCGCCCCCGATGAGACAACACTGGCAAACACACGCGCACTGGTCGGCATGGATAAACTCGAAACCATCGACAAAACACATCTGCGCAAAAAAAATGCCCACTTGCGTATTGATTTATCCTCCATCGGCCAGGGTTACAGCATCGGCAAAATTGCCGCATTATTGGAAGCGCACCAAATTACGCATTACATCGTAGAAATAGGCGGTGAATTAAAAACACGCGGTAAAAATCCCAATGGTCAACCCTGGCGTTTAGCGCTGGAAAAGCCGCAAAGCAATGAACAAAAAATAGAAAAAATCGCTGTAATTAATACCCCGGAACCCATGTCCATGATGCCCTCGGGCACCTATCATCATTATTTTGATGCTCACGGCAAACGTTACAGCCATATTTTCGATGCGCGCACCGGCAAACCTATCATTCATAACAGCGCATCCGTGACAGTATTCAACCCAGATCCAACCCTTGCCGACGCCTGGTCTACCGCCCTACTCTGTTTGGGCAGCAAAGAAGGCGCGCCTATTGCCGATGCGCATGGCATAGCGGCTTTATTTATTGATCAGGCCAGTGATGACACATTTACCGATCAACCAACACAATCGTTAAGGAAATTACACGCCATCACACTTAAACCCGCGCATGATTAAACGCTTAACCTAAGAAACCTCCACAGAATATTTGCCCACATTTATGACCACCGAAACCAATCCCGACGCGTTTTATACCTACATTGACACCTGTGTAGCCCGCCTAGAAGAAAAACAAGCCGCATTACTGGCCCGTTACGCGATGGGCCAACAGGCGCGCTGGTGGTTCGACCCCGCCAAAAATCAACTCGCCCTATACAACGACCCAAAAATAAAAATCGACCTGCGCGCCGAAGTTGTAATACTCGGCAGTTTTGCACCGGATGATTGCACTTGGCTGTGGGGTTTTGCCAATACAACCCTCACCCCCCAGCAACGCGAAGCCTGTGCATCAATAAGCACCCTGGCTGAGCACTTTGGTGTTGAAGATTTTACGCTGCGCGAAGGCTTTGAAATTGAGCCAGGCATGGCCTGGGAGCTGGCAGCAATGGCCTGTGAGCACCTGAATTTACAAGGCGTATACCGCACTTGCGGCAGTTTGAATCAGCATCAATGGTTTTTAGGCCTGGTTAGCATTGAGGAAAATTTACCCCCTAGCGAGTAGCTGTTCGGGCCAACAGGCCTACCTCTTTATGTATAATGCGCCGCTTCTTAGGAGCGGCCCTGCCATGTTCTTTGTTGATACACGCGCCCAATTTTTTAAACCCCTCACCACCAAATACCGCGCCCAAGTTGCCGAATGTTTGCGCCTATTACACCAGCGTTTATACGGCGCCGCCGCCGAATACGGCCAGGCCTTAAACCGCGACCAAGTGCTGGATATTTTCGAAGAAGCCTTAGCCCGTGCGCCCGAGTTAGAAGCCGAAGACGGAATTGAAGAACAGCGTTTTAAAAGCCTGCGCGAACAATCCCGCTGGATTTTACAAATTCTTTTGGAAAACGGCTGGCTGGATAAACACATCGACCAAGCCAGCCTACAAACCACCTACCCCTTCACCCGCAGCGGGCGTTTATTCGCAGCGCCGTTAGTAGAAGCCGACCGCCGCGTATCGCGCACCCGCCACCGCAACACACGCAATACATTAAACGCCTTAGAGGCTTTTTTAAGCCGAGGTGAAATTCACGATTTATTAGACGCATGGGATTTTTCCGAACGTATTATTAGTGATTTCACAGATGTCATCAGCGAATTAGAAGAGCGCAAACGGGAATTAGTGCGGGAGGCCGAAACACAATTATTAGTCCAGCAGGCCACTGAACAATTTTTTGATTTTATGGAAAAACGCTTCCAACCGGATTTATCCGTGCGTTTAACCGCCGACAGCGTAGAAAAACACCGCGACCGCATCGCCAGCGTATTAAATAAAATTCGCAAAAAAGATAAAACATTTAAACAAGAAGCCGAACGCAAACTGCGCACCGCACTGCCTGAACTTATCGACCAGCACCCATCGTTATTGTGGCACCTGCTAGACACCATCGAACAACGTATGCACAACGCAGCGGAAATTATGCTGCCCGCCCTGCGCCAAGCCTTACAAAGTTTTACCAAACGCGCCGATATTATTATTCGCCAATTAGGCTATTTAACCTCCAGCCGCGATGACAAATGGGTACGTGTTTGCGAAGTATTATTAAATATACCCGCAGAAGAATGCGCCCGCCGTTTAGATCAAGCCGGTATCGCCATGTCTTCAGCACAACTGGGTTTAATTGACCCAGCCCAAATTAAACTGGGCCAAAAACGCAGGGAGCGCTCGGTCAGCACGTTTATTGATGAACCAGAAATACTCGACTCCGGCGCACACAGGGAATTAATGGTACAAACATTATTGGATCAAGCTTTTTTAATTAACAATAAAACACTGCGCAATTACATCAGCGAAGCATTAAAAGAAACAAACTCCATACACACCAAAGATTTACCCATTGAAAGCGCACAGGATTTATTACACCTGGCGTACATTATTGAACTGGCCTCCACCACCAACCAAAGTTCGGATTTCCGTTTTGTGGTGAAATACAACCAACAAACCTATCGCAACGCCTATTTTGATCAGGCGGATGATTTTACGCTGTCACTGGAGGAAATACGCCATGATGCTTAAACAATGGCTAGGCGAACGTTTAAATAGCCTGCAAATTTCGGCGGATGACTTTTCTGAGATTATTATCCGCCTCTTGGATTACGGCGTATTGTGCCGCGACGAAAGCCAAATAGAACAAAAACTTTACGACCGTTTTGTGCAATGCGAAACCTTAATTGAAGATTATTTAAGTGTATTAGCCATTCGCCTACAGCACGACCGCCGCTTTGCTTTTGTACGCGCCTACCCACCAGGCGCCTGCGTACCGGATATGCAAGATGACGAACACACACCCTTTAATGGCGGTTTGCGTGCGCGCTTAAATCAAATGGAAGTAGCGTTAATTTTAGTGGCACGCATTGAATACGCAAAACAATTACGCGAAGCCAAAGTGGATGAAAACGGCTGTGTTTTAGTTTCCATGGAAGCCTTATCCATTTCTTTTACCAATTTATTAAAACGCAGCCTGCCCGAAAATATCACCGAAAGGCGCGCGCTGTTCCGTCGTTTGCGTCAATTGCGCCTGCTCAGTTACCAGCAAGAAGACGACCTGGAAAACCCCGAAAGCTACCTGCGTATTCGCCCCGCCATTACCAGCATGGTCAGCGATGAAGCACTGGCGGCATTGGCCAATGAAGATGAATTAGCGCAATTTGATGCAACGGCTACAGAAGATGAAATAGTTGAAGTGGATGACCCAAATGCCATTCAGGATCAATCCAGTTTATTTAATTAGCCTAGAAACCCCAGTTGAGCGCCCAAAAGCTGTGTAAGCCATTGGCTCGAATAGTGAAAGTTAAAAATGAAGGGCAACCTTATTGGTTGTTCGAATTTTTAACTTTTGCTAGGCGGGCCAATGGGTTGCGCAGACTTGGGTGATCCAACTGAGGTTTCTAGGATTAGTGATTCACCCAAAAAATTAATGGCACCTAAGCCCTATTGCCCAACCCCATAGGCGGTGTTTCTTTTATTTTAACGATTGAAATTATCCCATGTTTCTAAAGCGATTAATTCTGGTTAACTGGGGCAACATTCCAAAAATAGAATTGGAATTTGGCCCGGTTAATTTATTTTCTGGCGGCAACGGCTCCGGCAAAACCACCGCAGCGGATGCCATTCAAGCGCTCATGACCGCAGCCCATGAAAATTTATTTGCCTTTAACCCCGGCCAAGATGAAACCACACAAAAAGGGCGCGGCGGTAAACAAGTGCGCACGCTGGCCTCTTATTTAATGGGCTGTGATGACGGCAGTTTTGCCCGCCTTGACGACACCGACGGTTACGTAGCCGGAATATTCCACCCCACCCAAGGGGAGCCAAGCGAAGCCTTTACAGCCGTAATGGCCATGCGTGGCCATGTGGAAAAATCTGGCCAAGTCAAACAAGCCAAATTAGACGACGTATTCTTTTTAATCCTACCCGGTGAGGAATTAAATGTAGGGCATTTTATCCGCGAAGAAGCGGGCGCACGGCATTTAACCGCCACCACAAAAATTCAAGCCGAATTAAAAAAATTCGCAATGGTGGAATATTACGATAAAAAAGGCGCTTATTTACGCCGTCTTTATGGCGCCCTGCGCGGCCGCAAAGATTCCGTACCCGACCGCGAAGCCAAACATGCCGCACGCACATTCGCAGGCTTTATGGCCTACAAACCGGTAAAAAGCATTCATGAATTTGTAGCCCAAGAAATATTAGAACCGCGCGATTTAGGTGAAGCTATTCGCAGCGTTTCCGATTTAATGAAAACCATCGGCAGCATGGAATCCAATGCCGCCATGATTAAAGCCTCCATCGACACACTAGAAGACGCCCGCAATTTAGTACACCGCTACGTGCAATTATGGCTGGATCAACAAGCATTAAATTATACCGAAGCGGCGCGCCAGGCCTGGGTAAATCAACAACACTATGTAACAGCTAAAAACATTCAAGCGGGAAACCGCCAAGCCATCAATGAATGCCAACAACGCAGCGAAATAGCCGCAGAGCGCAAACAACATTTAATGACGCGCATGGTGCAATTACAAGCGCAACGCCAAGGTGTACAAAGCCTGCGCGATAAAGACAATATGACGTCGCGCATCAATTTATTACAAAAAAAACTCACCGATTGCACCACGCCCTTACAAACACAAATCCAACAACTTAAAAACAATCTTAATGCCGGGCAAGATTTATTAAATTATTTGGACGAGTGCTCAATAGAGCAAGATATTCCAGCGCTTGCAAAACCCACATTTATTCAACAATGCAAAACCGTTTGCCAAAATAAAAACGCCCAAGAAGTGGATTTCCACCGCCTCATTAACCGCGACTGGGTGGGCGTGCAACACATGGAAACCAGCTTAGACCAAGTACTTTCCGTGCAGTCTCAACAAAATTTATGGGTGGATAGTTTTGATTTAAAACCATCGGGCAATACCGGCAACCTGCGCGAACAAGTGCGGCACTTATTGGACATTCGCACCCAAACACGCGATAAATTAGCGGCGGAGATTCGCAAACTCAGCCACGAAATAAACCTGCGCAGCAACCAACATTTATCTTACCCCTATTATGTAGAAGCAGCCCTGCGCACATTACAAGAACAATTACCCGAAGCCGACGCCCGCGTATTGTGTGATTATGTGGATGTGAATGAAGAACACTGGCAAATGGCCATTGAAGGATATATTGGCGGCGGCCGGTTTGC
>JBEGTZ010000086.1:0-3122 GCA_041179125.1 Pseudomonadota bacterium | reverse complement strand
CTGCTCCAAGATCAGATATCTCCTCCATTAGGCTTGAGAGATATACCAATATTTGATCTTCTGCACCCCCAAGGATCACATTTATTTTTGAAATGCATTTTTCTTGGTATGACTCTATATTTATAGGTGAGCTCCATTCGATGCCTTCCAAAAGCTCGACAATATATTCCTGCTCACCTTGAGAAATGCGCATGTCTACTTTGTAAAAAAATGTTGCAAGCTCTATTAATTTTTCACTTTCAGCCTGATTACACTCTTTTGTAAAAGAGGCAATTTTACTTTTAATAGCTTTAACTATATTCATTTTCGATTACCCAGCAACGACCCATAATATAATTTTGATTGTTCACTCTTATAAACGTCACAGCAAGCTAAAACTTATAGCGCAAAACCTGGACACTAAAAGATTGGCGAATATTTCCCTGAGGTTTAAAAACACAGGGGAGCCGAAGCTCCCCTGAAATTAACACCACTGCTATGGGTTGAATTAACCGCCTTTCGGCATTTTTGCGACTAAACGCAAAGATGTAGTTAGCTCTTCCATTTGTAACCAAGGGCGCATCCAGGCTACTGCGTTGTATACACCCGGTTGGCCCGGCACTTCTTTAACTTCTACGCGCGCTTCAGCCAAGGGGTATTTGGCTTTGGATTCAGCGGAGGCCAGTGGGTTGCCGTTAACATATTGCTTAATCCACTGGTTCAACATACGCTCGGCTTCGTCGGCTTCCATGAAGGAGCCAATTTTGTCTCGCGCCATCACCTTTAAGAAGTGGGCGATGCGGCTGGTGGCCATGATGTAGGGCAAACGGGCTGAAATAGCTGCGTTGGCGGTGGCATCGGGGGATTGAAATTGCGCTGGTTTTTGCGTGGTTTGAGCGCCAAAAAATACTGCGTAATCGGTATTTTTGTAGTGGCACAAGGGCAAAAAGCCGAGTTTGGAGAGTTCCGCTTCGCGGCGCTCGGTGATGCCAATTTCCGTGGGGCATTTTTGGTCTACCGCGCCGTCATCGCTGACAAATACGTGGCTGGGTAGGCCTTCTACTTTACCGCCGCCTTCTGCACCGCGAATGGCGGTACACCAGCCGTTTTCAGCAAATGCGCGGGTTAAGGTGGCGCCCATCGTGTAGGAGGCGTTCATCCAGCAGTAGTTGTCGTGGTCAACGCCCAGGTGTTTGCCCTGTTCGTTGGTGTCGGCTTCTTCAAAGTTAAACGCGTCTATAGCTTTAGTGGAGGCACCGTAGGGCAAGCGGGCTAGTACACGGGGCATTACTAGGCTTACAAAGCGTGAGTCGTCACTGTCGCGGAAGCTGCGCCAGGAGATGTATTCCGAGGATTCAAAGATTTTTTCTAAATCGCGCGGTTTGGATAAATCCTGGTAGCTGTCAAAACCGAACATGCCAGGAGCTGCGGCGGCAACAAATGGGCAAAAGCCCGCAGCGGCTACACCGGAAATATTAGCCAGGGTGGCGACGTCATCTGGGTGGGCGGAGAATTCATAGTCGCCAATTAAGGTGCTATAGGGCTCACCGCCGGCCATGCCGAATTCACTTTCGTAGATTTTTTTGAACAGTGCGCTTTGGTCGAATTCAACGGCGCGCTCTAAATCTTTGCTGATTTCTTTTTTGCTGGCATTTAACACGCGAATTTTTAATTGCGAGCTGGTTTCTGAGTTGGATACCAGGTAATTCAAACCGCGCCAGGAGCCTTCTAGCTTGGTGAATTTTTGATGCTGCATAATGGCAGTGAGCTGTTTGGACATGGCCCTGTCAATGGCGGCAATGGCGGAATTGATGGTAACGGTTAAGTTTTTATTCCACTTAACGGTTCCGGCCATAACTTCGCGGGTGAGGTTTTTAAGCAGGTCTTCGGCATCATCCCGGCTGGTTTGCCGGGTGGCGTCCAGCGCCATGCTTAAAAAACTGGTTTCCTGCGCTTCGGCGCTGGCGGCGCCTTGTGATTCTAATTCGGTGTCGGCCATTATTTGGTCTCCTCATTCATGCCCAGTTCGCCTTTGAGGCTGTTTAGGGAATCTGTGTTGCTTAAGATGTCTTCAAGTACTTTTTCAAGTTCTTCAGAGCGATCCGCCTTGCTTAATAAATCGCGCAATTTGTTGCGTGCATCAAGCAGTTTACGCAGGGGTTCTACCTGTTCAACTACGCGGTGCGGCTCAAAATCTTCTATGTGGTTGAGGCTTAGGTTAACGGACATTTCGGTGCCGTCACCTTGCAGGGTGTTTTCAACCTTCATGTTTAATTGCGGGTTGATGTTGTTCATGATTTCGTTGATGTTGTCGCGATCCACTTGGAGGAAGTTGCGATCTTTAAAGGCTTTTTGATTGGTGTTGTCACCGGAGTAATCACCCATCACGCCCATTACAAAAGGCAATTCGCGCTTGACGCTTTCGCCATTGGACTCTAAATCGTAGGTGATATGAACGCGCGGCTTGCGCACGCGATTGAGTTTGTCATGGATGCTGGCCATAGTCCTAACCTCGTGTTGTATTTAGGGTGTTATTAAAATAAAGGAACACACAAGGCAAAATACCCGCTGTAGATTCCCGTGTTATGTGCCTATAAAACAGGCCTATTATGTCGCCGTATTTGTTGGGCAACAATATGGGCAACAAAATATGGGCAATGATAGTACGTCAAAAGTACTGCTCCTTAATAAATTAAGCTATGTGTTCAGTTGTGCTGCTGCACCTACGTGCGGTTTACGAAGAGGCACAAAAAAGCCTCCCTGCTGATCATTTTTATTTGTGGTTAGCCCTGCCCCTTAACACCGGTTAGTTCGCTGTAACGGTTGCGGGTGGTTTCATCATTTATTAGTTCTTGCATTAACTCATGCAGAGGCATGTTGCCCCAGCGCACCGCTTTTTCCAACATGTAGGAGACGGGGGAGTGGGGTTCGGTCTTGCGAAAAAACTCGGCAATTTCGGTCAGCTGTTTAAATGCTTGTTCGCGGTTGGCCAGTGCGCGGGATACGGTTTGAGCGGGCGAGGCGGGTGTTGTGGTTGCGGATGGCACACCATCTAAAGTGTTTTGAGCTTCCAAGGTGTTGAATGTGTCATCCACGGCGGCAGTCTCCGTTGCGATTTTATTGCCGCCCAAATAAGTAATGGC
>JBEGTZ010000085.1:0-3898 GCA_041179125.1 Pseudomonadota bacterium | reverse complement strand
TAGCGAATAGTGAAAGTTAAAAATGAAGGGCAACCTTATTGGTTGTTCAAAATTTTTAACTTTTGCTAGGCGTGCCAAGGGGTTGCGCAGACTTTGGTGATTCAACTGAGGTTTCTAGGTTTAACTAGGCTTTGGAAAAGCCTTTAATTTTCAAGTGGCAGACAATCGAAGCACCGTTTAGCAGAGGTTTATACGGTTACAGGCTAGCGGTGTTATTTGGGCTAATACGCTTAGGTATGGGTTTGGGCGAGCAGCCGCTACTAAAGTGTGGGTATTGTTTGAATTGACTGATACCAGGGCGGCCCAGTAAAAATACCGCTTTAAATAAATTTAGTAATAAACAAATCCACCACCTCCACCAAAATTAAAATAACAATGACATATTCTAAAATACTGCTTTCCCGGTGCTGGAGAATCTCACGAAATACCGTAAGGTTTTCGGCGATTATCTTGAGCGTGTAATCCACCTCGTTAAAACGCACGCGCAAATCAAAATGCTTCATCAACCCTTGATGGAGTTTATCCAGGTAATCGTCGTACCAAAGCAGATCAGGGCCATCAAAAATATAAATATTTTCGGCAATATCTATATGGGTATTCAGTGCGCGCCCTAAAAAGCGCAACATGCCTTTTCGGCTTAATTTGAGTTTTCCGTTTAGTTCCAGCTGATCGGTAAAGCCTTTTACCTCGGTTAACAGTGCTTCGGTTGCGTAGTGGTAATGGTCTAAGGCTACAGATTGCGCGAGGTTAAACATGGTGATACGAATCACTTTAGCGTCTATTTTAGCTACGCTAAGTTCATCAAAACCAAAAATAATATCGCTATCGGCCTGTGCTTTTATATCGTGGTCATCGCGCAGCCAGTTGGTGCTTGGATCCCGCTGGAACGTATGAATATTTTGGATCAGTTGTTTGATTTCACTCTCGTCATAACCGGACAGCGCCAACACACCAAAATTAAAATAATATTGATATTTGTTGCCAGGGAATTCGTAAAATAATTCCGATGAACTGTCGGCTAAGGGTTTTATACCAATAAAAGCCTTAATACCTTTAAGGTCAAACTGATTGGCTACCAAAAAGGCGGAAAGTTTTAGTGTTTGGCTCATAAGGGCACCTTGCGGAAATTCAATTTGCGCGATGATCGCGAGGCATTTTCGCACGGAAGAAGGGAGTTTATGCGGTATAAATGACCGACTGAGTACGAAAATAACGAAGCGAGCGCTCGAAAAGTGGATTTCCGCAAGGTGCCCATAACAGCATCCGAGGTTTAGGTATTGGCGCGCCCGGTAAGGATAGGCGCTTAGACTAAACCTGCACAGCTTATCGTGTTATGGGCGCCAGCGAGGGATTTCCCGGAAGATGGGACGTATATGTGGAATATATGCCCGACTGGGCACGAAGGTAAGCGCGAAAAATAACTTGCCGAAGGCTAGAAACCTCAGTTGGGGACTAAACTGAGGTTTCTAGCCTTAAGGGCACCTTGCGGAAATTAATTTTTCGCGCGCACTGCGTTAAAAAGTCATTTCACCCCAAAGCCAATATTTTTTAGTGTCAATATTCGCATTGGTACCAATAATGTTAGCAATGGCGGCATCGGCAGAATAATCTGCGTATTTAAACCCTAATGCGTATTTTTTGCCGAAGGATTTAATTATTTGCGCATTGATTTCATCGCCAAAATCATTGCTGCCTTCATCTTGTTTGTAGGTGCCGTAATTAACCATCCATTTAATGCCCAGCGCCTGCATATCCATCGCCAGAGTTACCGTGTCGTATACAACACCGGTTGTGGGTGTGTTTAAAAACATGTCCGCCCAACCTTCAAACGCATGTTTGGTACCGTAGGGTGTTTGAAATCCTTGTGTGCCTTTGTCTGAACCTAAACTTTCTTCATAAATTTTTAACGACAGCGGCCCCTGTTTAGTGGCATAGGCAATGCCTAAATCCACGTAATAATAATCCATATCTTTTTCAATAAATGTGGGCGTGGTGAGTGTTTGTTGTGCGTATTCTGCCGTGTATAACACCCGCAAAGGCATACTGCTGGGTAGCGCATAACTGCCATCAAAACGCAGGCCTAAGGTGTCATTCTCCTGGAAGCGCAATGCGGGGTTGAGCTGGGCTAAATCCACCGCTTGGTTATTTAACAAATAAGAATAGGCTGTTATTTTTCCGAACTGAAAACCGCTGTATTGAATATTAAACAAGTGGTCATCGGCATCAAAACTAAAATTGGTTGTAGGTTTTATGCTGGCGATGCCTTGCACACCCGTAATATAAGCATAATAAAAAGTCCAATCCGATACCCCCTTGTAATTAAGGCTCATTACATCAAATGTTTGTTCGTTTTGGCGCCAGCCTACACTGCCCACATAACGCTGGTTATCCAATAAAATGCGTTGGCGCCCGGCCATAACATCCAGTTTAGAAATACCGCGATAACGTAAAAATGCTTGATTTAATTCGGTTTGCTCCGGGTCCACAATGCCCGCAAAGCCAGTTTTATTCGGTGCAAACTCATCTATAGCACCCACAATTCGCGTATCTTCAAATTCCGCCATTGCGGTAAAACCGGCTAAAGGTGCGGTTTCGTAACCGAGCCTGCTGCGCAAGGTTAAGGCTTCAGCGTCTTTTGTGGCGGCGCTATTAATATCTACGCTTTCATAACGCAAACGGAAATTACCGGACGCTTTGCCGCCACTTAATGCATCATAAAAAGCATCGTCCGAGGAATAGCCAACCGCAGGTGTTAAACTGATAGCGGCACACAATAGGCTTTTATTCATTGAAAATTTAGTCATTACACACTCCAAATAAATCTAAGGTGGTTTATCGTGTTTTTTTGAACGCAGGAAATTAGCCTGCACTGTTGCGCAGGCATAAAAGTTTAATGTTTGAATTTTTCGTGAAAAACGAATAAATAATCGGCTAAAAAGCAGCCAAGTAACTTTATAAAAAGCGGGCCACAGGTAATTCAGCCCAGGTTTTTTATGCCACATGCTCCTTGTGTGCGTGTATATTTATAATTTTTTTATCATTCTCTGCTGCGGGCATGTTTATGAGTTCAGCTTTTTCAGGGCTGTTTTTTTTAACATCTGTCGTAGCGGCAGGTTTTGATAAACCATCTTCAACTTTGCGTTGTTTTTCATACAAGAAACGCAACACTTCTTGGCGCAAGTGGTTGTAGTGTGGGTCTTCGGCCAGGCTTAAACGATCGCGTGGGCGCGGTAAATCGACATTTAAAATTTCACCCACGGTGGCCGCAGGGCCGTTGGTCATCATCACAATGCGGTCTGATAACAATACGGCTTCGTCTACATCGTGGGTGATCATAATGACGGTGTTTTTTAAATCCCGTTGAATTTCCATTAATGAATCTTGCATGTGCGCACGGGTGAGTGCGTCCAAGGCGCCAAAAGGCTCATCTAATAATAATACTTTGGGTTCCATAGCCAAGGCGCGGGCGATGCCCACACGCTGTTTCATACCGCCAGATATTTCCCCTGGGCGTTTGTGCATGGCGTGGTCCATGTGTACTAATTTTAAATTGTGCTCAATCCAGGCTTTCATTTCGGCTTTGGTTTTTTGGCCTTTAAATATTTGTTTTACTGCCAGTTCAACATTTTCATAGGCGGTAAGCCAGGGCAATAACGAATGGTTTTGAAAAACCACTGCGCGCTCGGGGCCGGGTTCATTAACTTCTCGCCCCTCCAACATAACGCCGCCTGATGTGGCATGTAATAACCCCGCCACAATATTTAATACTGTGGATTTACCGCAACCTGAGTGGCCAATTAAGGATACAAATTCACCCTCGCCTATTTTTAAATTGACTTTATCCAATGCTTTAAATACACCTTTGGGTGTTTTAAATTCAATACTGACTTGGGATAGC
>JBEGTZ010000084.1:0-8620 GCA_041179125.1 Pseudomonadota bacterium | reverse complement strand
TTTCGCGCGGACGACTGCACGGATGCAGAAGGTAGAGCGACGCAGGATGCCCAAGCCGAGGGAGGGCGTTTATGCGGTATAAATGACCGACTGAGCACGAAAATAACGCCGCGAGCGCCCGAAAAGTGAATTTCCGGAGGCGCCCTTAAGTAAAAATATCGCTATGGCGTAGGTTGGGCAGTAGTGCCCAGCGCAGCAGTGTCTTCGATAAAAAATGGTCGGAATGCGGCGCCTTGAAATATCGGCGTGCTCAAGTGGAGTGTGTTGGGCATTACTGCCCAACCTACGCGCTGAACAGTGCGTTTTTTCCAAAATATTACAGCGCTGCTTCCGTCAATGTTTGAAAAAACCGCTTTTCTCTTGTAGCGACAAAAGGCCGCGCCTTAGTTGTTCCCCTTGCGTGGTTAACTGTCATTGCTCTTGCTCGTAGCACACATTTTTTAGTGTGCTGAAATTTCGGGGATCAAAAATCAAATATACCGCTGAGGTTTTAGGTATCGCTACTTGAGGCAGCCTAAAAATTGAATGTGCATTAGGGGCGCCTGCGGAAATTCACTTTTTGCGCGCTTCGTTATTTTCCCGCTCGCGCGATCATTTATACCGTATAAACCGCCTTTGCCAGTTTTGGCTCATTACGTCGTTCTGTCACCCGCATCCATACGGTCGTCCGTGCGAAAATACCTTGTGATTATCGCAAAAATTGAATTTCCGCAGGCGCCCATAAGAATGAAAACCTGGCTTATTTTTTATTTGTGCGGTGCGGTATTTCAGGTGCTAAGAGGCAAATAGTGAAAATTTTACTGCGCCCGACCGCTGGAGCCATTCTGTTTGTTGACGGAATTTTTAACCGGCTAGAGAGAAAAATGCTTTGTGAGATTGGTCAGAATATTGCCGCTGCGCGGAGTCGAAAAAAAATTTAAGAGCACCCTCGGAAATTCACTTTTCGCGCGCGCTCCATTATTTTTGTGCTCGGTCGGTCATTTATACCGCATAAACTTCCTCTTCCCGTGGGGAAACACCTTGCGATTATCGCGAAAATTGAATTTCCGAAGGCGTCCTTAATACAACTTTTGCGCAATCAGTGAGGTGTTAATGGGTTACAAAAGCCAAAAAATACATCTGTGAATCGTAAAATTTGGTGTGGCGCGCACTTTTATTGCAATTTTTTTTAAAAAAATAGTGCAAAACTTAAATTTATAAAATAAAATTGTCTTTAGGCGCAAAAAAAGGCGCGGTAAATTTGTATTTCACTTTAATAAGTAACGTCCGCCGAGGATTATGATAATGGTTCAAGCAAAAAAAGTTGGTCGTCCACGTAAGTCTGAAGCTGCATCACCTGCTGTTAAAAAAGCAGGCCGTCCTAAAAAAACGGATGTTTCAGCCTCTTCTGCTAAAAAAGCAGGCCGCCCCGCCAAAATATTATCCGCAGCAACACAAGGTGCTTTGGATAAAGCCACCGCATCACTTGCTGCGGCTAAAGCAAAATTAGCTGATGCTAAACAAGCCGCTGAAGCTGCTGCATCTAAAGCTAAAACCACTAAAACCCCCGCTGCAAAGCGCGCTTCAGTTAAAGCAAAAGCGGCTGTTAAAGCGGTTTCTGTAAAAGTTAAAGCAGCACGCGCTTCTTTGGCTAAAACAAAATTAGGCGCTGCCAGCGCTAAAAAATCCGCCAAAGCCGCTGGAAAAGTTGCTAAGCCAGTAGTTGCAAGTGGTGAGCGTTTAGATGCTTTAAGTGCTAAATTAACAGCCAAAGCGGAAACTGATTTGGCAAAAGCCTTAGATGCGTTTAAAGCTAAATGGAGTAAAAAACGCGCCAAGCTTGATTCTGCGAAATTAAAGGCAGCCAAAAAGAAGCATAAAGTTAAGGTTGTTAGCGCAGCCAAAAAAACCAAGCCAGGCCGCAAACCCAAAGTAGCAAAAACTACAAAAACGGCTAAAGTTGTTAAAACTGCCAAAGCACCTAAAGTTGCAAAAGCAGTAAAGGTAGCAAAAACACCTAAGGCAGGAAAAGGCCGTCCGAAAAAAATAGCTTCTGAATCGGTTGGAACTTCAGCGCCAAAACGTCGTGGTCGTCCGCCAAAAGTAAGCGCATAGTTTTATTTGTACGTTGTAGATAAATCTGATTGGCTGTGTACATTTGTATGTGGCTGGTTGGTTCGCATTGATGCTTTGTTAGCGCACGAACTGATTTATCTATGACGGATTTTTTGTTAGCAGTTTGAGCGCCCCTTGGATGCAATTTTGTGTTCATGGGGTGTTTTGTGTTCATCAGGTTGTGGTTGTTAAATTGCGCTCAATAAAATGGCAGCGTCTTTAAGGGCACCTCCGGAAATCCACTTCGCGCGCGCTCGCTTCATTATTTTCGTACTCAGTCGGTCATTTATACCGCATAAACTCCCTTCCTCGGCTTGGGCATCCTGCGTCGCTCTACCTCGATTTCATTCCCGATGAAATTCTACCTCCCCCGTCCGTGGGGTCGTCCAAATGCCTCGCGTTCATCGCGAAAATTGAATTTCCGGAGGTGCCCTTAAAAGGCACGCGGCTATTTTTATGAAAAATTAGTTTTTAAGTGCGTCTCCGCTAATCTATTCCTCCCCGCGTCTTTTCACGTCTCTCGTTTATATCTAACTGTAACTATTCAGCTCAAGCGTAGGGCGGGTTAGTCGCAGGCGTAACCCGCGCACTAGCAGGTAAGCACAAACCCAACAAAAACCGCACAAGCAAAATCCGCGTTTATACAAAAATTATCGCAAGCGACAACACCGTCAGCGCGGGTTATTAACCGGCCCTACAATAGGTGCTGAATAGTTACTTTGCCTCTAACTTAGAAACCTCGGATGAACGCTACACACTTAAATGCTTCAAATCCGGCCTCTGAGCCGCTCGCACTCCACACTTTACTGTCTTTGGCATTTCTGCTTTCGTATAGCGTCTTATTGTTGTTTCATTTGATTAAGCTGCGTTTCGCATAGGTTTGGGATGCATTGCTTGGTCATTTATTTTACTATCGGCGGCCTTTTGTTGGGGTGGGGTATTTGTGTGCTCTGTACTGCGAGTAATATTCGATATTTTTAGTTGAGAAAAGCTATGACATTTATTCTTGCCATTGAGGCAAGTGCCGAGGCATGTTCTGTGGCATTGGCGTGTGGTGGGCAGCGTTATCAACGCAGTTTTAGTCAGGCAAAATCCCATTCAATGGTTATTTTGCCCATGATTGACGCGTTATTTTCTGAGGCAGGTTTTGCTCCGGTTGATTTAAATGCAATCGCGTATGATTGCGGCCCAGGTGCATTTACAGGTTTGCGTATTGGGTTGAGTTTTGCGCAGGGGTTGGCTGTTGGTTGGAATAAACCTTTAATTGCTATTAGCAGCTTGAGCAGTTTGGCGCAGGCCACATTTAAACAGCGGCCCGATATTTTTACTCTGGTGACATTATTGGATGCCCGTATGGGTGAGGTTTATGTTGCTGTATATGAACGCAATGAGTATTCATTTTTTGCCAGTCAGCCACCTTTTATATGTGCGTATCAAAATGTTGCAACACAGTTGAGCCATTATGCGGGTGTGCGTTCTGGTTTAGTCGGTTTGGGTGTGCGCGAAATGCCCGATATTTTTAAAGCGCAATTTGGATTTGTTGATGAATGTATGAACCCTGATGCGGATGCGCTGCTGGATTTGGCGCAGTTGGCTTGGCAGCAGGGCGCAGCGATACCGGTTGAGCAAGCTGAATTGATGTATTTGCGTAATTCTGTCACATGGGAAAAACATCAACCGCGTCGTCGACGCGAAGTGTAATGGGGTTGTTGTGGAAAATTTTATTCAGGTTATTTTGTTAGGTATTATTGAGGGGCTGACGGAATTTTTGCCTATTTCTAGCACCGGGCATTTAATTATTGCTCAGCAGTTAGGCTTGGGCGAACGTTCGGATGTGTTTAATGTGGTGATTCAAGCAGGTGCTATTTCAGCGGTGACTTTGATTTACTGGCGGCGTATTGTTTCTCTGTTTACAGGGTTTCATATCGCTGCGAACCGTGATTATGTGTTGAAGTTAGGTGCTGCATTTTTGGTTACTGTTATTTTGGGTGTGTTGGTAAAAAAATTCGGTATCGAATTACCTGACTCCACTTGGCCTGTTGCCATTGCACTGATTTTGGGTGGGTTCTGGATTTTATGGGCCGAATGGTATACCGCAAAAAAACCACCCAGTGCGGATATGTCTTGGTTTGGCGCTGTTGTAGTGGGTGCGGCGCAAATTGTTGCGGCTGTTTTTCCTGGTACATCGCGTTCGGGTGCGGGGATTTTTGCAGCCATGTTGGCGGGCACTTCATCCCGTGCGGCTGCGGCTGATTTTGTATTTTTGTTGGGAATTCCTACGATGTATGCGGCCTCGTTTAAAAAAATTATGGATGCTGCGCAGGACGGGATGATTCAACAGGAGGCCTGGGGTGATATTGCGTTGGGTTTTGTGGCGGCGATGGTGACGGCATTTTTTGTGGTGAAGTGGTTGTTAGGCTATATTAAATCCCATAAATTTACTGGGTTCGCTATTTATAGAATTATTTTGGGTGTGGTGTTGTTGAGCTTTTTTTCTCAGTACTAGATTTTTTCGAAACCGTTTTTTTGATTTTTCAGTTCCCAAACTAAAACCTCAGCTGAGCCTTTAACAACGGCTGCTGGGGTTTTTGATTTTTGGGGATTAAGGGCACTTTGCGAAAGTTAAATTTCCGCAAGGTTCCCATTCGCTATTTTTGCAGTTTTTATTCGACCATCCAGTTATCTAGGGTAATGCAATGAATGATTTTTTAAGCAATTTATTGAGTTTTTTACACGCCTCACCCACGCCTTATCATGCGGTGGAGCAAATAAAAGCTGCCTTAATGGCCGCGCACTTTACCGAGCTGGATGAAAAATGCGCGTGGGATTTAAAACCCGGTGGCCGTTATTTTATTGTGCGTAGGGAGGCATCATTGTTGGCATTTGTGTATGGCAGTGCGTCTTTAACGGAAGCGGGGATTCGTATTTTGGGCGCGCATACCGATAGCCCTTGTCTCAAAATAAAACCACGGCCTGAAAAATCCAGCCAGGGTTATCAGCAATTAGGTGTTGAGGTTTACGGCGGCGCTTTGTTAAACCCTTGGTTTGATCGCGATTTATCCATTGCCGGACGCGTGGCGGCAAAAACGCAAAGCGGCGGGATTATTCACCCTTTGGTTAATTTTGTGCGGCCTATAGCGGTTATTCCGAGCCTAGCTATTCACCTTGACCGCTCGGCCAACGAGCAGCGCACGGTGAATCCGCAGGAGGATATGCGGCCCATATTGATGCAGGGCGGGCCGCTGGATTTTCGCACGCTTTTGCTTGAGCAGTGCCACGCTCAAGGGCATGGGGACGTGACAGAAATTTATGAGTACGATTTGTGTCTTTACGATACGCAACCGCCCTCAATGGTGGGGGTGCGGCAGGAGTTTATTGCCAGTGCGCGGTTGGATAATTTATTGAGTTGTTACCTGGGGTTGCAGGCTTTGCTGGATGCTCCTGGCGAGCAATCGGCCTTGTTGCTGCTGACCGATCACGAGGAGGTGGGTAGCCAATCTGATATTGGCGCACGTAGTAACTTGTTAAATGGATTTTTGCAACGCCTATTTGATACTGATGTATCGCGTTTGCGAGCGCTAGCTAATTCTATGATGTTATCGGTTGATAATGCCCACGGCATTCACCCAAACTATCCGCGCAAACACGATGACAACCACGGGCCGCTGCTCAATGCTGGCCCGGTGCTTAAGGTGGATGCCAACCAAGGCTATGCCACCAGCAGTGAAACGGCTGCCCAGGTGCGATGCCTGGCGGAGGAGGCCGGTGTGCCGGTGCAGTCCTTTGTGACGCGCGCGGATATGCGTTGCGGCAGTACCATCGGCCCGATGACCGCTGCGCTGAGTGGAGTGCGAACCGCCGATATTGGTGTGCCGACGTTTGCCATGCATTCCATCCGCGAGCTGTGCGGGGCGCAGGACCCAGGTTATATGCTGAGCCTTTTGCGGGGTTTTGTCCGCAGCCGTTTTTAAGTTGAAACCCTAAATTCGGTAACTAATTTGTCTAAAAATTAGGCTGTCTCAGCTCAATAAATACGCTTTACTAGATGAAGCAGAGGTTATTTTATGATCACAGATGATGTTCTTGCTCGCTTCGAGCACTTCGACAAACTTACACCCCATCTCTTACTGGACGCCCTAGACGCTTTAGAATTTTTGCGTATTGATGAAGGGGGGTTTTTGTTCAAAAGGGGCAAAGCCCTGCCAGAAAGTTACTTTTTGTTGGATGGCAGTTTGGATCTGATCGACTCAAACTTCGACTCGCGCTCCTTAACCGCAGGCTGTGCTGAGGCCATGCAGTCGCTGAATAGTGAAGCGATAACGATGGTAACGGCCCGCGCCACCAGCCGCGTACTGGCCTTTGCCGTTAGCCGTGAACAGCTGATGCGCTTGGTTTCCTACAGCCAGTCAACCCCGCAGTTGACTTCTGTGCGTGTCAGTGAGCAGGTGGTCACTGACGTGATTGAAGATGACGATTGGTTTGAGCGTTTGCTTGATTCCCACTTGTTTTCTCGCATCCCTATGGCCCACGTACAGCAATTGTTCACGCGCTTACGCTCAATCCCGGTAAAAGCCGGTGAGAAAGTGATGCGCGAGGGTGAGCGGGGGGATTATTTTTATGTGCTAGCCAGCGGCAATGCCGTAATCACCAATGCCCTGGGCACCATCCGCGTGGATTTAACACCGGGCATGTCCTTTGGCGAAGAGGCCTTGCTGGGCAAAACCCCGCGCAATGCCTCGGTAACTATGCTCACGGACGGCGTGATCAAACGCCTAACGGAAGAGGATTTTAACGAGCTGATCCGCCGCCCCGTGATGCAATATATTGACGCGGCGGAGGTGGAAGCCTTATCGGAATCGTTTAGTGTGCTCGACGTAAAAATGCCGATTGAATTTCGCTGTGGACACTACCCCGGCTCGGTAAATATGCCGCTGGTACGCCTGCGTGATCATTTAAAAGACTTATCCGCAGGCAAACTGTATTTAGTGCCGGATGATGCCGAAGGGCGGGCGGAAATTGCAGCGCATATCCTCTGCCAGGCGGGGTTTAATGTGCGCATAATCAAAGGCGCGGCGGCGGTGATTTACGGCGAGCGGGCCGAATAAATCCCGGTTTTAACTGCTACAGGTTAACCCTAACCCTCCGCCGTTTAACCTTGTATTATGGCCGCCTTCGCAAACCTTAGGCGGCACGTTTTAGCCTGAGGCGGCCTTTCAACCTAGAAACCTCAGTTGGACCACCCAAGTCTGCGCAACCCACGGGTTACACAGCTTTTGCGCGCTCAACTGAGATTTCTAAGTTCAACCTTCGGCAGACTTATGACAACCACACGCATCCTCACCGGTATTAAAACCACCGGCACACCGCATTTGGGCAACTATGTTGGCGCTATTCGCCCGGCCATCGCCGCAAGCCATACGCCCAACTCGCAAGCTTTTTATTTTTTAGCCGATTTACATTCATTAATCGGCTGCCATGAACCAGCCAAAATTCTGCAATCCACCCAAGAAATCGCCGCCACCTGGCTTGCCCTGGGGCTTGATACAGACAAAGCCGTGTTTTATCGCCAGTCCGATGTGCCGGAAATTTCCGAGCTGTGTTGGGTGCTTAACTGTATGGCGGCCAAGGGCCTAATGAACCGCGCCCACGCCTACAAAGCGGCGGTGGCGCAAAATCTTGAAGACCAGCAGGACGCGGATTTTGGCGTGACGATGGGGCTATATTCATACCCCGTATTAATGGCGGCGGATATTTTAATGTTCGGCGCCCACAAAGTGCCGGTGGGGCGCGATCAAATCCAGCACGTTGAAATGGCCCGCGACATCGCCCAGCGTTTTAACCACCATTTTGGTGAAACGTTTGTACTGCCAGAGGCGGTAGTGGACGATAAAGTGGCTGTTTTACAAGGCCTGGATGGCCGCAAAATGAGCAAGAGTTATAACAACACCATCCCGCTTTTTTTAGCTGAAAAGCCTCTGCAAAAACACATCAACAAAATTGTTACCAACCTGCTGGAACCGGGCCAACCTAAAGACCCAGAAACCTCAGCGGTATTTCACATTTGGCAGGCGTTCGCCAGTGAAGAGCAAATCGTTTTTATGCGCGAGCAATTTGCCGCTGGCATCGGCTGGGGGGATGCCAAAAAACAACTGGGCGCATTAATTAATGCCGAAATAACCCCCGCCCGCGAACGCTATGAAACGCTTTTAGCCAACCCGGCGTTAATTGAGCAAGAACTGCAAAAAGGCGCCACTAAAGCGCGTGAATATGCAATTCCGCTGATGCAAAAAGTTAAACGCGCTATGGGAATTGCGCCGTTGTGTTGAGGCTTTTAGCCTAATGGTTTTTGAATTTCAGCCGAGCCGCTGGGGTGCGCAAATAGCAGGCCCCAGTGCTATTGTTGATTTAACCTAGAAACCTCAGTTGAGCGCCCAAAAGCTGTGCAAGCCATTGATGTGAATAGTGAAAGTTAAAAATGAAGGGCAACCTTATTGGTTGTTCGAATTTTTTAACTTTTGCTAGGCGC
>JBEGTZ010000083.1:0-10881 GCA_041179125.1 Pseudomonadota bacterium | reverse complement strand
TGGAGCATTTAGTACTCAAAAATGTACAGGATCAACACCTGCGTTTCACCACAGACATCACCCTCGCCCTCGCCGACTGCGACATTATTTTTATCGCCGTCGGCACCCCGCCGGGCGAGGATGGCTCGGCGGATTTAAGCCTCGTACTCAAAGTGGCCAGCACCATTGGGCAGCATATAAACAGCCCAAAAATTATTGTGAATAAATCCACTGTGCCGGTGGGCACCGCTGAAAAAGTAAAACAACAAATTAAAACAGCCCTAAAAGCGCGCAACAGTTCCATTGATTTTGAAGTGGTATCAAACCCAGAATTTTTAAAAGAAGGCTGCGCAGTGAGCGATTGTATGCGGCCTGAGCGCATTATTATCGGCACAGACAACCCCAACGGTTTAGCCTGTGAATTATTAAAAGAACTCTACGCGCCGTTTAACCGCAACCACGATAAATTAATTGTGATGGATGTGCGCTCGGCAGAACTCACCAAATACGCCGCCAACTGTATGCTGGCCACCAAAATTAGTTTTATGAATGAAATGGCTAATTTGGCGGAATTAGTCGGCGCCGATATTGAAATGGTACGCAAAGGCATAGGCTCCGACCCGCGCATCGGCTACCAATTTATTTACCCCGGCTGTGGTTATGGCGGCTCGTGTTTCCCCAAAGACGTGAAAGCCCTCATTCACACCGGCGATGAAAACGCCTATTCACTGCAATTATTACAAGCCGTAGACGCGGTGAATGAACGGCAAAAAAATAAATTATTTAATTATTTACAGCGCGCGTTTAACGGCGCCCTAGCAGGCAAAACCATCGCCCTTTGGGGGCTGGCCTTTAAACCCAATACCGACGACATGCGCGAAGCCTCAAGCCTGGTACTGATTCAGCACTTAATTAATGCCGGCGCCAAAGTCCAAGCCTTTGACCCCAAAGCCATGAAAGAGGCAGCAAAAATACTCGGTGCCAACACAAACGTTTGCCTAATGGATACAAAAGAAGCGGTTTTACAGGGGGCCTGCGCCCTGGTGATTTGCACCGAATGGCAACAATTTCGCGCACCGGATTTCGACCACATAAAACAACAATTATCCACACCGGTTATTGTGGATGGCCGCAACCTTTACGACCCAGTTCGCATGCAAAAACGCGGGTTTATTTATTACGCCGTGGGGCGCGGCGAATCGGTTACTCATACCGGCCAATAGGCTTTTGCTTAACCCGTTTTTGGCGTCTAGGCTTAGTGTCTAACTAGGATTTCCTCGGGAGGCGCCTATGCGCCAGTTTGCGCGCCACGCCATCATGCTTTGTGTTTTTATTAGCCTTAAGTTATCCGCCGCCACACCCGAGGTTATTGTCACCATCCCCCGCGTGACGGATATGGATCACTACAGCAGTAAGATGCTGCAATTAGCCCTTGAACACATGGATAACCCGCACAGCATCCGGCCTGATGGCGGCTCTCAGCGCACACAAACACGTTATGTAGAAGACATTATTGCCAACAAAGTGGATGTCATGTGGGCAGCGACCAATCAAGACTTGGAAGATAACATGCTGCCTATCCGCATCCCCCTGCTGAAAGGGCTTTTGGGGCACCGGATTTTTTTAATTCAACAAAATGACCAAGCCAAATTCGACCGAATTAAAACCCTGGAAGACCTAAAAAAAATAAAATTAGGCCAGGGCACCGTCTGGGCGGATACACAAATATTAGAAGCCAACGAGCTTCCCGTGGTTAAAGCCCAAAAATACCACAGCCTATTGCGAATGCTGGACGGGGGCCGTTTTGACGCCTTCCCACGCGGCGTACAAGAACCCTGGACGGAGGTTAAATTAATTGATGGTTTAAATTTAGCGGTTGAGCAGCGCATTATGCTGGTGTACAAAATGCCGTGTTATTTTTTTGTAAATAAAGCCAACTCACAACTGGCCAAAGAAATAGAACAGGGTTTAAACCGTGCCATTGCCGATGGCAGTTTTGATCAATTATTTTTTAACGACCCCGCCATACAAAATGCACTGAACAAAGCCAACATCAAAAATCGTTTGGTATTTCATTTGGACAACCCCACTCTTCCCAAAGAAACACCTGTGGATAGGGCTGAATTGTGGCTGGACTTAAAAAACCTGCCTGCCAGTACCGCGCAAACAAGCCTGCATTAAACCTAAAAACCTCAACCAAAGATTGCGCCACCTGAGTGACTTGCCCGCATCACTCTATAGCAATATGAATTTCAATTTCGTTTTGGCTTTTATAAAACTCAAAGTCAGTTGTGTAAGCCCTGACATGCGGGCAGTTTTCATTTTCAAAATACTTCCAAATTTTTGCCCAAGCTTCAAAAACAATATTGGGAACCTGGCCTTGCGCTGAAAAAACCAAATAATTTCCTTCTTGTATTTTTACGCTGTCCAGCGCCACAGCGGAAGATTCTACTTTGTCTGTGCCGACTAAAATCGAATAATTTCCCGACGCATCCGTTTCATATTCGGAATAAACACTGTATACCCTAGCGCCACTTCGATAATTTACACTAACTGAAGCGTCAAATTTTTTAACCAACCCCGCAATTTTTCCACGCTGTGGATTCATCTCATTTTCGTTGTTAGTTCTTGCGACCAACCCAAATATGGTTTTTTCAGTTACATGAATGACAACCATAAACAAATCTCCTGAATGATTTAGCGGATAAATTTCGAGCAAAAAAAACCGCGAGGTTAATCGCGGTTTTTCGTTTCGGCTGTATCACTAAAACTAGTTACAACCCACACGGCTGGTAGACACAACAATATCATCAAACCAAATATCGGTAGGCTTAGCCACAGAACCAAAACCGCCGCGCCAACCGAAGTGTACATAACCTAAATCTGCCGCATTGATGCGATCACTACCGTTACCGTTTTGCCAAGCACTGCCACTTTCTGCGGTCAATACTTGTTTATCGTTAATCCATGCGTACATTTTTCCGCCTACGTCGTTAAGAGAATATTCCACACACGTCCAAGTGGACGCAGGCACTTTTGCACTGGAGTCACCGGCTGTTGCCAAGGTAAACGCGTCGCCATTAATTTGCATTCCACCCAAACGATTGCCATCCACAATCCCATAGCGAATTTCATTAGTAGGGTTATTGCTGATATTGGTCATGGTGCCCATAAAGTGGCCATGATTACCGGGGCCAGAACCACCCACACCGCCCAGTTGCGTGGAGCTAAATACCCAAGCGCGCACGAAAATTTGGCTATTACCCTGCGGTACAGATTTAACCAGGTACACAGGTGATGCCGTTGCGTTATCCACCTTCACCCGCAACGATTTAGTCCCGCTATGAGCACGGCTGCTATCCACTAAAGCGTTGAAGGAAGAGCTGCTGGTGTTCGCCAATTGGCTGTGGGTAATCACCGACTGCCAGCCAGATGGCGCCGTACCACTGGCGCCGGATTCAAAATTTTCTGTAATCAACGCTGTGCTATTACCGCCACTCGATGAACTACTGGAGCTGCTGGAGCTTGATGAACTAGAGCTAGAGCTAGAAGAGCCGCCTGAACTTGATGAGCTGCTGGATGAAGACGTGGTGCTGCCAGAACCCGTTCCGCCTGATGAGCTGAATTTCTCTTCAACGGCGTAGTTGGGGTAGCGGGTTGAGGCATCCAAAGGTGCTTTAACCTGGTAGTCCGCACCGCAACCGATACGCTGGGTTGAAGTGGCTACGTTGTCGTACCACACCGTCATGTTGGGCGTGGTGCCTAGGTTGTTAAAACTTTGGTAGCCGAATTCAAGTTTGGTGAAGTTGGCAGGGCCCCATTTGACGGTGGCATTGCCGTATTGATTGTTGTAACCGTTCTCCGGTTTTTTATCCGCATTGGTGGCGATACGGTCGGCTTTAACGTGTAACTGCTCCACGTTTTGGTTATCCCAAAACACTTGTACTTCACTGGCAGGGCCGTTGTAGTGCGCCTCCAGGCAATACCAAGTGTTCACTTTCATGCGTGCGCCCACTTTGTCGGCGCAGATAGTATCGTCGGCGCCATAGCTGCCGGAGATCATTTCAAAATCATCCCAGCCACCGCCGTCACGGTTGATGTCCAACTGGCAACGGTGGTCGCCCACGCGCAGCTGTTTAGAGCCTTCGATGGCACGCAAAAACACGCCATGCGGACGAGCAAAACCCTGGCTGGTGTACTGCTGAGAGCCACCACTACGTACAAACGCACGCACCCAGAAGTTGGCCGAAGGCACGCCCAGGCTTAAAAACTGCCCAGCGGAAGAAGTGACTTTGACGGATTTGGTGCCTTTATAGGCTTGTGTGGTGTCCAAAGTGCCCGTACTAACGCTGCCGGATTCAAAATCCATACAATTGGTAAGGCCTGCGCAACCCGCATCCCCAGTGACGTTATAAGGGTACGCATTCGGGTAGCCGGGGTTATTGCTCACACCGGAACTACTGGAGCTGGAAGAGCTGGAGCTGCTAGAAGAAGAACTAGAGCTTGAGGAGCTGGAGCTTGAAGAGCTGGTGGTTGAATTGCTGGAGCTGGAAGAACTGGATGAGCTTGATGATGAACTGGACGAGCTGGAGGTTGTTTCAACAGGGCCAGTACAGGCGGTGATTGCCAAAGATAAAAAAGCCACGCCCAAAGAGGAGCGTTTAGTTAAGCGAAGGTCTTGATCGGACATAAGGTTCTCTCGAAAACACCCCTAAGGGTCAAAAAATTTAGGCTTGAGTGATCGATTATCAGGCGTCGCCTGATGCTATCCAACCGATTTACCCCGCCTGTGGACGCCCACATTCTCAAATACAGCCAAAAAATGTGCTACACACCCGTTCACATTCCGATCAACCCCAAAACAACACCCATTAGTCACGAGAACTGCGTCACAAAAATAAACTTCCGTGCAATAAAAAATCACCCTGAAATCAGCGTGACGCAATCGCTTTGCTGCACGCGCAAAAAATAGGCATCGCGCACAAAAATGCAGCGCGAACCCTAGAGTCAAAAGTTTGTAACCACTAACATTAAATAACCTTAACGCATCGAATTTCGGCCAAGATTCAAACTTTGCTACCACACTTTGCAGCTGCCAACAAGCTAGGCACTGGTACAACCCTTGTCTACTATCACTCAAATGTTGCTCACACCGTAACCATACGCAAAAACACCCCAGGTGCCCATGCGTTAAAACGTTCGTTAGCCGAGGAGATACTCGCCATGATGTGCAAAATTGTTTTACCCGTAGGTTGTAACCGTGCCTAAAGTACTGCCGTGGCTGCGCCGCTTAAGCGGCCTGACATTAATCGCGCTCTGTTGTGCCCCCCTGCCCCACAGCCGCACCTTAAACCTGTTGGAACATATTCAGCGCTCAGGCGAACTGCATTTTGTCACCGCCAACGGCCCCACCACGGTGTACGAAGGCGCCGACGGTTTAACCGGCTTTGAGTATGAACTGATACACCGTTTTGCCGCCCATATCGGCGTGAAGCCACGGCTTTCGCAGCCCGGCAACCTGCAAGACATCCTTTTTACCCTGCACCAAAATCCCACATCCATCGGCGCCGCAGAGCTAGTCATTAACCCGCCACTAAAACGCCAATTTGATTTCGGCCCAGCCTACGCGTCTGTAGCCAGCCTGGTGGTAAGCCGCAGCGGTGTGCAGCCTTTAGATTCCTCAGCGTTAGACGCAATAGAAAAGCTAAACGGCTTGCGGCTTGTGGTACGTGCGCACTCCACCCAAGAGGCCTTCCTACACGAACAGCAAAAAATCTGGCCTCAGCTAACCTGGCAAAGCATCAACGGCGACCCAGTTCAGCTTCTGGATCGGGTCAATAGCGGGCAGGCGGATGCCGCGCTTATCGACAAACAAGTGTTTGAGCAAAACCAGGTGGTGTTTAGCCAGGTTCAAGCGGCGTTTGAAGTGGCAACAGAACAAAGCCTGGCCTGGGCTTTTGCGAAGAATACGGATAAAAGCCTACAACAAGCTGTAGAGGGGTTTTTTCACCAGCTACACGCAGACGGCAGCCTGGCGCGCCTGTATCAAGAGTTTGTCTATCAACCCAGCTTGGTGCTGGATCAGGACTTGCGCAACTTTCGCGAGCTGATGCCCAAACGCCTAACGCCCTGGCAACAAACCCTTGAAACCGCCGCCAAACAGCATCAACTCAACTGGCATATTCTTGCAGCCATTGGCTACCAGGAATCCCAGTGGAACGCCAAGGCGATCTCTGAAACCGGTGTGCAGGGTTTTATGATGCTCACCAACATCACCGCCAAAGCCATGCAAGTGAATAACCGCCTGAATGCCCGCGAGAGTATTTTTGGTGCTGCGCGCTTGATGCGTTATTTATTGGATCAGCAATCTGCGTTTACTCTGGAATCAGACCGCTTAAATTTGGCTCTAGCCGCTTACAACTTAGGCCTAGGCCACGTACAAGATGCGCAAACCCTAGCATCCAAGGCAGGCAAAAACCCCGATTCATGGGAGGCGGTAAAACCTTTTATTGCCAAGCTGGACGATAAAGAAACCTACAGCAAAACCCAACACGGCTATGCCCGAGGACGGGGCGCTGTGATGTACGTTGACAACATCAGCACCTATCAAGAGTTATTGAGCCTGTACGAACAAACCGCCACCCGCATACAGGTTGCACAAGCTGCTCCTTCTATATATACAGGCTCAGTACACCCGAAAATCAGCGGCGCTATAGAAGCTTTATTGCCAGCGCTTTAGCCTGGGATAACCTGCCCAGCAAACGCTCCTAGCATTCCACCTGCACCGGCCTACTTCGCACCTCCTTTTTTTGCCACCAACATGGCATTTAAAAACCGCCCGGTATGTGAGGCTTTTACTGTGCATATAGCTTCCGGCGTGCCGGTTGCAATAATCTGCCCACCGCCACCGCCGCCCTCCGGCCCTAAATCCACCACCCAATCCGCCGTTTTAATCACGTCTAAATTGTGTTCAATCACGATAACCGTGTTGCCGTTATCGCGCAGGCGATGCAACACCGCTAATAACTGTGCAATGTCGTGAAAATGCAGGCCCGTGGTGGGTTCATCCAAAATATAGAGTGTTTTGCCGGTGTCGCGCTTGGATAACTCCCGCGATAATTTAACCCGTTGCGCTTCACCGCCAGAAAGTGTTGTAGCCGCCTGCCCTAAACGAATATAAGACAGGCCCACATCCATAAGCGTTTGTAATTTGCTGGCAATGCTGGGCACTGCATCAAAAAATACACGGGCATCTTCCACCGTCATATCCAACACCTCGTGAATACTTTTGCCCTTGTACTGAACATCCAAGGTTTCGCGGTTGTAGCGCTTGCCTTTACACATATCACAAGGCACATACACATCTGGCAAAAAATGCATTTCTACTTTGACGACCCCATCGCCCTGGCAGGCTTCACAGCGGCCACCCTTAACATTAAAACTAAAGCGCCCGGCCTTATAACCCCGCGCACGCGCCTCAGCGGTGGCGGCAAATAAATCCCGAATCGGGGCAAAAATACCCGTATAGGTAGCCGGGTTGGAGCGCGGTGTGCGGCCTATTGGGCTTTGGTCTATATCCACACACTTATCAAATAAATCCAACCCCTCAACGGTTTGATAGGGCGCAGCGGTTAACGTGGTGGCTTTGTTCAGCGCCGTGGCAGCCAAGGGGTAAAGCGTATTATTAATGAGGGTAGATTTACCTGAACCGGAAACTCCGGTGACACAGGTAAATAACCCAACGGGGATTTCAAGCGTGACGTTTTTTAAATTATTTCCACTGGCCCCCTTTAAAACCAACATTTTTTTGGCGTTGGGCAGATGGCGCTGTTTGGGAATGGCAATTGATTTTTTACCGGATAAATACGCCCCTGTTAGGGAGTTTTTAGCCTTAAGAATATTCGCCAATTTACCCTGCGCAATAATTTGCCCGCCATGCACACCCGCACCAGGGCCGACATCAATAATATGGTCGGCCAAACGAATAGCATCTTCATCATGCTCCACCACAATGACGGTATTACCTAAATCGCGCAGGTGTTTTAAGGTATTTAATAAACGGTCGTTATCCCGCTGATGTAACCCAATAGAAGGTTCATCCAAAATATACATAACACCCACCAGCCCTGCGCCTATTTGGCTGGCTAAACGAATGCGCTGGGCCTCACCGCCGGAGAGCGTATCGGCGCTGCGGCTGAGGGTTAAATAATTCAGGCCCACATCCACCAAAAACCGAAACCGATCGCGCAATTCTTTTAATATTTTTTCAGCAATTTTACCTTTGGCGCCGGTAAATTTAAGTTTAGTAAAATAAACCTGCGCCTCCCCCACCGGCATATCCACCAACTCCGGCAGCGTTTTGTTATCCACAAATACATGGCGCGCCTCCAAGCGTAAACGCGCCCCCTGGCAACTCGGGCACACTTGGCTGGAAAGGTATTTCGCCAATTCTTCGCGCACACCAGAAGATTCCGTATCGCGGTAGCGCCGCTCTAAATTTGGAATAACCCCCTCAAATACATGTGCGCGCTGAAACTTATCACCGCGCTCATTCACATAAGTGAAATTAACAGTCTCCTCGCCCGAGCCGTACAAAATCACCTGTTGATGCTTGGCGCTGAGTTTTATCCAAGGTGTATTTACATCAAATTTAAAATGTTTAGCGAGGGATGTAAGCATGTGGAAATAATAAAAATTGCGCGCATCCCAACCGCGCACCGCACCATCAGCCAAACTCAATTGCGCATCAATCACTACCTTTTCTGGTGCAAAAAATTGTTTGACGCCTAAACCATCGCACTCAGGGCAAGCGCCTGCCGGGTTATTAAATGAAAATATTCTCGGCTCTAATTCAGACAGCGAATAATCACACAGCGGGCACGCGTGTTTGGCGGAGAATAATTTTTCTTCTAGGCTCGCATCATCCATGCTCGCCACCATCGCGATGCCGTCGGCTAAATTCAGTGCCGTTTCAAAACTCTCCGCCAGGCGTTGTTTGATATCCGGGCGCACTTTAAAGCGGTCCACCACCACATCAATACTGTGTTTTTTCTTTTTATCCAGGCTGGGGGTATCGTCTAAATCCACCACTAAACCGTCCACCCGCACCCGCACAAAACCGTCCCTACGCAGGCTTTCAAATACGTGGTGATGCTCACCTTTGCGGTCACGCACCACGGGCGCAAGCAGCATCACCTTGCTGTCTTCCGGCATGGCCAAAACCTGGTCCACCATTTCAGAAATCGTCTGCGCGCTTAGGGGCAGCTGATGGGTTGGGCAGCGCGGCTCACCGATGCGGGCGAAGAATAAACGCAGATAATCATAAATTTCTGTAATGGTGCCCACAGTGGAGCGCGGGTTGTGTGATGTGGATTTTTGCTCAATGGAAATGGCCGGGCTTAGGCCTTCAACATGGTCTACGTCGGGCTTTTCCATCAAAGATAGAAATTGCCGCGCATAAGCGGAGAGACTTTCCACATAACGGCGCTGGCCTTCAGCATAGAGAGTATCGAAGGCCAAAGACGATTTACCCGAGCCGGATAGGCCGGTAATAACAATTAATTTATCGCGGGGAATATCGAGGTCAATATTTTTTAAATTGTGCGTGCGCGCACCGCGAACGATGATGGTATCGACCATAAATCCTCGTTAATTGATGGAGTTAAATGAGGATAATAACCTGTTTCAAGCGCCAGAAGTGCCGCCTGAACGGCGCACTTATGCTGCGCCGGGTTCGTTTATGAAGAAGGAGTTTGTGTTTAAACGCACTGAGAAAGGTTTAAATGGCAGCAGACAAAAAAATGCGGGGGCCCTAAATATCTTCCAAATCCCTTACCCAATTGCTGGCCTCCAAGCGATTGCGCACGCCAATTTTTTTGTACACGTTGTACAAGTGGCTCTTAACCGTGTGCTCACTCACTTCCAGCGCTTCTGCAATATCAAAATTGGTCGCGCCATCTTTGATTAATTTAAGAATTTGCCGCTCGCGCTTGGTCAGTTTAATGTCCAGCCTTTTATTCGATGGCGCACGGCGGTTTTTTTCGAAGTGTAAATGCAGTAAGCGGCGCGGAACCCAATAATCGCCTTTCAACAACGCCTCAAGGCCACGCAGCAGGTTTTCTTGGTCGGTATCGGTTGAAAATAAGCCTGAAATACAGGGCCAATCTAATAGTTGTTCGTGCTCACTCTCAGAAGCAGCATTCAGCAACGCGGCAATATAAGGTTGGTTGTGCTCTTGAATTTCCGCCACCAGGGCTTGTAAATCTTCTGTTGAGCGGCCCTGACAATCCACCAGGTATAAATAGGCGCCTTCTAAATCTGGGGAGAATTGTGTTGCCACCGAACACTTCAAGCCGGTTTTGTCGGCGATCAATTGCGCTAATAATCCAGTTTGCAAACTACTGCTAATTGAGAAGAGAATAATGCCCTGAACAGTCGGGGAGGTAGGGGTTGGAGATGAGGTCACGATGCTTGTCTGCCTTGGCTAATGGGGGCCGTATTTTGTGCGCCGAGCTTATTGCACAGCCTGAATTATTGCACAGATTGTAACTGAAACGCTTTGATTATCACCAGTTTAACCCAGAAACCTCAATTGAGCGTCCGAGCGGCTGAATCTGCCCAGCGAAGGTTTTTAAATTGTAACTATTCAGCACATTTTTTCGTCATCCCCGCGCAGGCGGGAGCCGTTAGTCCAGCGTAGCTCATCCAGCGGTAAATAAGACGTTTTGTGTGACTCAAGCACACCCGTGTTGCAGCCCAATCGCCACCTGGATGAGCTGCGCTGGACTAACGGCGCCCGACGGCGCGGGGATGACGTGAATCAAATGGAAATTGTGCTAAAAAATAGTTACTTTAAATTTAACGATCACCCACGCACGAATAATAAAAATCATTCCACCGAGG
>JBEGTZ010000082.1:0-3286 GCA_041179125.1 Pseudomonadota bacterium | reverse complement strand
ACTGGATTTCCCTTTGCCCAAATTATTATTAGAACACCGCAGCCTCGCCAAATTAAAATCCACCTACACCGACAAACTGCCGCAAATGGTGAACAGAACCACCGGCCGCGTGCATACGTCTTACCACCAAGCAGGCGCCGCCACGGGGCGGTTTTCTTCCACCGAACCCAATTTACAAAATATTCCCATAAAAACCGCCGAAGGCCGCCGCATTCGCCAAGCATTTATTGCCCCGAAAGAATTTAAAATAGTGGCGGCGGATTATTCGCAAATTGAATTGCGCATCATGGCGCACTTATCCCAAGACGCAGGTTTATTAACCGCTTTTAGCAGCGGCCAAGACGTACACCGCGCCACCGCCGCCGAAGTATTTGGCGTGCCCTTAACCCAAGTTTCGCAGGATCAGCGCCGCAGCGCCAAAGCCATTAATTTTGGTTTAATTTACGGCATGAGCGCCTTTGGATTAGCCAAACAATTACACATAGGCCGAGGTGAAGCACAAAAATATATCGACGTGTATTTCGCCCGTTACCCCGGTGTAAAACGCTACATGGACGAAACCCGAGCCATCGCCTATGAACAGGGTTATGTAAGCACATTATGCGGGCGGCGTTTATATTTACCCGATATTAAAAGCAGTGAGCGCGCCCGCCGCCAAGGCGCCGAACGCACCGCCATTAACGCCCCGATGCAAGGCACCGCAGCGGATATTATTAAAATGGCGATGGTGACGGTGGATAATTATTTACAAACAGAAAATATCAACGCCCGCATTATTATGCAGGTGCATGATGAATTAGTATTTGAAATTCACGAAACTTTGGTTGAAGAATTAAAGCCAAAAATTTGCGCCTTGATGAGTGGAGTTTTGGCTTTGGATGTGCCGTTATTGGTGGAGGCGGGTGTGGGGGATAATTGGGATGAGGCGCATTAATTTGGCTGGGCCGGGCAACCAGTTGCCCAGCCCACCGCTCAACCACAAAACCATGTACACACCCGTATTTACACCAATCACACCTTGAGCTAATGTAAATACCTGTACATCCAAAAATCTTTTTGGCCCCATTACGAGGTATAGCGATGCAAACCACCAGATTATTCAAAAATGGCAACTCCCAAGCCGTGCGAATTCCGGCTGACATAGCCTTCGAGCGCACGGATATAGAGCTGGAAATAGAGCGCATAGGCCAGGAAATCCGCATCCGCCCCGCGCGCCGTTCACTGGCGGGAGTCATGGCAAAATTCGCCCAATTCGCCCCCGAGGTACTCGCCGAGGGCCGAGGCAGCCAAGAGCAAGCGGACAGGGATGCGTTGTAATGGCGCTGTTTATGCTGGATACCAACATGTGTATCTACCTGATGAAAAACCAACCCGCCAAAGTAGCCCAGCGTTTTGCCGAGTGTTATGTGGGCGACGTGGTGATGTCGGCGATCACCTATGCAGAACTGCATTACGGAGTAGCGGTTGCGCACAATCCGCAAAAGGAATTAGCCCACTTAGCGGCATTAATTGAGGATATTGAGGTAGCCCCATTTGACCAAGCCGCAGGCGTAGCTTACGGCCCAATACACACAGCAACCCGCGACAGCAAAAAAGATCACCTGGATAAATTAATTGCCGCCCATGCGGTGGCATTAAATGTTGTGTTAGTTACCAATAATCAAAAAGATTTTGTTAAGTACCCAGGGTTAATAACTGAGAATTGGCTGCTGTGATGTTGGGCTGCGAGGGAATTTAATAAAAACCACTGAGTTTGGGAAAACCGAGGTTTTTAAGTTTAAAGCAACGGAGCACTTATGATCTTAGACAACAAACTCGGGCTAACAGACCCAGTTGAGCTGGCACGGGTAGAAGAAAAACTCAGTTCGTAGGTTGGGCAGTAATGCCCAGCATTCCAGCCATCCGCAAACACAAGGCCCGCTACATAAGGGCTTTAATTTGTGCTCGCCGCCAGAGGGAATGTTGGGGTTCGCAAGCTCACCGCCAACCTACGCCGGTCGGGATGAAAAGCCGTTTTGATCGGTTGGGGAATTAATTTTTTAGTGGCGTTCATTTAATTGTTGTGCTCCTGCATTAACGCGCAACCCATATTAAATTTCACTTCGTTGGGCGCACCTTGGTGCGCCGTATTTTTGCATCGGAGTTCTCGGTGTGGCGCGCCAAGGCGACGCCCTACAATATTTAATGAGGATTAGGCGAAATTGACATGCCTTTATTTCAAAAAACACCAACCAACACTAACCAGCAATAAATAAAAAAACTGAACATACAGGCAAAGATCATTCACCGATCACCTCAATTTTCACTTAAACAATAAAATTGTTCGCAAAAAAAATGGCGCTCAATCAAAGCCTATACATCCAGCCAAACAGTTAAATTAATCGCACAATGTGCGCATCGGAAAGCTCAAATTCGCGCCGCCATATTCCGTTAAATACATCAAATTACCATCCACATTATTAAACCAAATATCCGCACCGGCGCCGCCGAGTGTGCCGGTGTCTAAATCGTAGGTATAAGAAGAGGGTATGCGGATATTGCGTAATGTGCGCGGTGCATGTCCATCCAGCACGCGGCCATATAACGTGGCTTCTTTAATAATTAATTCTGCGCCGCCTGCACTCCAGGTATACAAAAGTTTGCCCCAGGTGTTGTTATTGGTGTGAACAATGGCCACGCCATAACCGGTATTATCCGGCTTTAATAACAGCTTTCCTTTTTGCTGGCTGTTGTATTCATAACGTGAAATGCGGTTTTCTTTTACCGTGGTATAAAGGCCGGGGGTAATTAAAAATTGTTTATTCATTAAGCTATCGAATTCGTCGTACACCAGGTTGCAGTCGGCAGCGTAGGTGTTTGCGGCAAATCCTAATGCGGCTAAGGCGATGATTAAACGTTTCATAGTGTGCTCCTGTTTTTTAAGTGGTTTGATGTTTGGAGCCACTATTGTGATTAATGTGTGCGCGGATGGATGTGAAAAATTACCTGCATATATGTGTGAAAATACTAACCGGCCAGGTAAAAAAATTAAGGGCACCTCCGAAAATCCACTTTTCGCGTGCTCGCTTCGTTATTTTCGTACTCAGTCGGTCATTTATACCGCATAAACTCCCTCCTTCGGCTTGGGCATCCTGCGTCGCTCTACCGCCTAAATCCCTTTAGGCGTGCGTCGCTCTACCTCGATTTCATTCCCGATGAAATTCTACCTCCCCCATCCGTGGGGTCGTCCGGCATCCATGCAGTCGTCCGTGCAAAAATGCCTCGCGATCATCGCGAAAATTGAATT
>JBEGTZ010000081.1:0-3193 GCA_041179125.1 Pseudomonadota bacterium | reverse complement strand
TTAATAACACCACCGGGGTCACTCATGCCGTATTCCAACGCAGCGGGGCCTTTTAACACCTCAACCCGTTCAGTATTCGCCAAATGAAACCGGGTAAAAGGCTGCAACACGCCGTTGCGATAACCGGCCAGGCTCTGCGTAAACCCGCGCACCACAAACCGCTCGTAAGCGCCGCCCAAAAAAAACATCGGCGTAACACCGCTCACATTATTCAGCACTTCCGCCATGCTGGAGGTTTGCTGGTCCAGCATTACTGCGCTAGGCACAATTTGAACGGCAACCGGGGTGTCAATTAAAGGCTGGCCATTTTTGGTGGAAGCGGCTGCGTCCGGCGCGGTGTAGTCAGCGGCTCGGTTGCCAATCACCGTGACCGTTTCAATTTTTTGCGCTTCGGCGGCGTTTAATGGCTGGGCTAAAGCGAGTGCGGCTAAAAGGGAAGTTGGGGTTTTCATGACGGACATCCATACAAAAAGTACGGCATGATAACAAATAGAAATAATTCTTATGTGCGGCAAATTGTCGCAGCGTCGCCGAAGCGGGTAGCAATAAGGCGCCTCTAGAAATCTTGGATAAACCGCTGCTGAAATCATCAATCCAGACGCGATGGATAGCGCTCCTACAGGGTGAAATGGTGTGTACATTTAATGCTTTTCGCTGAGCTAAACAGTTACCTTTATTTTTGGTTCGAAATTTTTTACCTAAAAACCTTGCGCAAGCGCAAGCGCCCTAAATGAAGACCGCCGACACTATCAACCACATAGCTAAGTTCAATTATTCACACGATGTGCCGTGCTCTAAAGTTCAACCACCACGCACAACCACCACACTGAGGATTACGCCATGTCCAATGAACCTAAATGCCCTTTTGCATCAGGCACTCCAAAAAATACCACCGCAGGCGCGCCTTCAAATGCCAGCTGGTGGCCGCACCAGCTCAAACTCAACATCCTGCACCAACATTCAACCCAATCCGATCCGATGGGCGCAGCCTTTGATTACGCCGCCGAATTTAACAGCTTGGACATAGATGCCGTTGTGAAAGATTTACACGCACTGATGACTAACTCCCAAGACTGGTGGCCTGCGGACTGGGGGCATTATGGTGGGTTGATGATTCGCATGGCCTGGCACTCGGCGGGCACCTACCGCACCAGTGACGGGCGCGGTGGTGCAGGCACCGGCAACCAACGTTTTGCCCCGCTTAACAGCTGGCCGGACAACGGCAACTTGGATAAAGCACGCCGCTTGCTCTGGCCTATCAAACAAAAATATGGCCGCAAACTTTCCTGGGCCGATTTGATGATCCTCGCTGGCAACGTAGCGCTGGAATCTATGGGCTTTAAAACCTTTGGTTTTGCAGGGGGCCGCGCCGATATTTGGGAACCAGAAGAGGATATTTACTGGGGTGCCGAGGCCACCTGGTTAGGCGACAAGCGCTATTCCGGCGATCGCGAGCTTGAAACCGCACTGGCCGCCGTACAGATGGGGTTAATTTACGTCAACCCAGAAGGCCCCAACGGCAACCCAGACCCAGTGGCCTCCGGGCGCGATGTGCGCGAAACCTTTGCCCGTATGGCCATGAACGACGAAGAAACCGTAGCGTTAGTGGCAGGCGGCCACACCTTTGGCAAAGCCCACGGCGCGGGCGACCCAGCCCTAGTCGGCGCCGAGCCTGAAGGAGCCAGCATTGAACAACAGGGCCTTGGCTGGCTAAATAAATTCGGCACCGGCAAAGGTATTCACACCACCACCAGCGGCATCGAAGGCGCCTGGAAACCCAACCCAACCACCTGGGATAACGGCTACTTTGACATGTTGTTCGGCTATGAATGGGCACTCACCAAAAGCCCCGCCGGCGCCCAGCAATGGACAGCCAAAAACTGCAAGCCCGAGCACCTAATCCCCGACGCCCACGACCCGTCAAAACGCTACCCACCCATGATGACCACCGCCGATCTATCGCTGCGTTTTGATCCGGCCTACGAGAAAATTGCCCGCAGATTCCACCAAAACCCGCAGGAATTTGCCGATGCCTTCGCCCGCGCCTGGTTCAAACTCACCCACCGCGACCTAGGCCCGCGCACGCGTTATTTAGGCAAACTGGTGCCTGATGAACAACTCATCTGGCAAGACCCCATCCCAGCTATAAGCCATCCACTGGTTGATGAAGCAGCAGTTCAAACACTCAAAACCACCTTGCTAGCTTCAGGATTGTCCATCTGTGAACTGGTCACACTCGCCTGGGCCTCCGCCTCGACATTTCGCGGCAGTGACAAGCGCGGTGGCGCCAATGGAGCGCGGATCCGCCTTGCACCCCAGGCGCAATGGACGGTTAACCAACCGGTGGAACTTGCCAAACACCTCAAAACGCTTGAAGCCATACAACAGGCGTTTAACGCGGCACAATCTGGCGGCACAAAAATCTCCCTGGCGGATTTAATTGTGTTGGGCGGATGTGCAGCCATTGAAGCGGCAGCGAAAAAAGCGGGCCACACGGTAACTGTCCCCTTCACACCAGGCCGCAGTGATGCCCTACCCGAACAAACCGATGCAGAATCATTCAACGTGCTTGAACCGCTTGCAGATGGCTTCCGCAACTACACCTCACCAGGACTGGAAACCGTTGCGGCTGAACTGCTAATTGATAAAGCACAATTGTTAACCCTAAGCGCGCCGGAAATGACCGTTTTGCTCGGCGGCCTGCGCGTATTAAACGCCAACGTCAACCAAGCCCAGCACGGCGTATTCACCCAGCGCCCAGAAACACTCAGCAACGATTTTTTTGTCAACCTTCTGGATATGAACACCCAGTGGCAACAAGCACAAAATCAAGCACATTTTGAAGGGCGGGACCGCGCGACGGGTGAATTAAAATGGACGGCCACGGTGGCAGACTTAGTATTCGGCTCCAACGCCCAACTGCGCGCACTGGCCGAAGTTTACGCAACTGACGATGCGCCACCAAAATTTGTACAAGATTTTATCGCCGCCTGGAATAAGGTGATGCAGCTGGATCGGTTTGACTTAACCTAAAAACCGAAACGTTTAACCTAGAAACCTCAGTTGAGCGCCCAAAAGCTGTGCAACCCATTGATGTGAATAGTAAAAGTTAAAAATGAAGGGCAACCTTATTGGTTGTTCAAAATTTTTAACTTTTGCTAGGCGTGCCAAGGGGTTGCGCAGACTTTGGTGA
>JBEGTZ010000080.1:0-8412 GCA_041179125.1 Pseudomonadota bacterium | reverse complement strand
TTCGTGATGATCGCAAGGCATTTTCGCGCGGAGGGAGGGAGTTTATGCGGTATAAATGACCGACTGAGCACGAAAATAACGAAGCGAGGGCGCGAAAAGTGGATTTCCGGAGGTGCCCTTATGCAGACGTGCGTGATTTAACTGAGGGTTTAGATTAAGTTCGATTGGGATTTTTAGGTTACAGATATGAGTTTTGATCATTTCGCGCAATGGCGCCAAACGCTCACCGAAGTGCGCCAATCACAGCATTGCGCCATCGAATTGCGGCATTTTTTGCGCGGCAAAATTAACCGCTTGCACCGGGCGATTCATTTGCCCGCACATGAGCGGCTAGAAGCACTGGAAGCGTTTGTGATGAACTACGTTGAACAAGTGCCGACACAACTAAAAACCCTGGCGCGTGCATTACTGCAAATTGAAGCGCTCGCAAACAGCGAATATTTTTTACAAATAGCCTGCGATTTTTTTACCCATCAACCGGAATTAATCGAACAAGAGGGCGGCTGGCCTGCCCTGTTGGCAGAAGCGTATTTAGCCCATCGCGTGGTGGAAGAAATTTATGACCGCGCCGCATTACACGGTTATTTCCCCGCAATCACCAAAGCCACCATGCAAGCTAATGTGATTGTGCATGGCGTGCTTGGGGAAGAATTTGCCAATCAATTAGACATGGCGGTGTTTTATGCGGTTGAAAACTTATACCCTGTTTCCCGCGTGCCAGGGCTTAGTTTGGTGGTAAATAAAACCTCTGCGCCGTTTCATTAAAATTCGAATTAAACCTACGAAAACACCCTAAAGTTTCTGCGCGTTTACTGCGTGATCGAAAACCAGCGGTTATCCTAGAAACCTCAATTGAGCGCCCAAAAGCTGTGTAAGCCACGGGTAGCGGATAATGAAAGTTAAAAATGAAGGGCAACCTTATTGGTTGTTCGAAATTTTTAACGTTTGCTAGACGTACCAAGGGGTTGCGCAGACTTGGGTGATCCAACTGAGGTTTCTAGGGTTATTGCATTTGGGCGTATTTTATTTGCCACTGCGGGGCAATTCCCGTTCATCCTCTTGCAACTGGTGCTGCCACAACTGCCAATAAAGCCCATTTTTTTGCAACAATTCTTGATGGGTGCCCTGCTCCATAACACAGCCTTGCTCCAACACCACAATGCTGTCAGCGTCCATAATGGTGGAGAGCCGATGCGCGATGACTAAGGTGGTGTGTTTGAGTGCGAGGGAATTTAATGCACTAATAATGGCTTGTTCTGTGGTGGAATCCAGCGCGGAGGTGGCCTCGTCAAAAATTAAAATAGGTGGGTTTTTAAGTAATAAACGTGCAATGGCGATGCGTTGTTTTTCCCCGCCGGATACTTTTAAACCGCGCTCACCCACCAGCGTATTAAACCCCTGCGGCAGGCGGGAAATAAATTCCGTTAAATTGGCCATATCCGCAGCCTGTTTTACGTCTTCAATACTGGCCTGTGGGTTGGCGTAGTGAATGTTATAAAAAATACTATCGTTAAATAAAACGGTATCTTGCGGCACAACACCGATCAATTTGCGCAAAGAGCCTGCATTTACCTGGTCTATAGCTTGCCCATCAATGAGAATTTGCCCATTATCTGGGTCGTAAAATCGAAATAATAAACGCGCCAGTGTGGATTTGCCGGAACCGCTGGCGCCGACTATGGCCAGTTTTTGCCCGTGCTGAAGGCTAAAAGAAACATTTTGCACAATAGGCCGGGTTTTATCGTAACTAAAACTCACATTATCAAAACGAATTTCGCCCTGTTTAAAACTTAAATCGGGTGCATCTGTGGTGTCTTTAAGGTGGCTTTTTTGATCGAGCAAAGTAAATAAATTTTCAATATTTATTAACGATTGGCGGATCTCCCGGTAAACAAAGCCTAAAAAATTTAGCGGTATAAACAGCTGAATCATAAAAGCATTCACCATCACCAAATCCCCAAGGCTCATAGTTTTAGCTGCCACTTCTTGCGCGGCTAACACCATCATAAGGCATACGGTGGCGGCGATAATAAATGCTTGGCCGGAATTTAATACAAATAACGACAAGCGGTTTTTAAGGCGTGAGGTTTCCCATTGGGCCAGCTGCTTATCGTATTCGGTTAGCTCAAAAGCTTCGGCATTAAAATATTTTACGGTTTCGTAATTGAGCAGGCTATCCATCGCGCGGGTGTTGGAGCGGTTGTCTTGGTCATTGGCTTCGCGAATAAAACGGTTGCGCCACTCGGTAATAATAATGGAAAAAACAGCATACACCGCCACCGCGCCCAGCACCGTCAACAAATAATACCAATTAAAATGCGCCCATAAAATACCGGCTACCAGGGCAATTTCCAACAGTGTAGGGATAATATTAAACAGCATAAAACGCAGTAAAAAACTAATCCCGGTGGTGCCGCGTTCTATATCCCGCGCAAGCCCGCCGGTTTTGCGGGCTAAATGAAAACTTAAATCCAATTGATGCAGGTGTTTAAATACTTGCAGCGTTACCCTGCGCATGGCGCGCTCGGCTACACGGGCAAAAATCGCATCGCGCAATTCACCTAAAAAACTCGACAAAAAACGCAGTGTGCCATAGGCCAGCAACAGCGCAAGCGGCACAATAATCATGGCCTGGCTTGAATCCAAGCGGTCAACAATTTGTTTTAATGCCAAAGGCACTGCCACATTCGCTAATTTGGCGCCCACTAAAAGCGCCAGCGCAAATGCCACCCGCCAGCGGAATTCCATTAAATACGGAATTAATGTCCACACCACACGCCAATTAGCTTTTGAATGGTTGTCCGGGGTGTGGGCCGGGGAATGAAATGTGCGCACGCTTAGCTCCTATAAAATCCAGCGGGAAATCAGCTAGTGTAGCGATATTTATTGTGTTCATGCGGCAAATTAACCAATTTGGCGTAGGCTTATTAAAATACACATACTAGGCGCGCAGATAATGCCCCACTATCAAGCCCCCTTGCGGGAATTTGAATTTTTAATGCGGGAGGTTTTTGATCTTCCTGCATATTGGCAACAATTTAATGCCACCGCCGAGGTAGATTGGGACACCGCGTGCGAAATACTCAAACAAGCCGGCAAATGGTGCGAAGAGGTGCTAGCGCCATTAAATCGCGAAGCCGACGAGCAAGGCTGCACCTTACACAACGGCCAGGTAACAACCCCCACAGGTTTTAAAGCCGCGTACCAAGAATACAGTGCCGGTGGCTGGGTGGGCTTGGGCGGGGACACCCAGTACGGCGGCGCAGGGCTGCCAAAATCCTTAGTGGCCGCAGTGGAAGAAATGGTGCAGGGCAGCTGTATGGCATTTGGCTTGGCGCCCATGCTTACCTCCGGCGCCTGTGTGGCGCTTTCAGCCCACGCCTGCGACAGCCTAAAAAGCCTTTATTTGCCAAAACTGTACAGCGGGGAATGGGCAGGCGTGATGGATTTAACCGAGGCCCAAGCCGGTACCGATTTAGGCCTTTTACGCACCAAAGCACAACCGCAAACGGATGGCAGTTATTTAATTACCGGCAGTAAAATTTTTATTACCTGGGGCGAGCAGGATTTTACCGATAATATTATTCATTTAGTGTTGGCCCGTTTGCCGGATGCACCCGCAGGCGTTAAAGGTATTTCTCTTTTTTTAGTGCCTAAATTTTTGCCTGACCACGAAGGAAAATGGACACAAAAAAATACATTAAGCTGTGGCGCGCTGGAGAAAAAAATGGGCATAAAAGCCTGCGCCACCTGTGTGATGAATTTTGACGGCGCCACCGGCTGGTTAATCGGCGAGGCCAATCAGGGCTTAGCCTGTATGTTCACCATGATGAATTACGAACGTTTAGTGGTGGGCATTCAAGGCCTAGGCGCCGCGCACGGCAGTTATATTCAAGCGTTGGATTACGCTAAATCACGCTTACAAAGCCGCAGCCCCAGCGGCATTAAAAACCCCCAAGGCCCTGCTGACGCCATTATTGAACACCCCGACGTGCGCCGCATGTTACTCACCATGCGGGCATTTAATGAAGCCGGGCGTGCGTTTTATTTATATGTGGCTAAAGCATTAGACGGCGCTAAATATTCTGACGACAAAAACGAAGCTAAAAATTACGCCAATAAAGTGGCCTTATTAACACCCATCGCCAAAGCATTTATAACCGATAAAGCCTTTGAAACAGCCGTTTTAGGCCAGCAAATATTCGGCGGCCACGGTTATATTCGCGAATGGGGGCAAGAGCAAAGCGTGCGGGATATTCGCATCACACAAATATATGAAGGCACCAACGGCATTCAGGCGATGGATTTATTAGGCCGCAAAATAATCGGCAGCCAAGGAGAATTACTCACCCAGTGGATAAAAGAAATTCAACAATTTACCGAAGAAAATAATTCACCCCAAGCGCAGAAATTAAACACCGCCATAACCCACTTAACCGACGCCACACAATGGCTATTACAACACGCCCCCAAAACCCCAGAATTAATCGGCCAAAACGCCACTGCGTATTTACACCTAGCCGGCTTTGTAGCCTACGGCTATATGTGGCTGCGCATGAGCGCTGCCGCACAAGCAAAAACAGAGGATTTTTATAGGGAAAAACAACAAATGGCGGATTATTTTTGCCAACAATTATTGCCGCAAACACAGGCATTACATGCGCAAATTGTTAGCACGGATGCGGTTTGGGCGGTGGGGTTTAGTTAGCCACTCGGCAGGGACTACAAGGGTGGATGAAATGCATTTAGTGCTAAAAGCAAGCCTATTGCTACGGAGCTGGAACGAATACAGAACAATTAATCGCTTGCGGTTTCAGCGCTTTAAACAAGATGTTTTTTGTTTCCGCCATGAGTTTGTATTCATTTCACCAGACTGTAAACCTATCTGTGTACCCAACACGCAGGGACACAATTTATAGCGCACAATCAGGGCGCGATAAATCGCCCCCCTACAGCGGGTAAAGTTGTACAGCCGCTCACACTCAACCAAAGAGGAACATATTAACTCGGCAAGCTTGCCAAACGTCGTCCCGCCACAAAGAGTGCGTTATTCTCCACGACACATAAAACCCGTGAGCCAACCTCCCATGCTAGCGCGCAAAAAAATACTTCTACTCGTCAGCGGCATGAGCCCGCAAATTGTTACCGAAACGCTTTACGCCCTCGCCGTTAAACAAAACCCCGCCTGGGTGCCAGACGAAATTCATTTAATTACCACACTGCAAGGCCAGCAACAGGCCAACCTTCAATTATTCGAAGGCAGCAAGCGCTACGCACAACTATTAACGGATTACGCCATCCACCAGCCCATCACGTTTAATTTATCCACCATTACTGTAATTAAAAATAATCAAGGCGAATTTTTACAGGATTTACGCACACCCGAAGACAACGAAGCCGCCGCCGATACCATCTGCAACCAAATGCGCGAACTCACGCAGGATGACAACACCGAATTACACGTATCCCTCGCCGGTGGCCGCAAAACTATGGGTTTTTATGTCGGCTACGCCCTCTCATTATTTGGCCGCCCGCAAGATCAGCTCAGCCACGTATTGGTGAGTGAAGACTACGAATCCAACCGCGATTTTTTTTACCCCACCCCGCGCACCCATCCAATTCCCCACAAAGATGGCCGCGAAATAGACGCCGCTTTAGCGCAGGTTTGGTTGGCCACAATTTAAGTATGTGGCCCTACAAATAAAGTAATGCACTCTAATAATTAAATTTTTTATTTTAAAGGCTAAAAATTCAATGAAAAAATCCCGCCTCAACCTCACCAGTTATATTTTTATCAGCCTTATTTTAGGCATTATTGTTGGCTATTGCGCGAATAAAACCCTGGCGGCGCCTGGAGGTTTTGCTGAGGCTATGTCTTTAATTACCACTATTTTTTTGCGCCTGATAAAAATGATTATTGCTCCTCTGGTTTTATCTACCTTAGTGGTTGGCCTGGCCAGAATGGGGGATGCTAAAGAAGTGGGGCGGGTGGGGGGTAAGGCGCTGGCTTGGTTTATGACGGCCTCGCTGGTTTCTTTGGCGCTGGGGCTTGTTTTGGTGAATGTGTTTCGCCCTGGTGATGCGATGCAGGCATTATTGCCTGCCAGTGATGCGGTATCCGGTATTGCTACCTCAAACCTTACGCTTAAAGAATTTATTACGCATTTAATTCCTACGTCCATCGTCGATGGAATGGCGAAAAATGAAATTTTACAGATTGTGATATTTTCGATTTTCTTCGGCACCGCCTGTGCGGCTATAGGTAAACGCGCGGAGCCTTTAGTTAATGTGCTGGATAGTTTGGCCCATGTGATGTTGAAAATAACCGGTTATGTGATGCTGGCAGCGCCGGTTGCGGTTTTTGCGGCGGTATCGGGTGTGATTGCCAAAAGCGGTATTGGTGTTTTAAGCACCTATGGCGTTTTTATGCTGGAGTTTTATGTGGGAATTCTGCTGCTTTGGTTGATTTTATTTTTTGTGGGGTTTGTATTCTTAAAAAAACGCATTGTCGGGTTGATTTCTGAGTTGCGTTTACCCGCTTTATTAGCATTTTCAACCGCCTCCTCTGAAGCGGCTTTTCCAAAAACCTTAGAAGGATTAGAGCGGTTCGGTGTGCATAATCGGATTGCTTCTTTTGTTTTACCGCTGGGTTATTCGTTTAATTTGGATGGCTCCATGATGTATTGCTCGTTTGCCTGCATTTTTATTGCGCAGGCCTATGGCATTGAGTTGAGCCTGGCCACTCAAATCTCTATGTTATTGATTTTAATGCTCACCTCCAAAGGCATGGCCGGCGTGCCCAGGGCTTCTTTGGTGGTTATTGCCGCAACGCTCAGCCAATTTAATATTCCCGAAGCGGGGTTGTTGTTGCTTTTAGGTGTGGACCATTTTTTAGATATGGCGCGCTCGGCAACCAATGTGATGGGCAATGGCATTGCCTCTGCCGTGGTGGCGAAGTGGGAGGGTGAATTAGGGCCGCATATTAAAGGCGAGTTGGTGGATCAAAACCTTACGTAACGATTCCTCTGCGCTGGATAATTTTTCAGTTAGCGATCCGCCTTCCCCACGCCGCGTATCTGCTTGCCCTTCGCATGTTTCACCAAAAAACCCCGCACAATGCGGTTGAGCTGCGCTTCGCCGATGTCGGAGCCTTCCGGTTCTAGGATGAGGTGTTGTTCGAATACCGGCAGGTTGTTTTTGCGGGCGGTGGTTTTGCGTAGGGTTGCTTCATTGGGGCTGGCTGGGTGGGCGCGGTAGCTGATGTCCAGTACGGCCAGTTTGGTGTTGGCGAGGGCTTGGGTGAGGTTGAAATCCGCTTGGGCGGCAATGCGCATGTGCGGGTTGATTAATAACAGCGCTTGAAAGGGCGGTGTTAGAGGTGCGCCGTCGGGGGCTTTTTGCGCCGGGTCGCCCTGGTGTTGCAGCATGAAAGCCGCGCCACGGGCGGCGCCTAGGCCTACGCCTAGCAGTACGTTGTTGTATTGCTGTTTTTCTTTTAACAGCGCTAAGGCTGCGCTAATGCGGGCTTGGGCTAGGGGTTCTGCCGGTGGGCTGGGCAGTACTTCTTGTTTCGGCGGCGGTGCTTTGGGCGGCAGGCTGCCATCGCCTACTTGGCCGTTGGTGTCGTTGAATACGGCTTGGGTTTCTGGTTTTTCTTCTTTTTCTTTCTCCTTTTCCTGCTCTTTCTCCTTTTCTTTACCGTCTTCTTTTTTTTCTTCTTTGGCAGCGCCTTCTTTGCCCGCTTCACCTTCTTGCGCTTTGCCGTCTTCCGTAGCGGGTGGCGGTGGGGGCAGTTTGGGTGGTTCGGGGCGGGGCGGTAGGCTGCGTGCGTCGGGGTCTGGCAGGCTAATGGCTAAGCTCGCCCAGCCGTGTTGGCTGAGGTAGTGTTGCAGCGGGTGGAGTTGCGCGGGCCAGTCGGGCATTTGGCTGGAGTCGTGCAGCATCAACACGGCGCCCATCGGCTTGCCGCTGGTGTCATCCTGCCACAGCCCCACAAATGCGCCTTCTGGTGTTTGCAGGGCGATAATCTGCTCGCCGTACCATTTTTGCAGCAGCACTTTCATTTGTTGCTCCCGGCGCACCCCCAGGGCAGGCAGGGGCGGTGGTGGCGGGGCTGTTTCTTTGGGGGCTTCGGCTTCTTTTGTGGTTTCTGCTGCGGCTTCAGGCGGCGGTGTTTCTGGTGCTGCGTCTGCCGCTGCCAGGGTAAGGCTGTGCGTTAGGATAAAAGCGCTGATGAGTAGGCGCATTATCCTAGAAACCTCAGTTGAGCGCCCAAAAGCTGTGTAAGCCCTTGGTGCAGATAGTGAAAGTTTAAAATGAAGGGCAACCTTATGGGTTGTTCGAAATTTTAAACTTTTGCTAGATGGGCCAAGGGGTTGCGCAGACTTGGGTGATTCAATTGAGGTTTTTAGG
>JBEGTZ010000079.1:0-10476 GCA_041179125.1 Pseudomonadota bacterium | reverse complement strand
CCTTTGCGGTATATTCAATTATTGCTGGAGACGCTGCCCTCGCGAGCGCAGGACGATAGTCTGGAGGATTTAATGCCTTGGGCGGTTAAGGGATAGGTGGGGTTTGTTGGTCGCTTACCTTTATCCCTTGCTCCCCCAAAATGAGTTCGATATTAACCAGTATTTGCTGCGAGTGAGATTCGTCGTGAAGACTATAATGCTTGAACGTATCTATTACGGACTTTAGCGCGTTGCCGATTAGCAGTTCATCAAACCCCCATTGATACTGCAGAATTTTCAGGGATTCGTCTTTATCTGTTAATTCTTTAAGCATTGCTATGAGTTTACTTGCCATATTGAATCCGTCAGGTGAGTGGGCCAGATGTACGTTGGAAATTATATTTGAATCACAATAGAAAAGTTTCCGGTTTCATGCTCAGAGAAAAGTAGCGTTGTAACCTTTATGCGATGTGAAGCTATCCGCGGTGAACTATAGCTTCGTTCACTGCAGCTACGACTTTCTGTAAATACTCTTTTTGGTGTGTCTTAAGCGCACTAGTTTCACCGGCGGACGTTGATAGCATTACGTGATACACAGTTTTTTGCATGAACATATAGGCTGCAGCAGCCAAAATGATGAGGAACCCAGAATGGGAGCCGTTTCCCAATATAATTACGCCTAAGAGTACGAATATGGCCGGCCAAAATCGATTTGGCTGTTGCTCGAAAGCTTTGACCGAAGTGATATTGCTCATGGCATAGGTTTGACCACCGCTGATAAACCTGGCATTGGTTACTTTAACGTCCTCATATTCGAAAAATGTTTGTTCTGACATAACCTTGTTCTCCTAATTGTATTATTTCTATTTTGTTCGTTATTTTATTTTTGCAGGCTTGTAGAGAGCGGCGACCAGAGCTGTCGATAATAATTATTTTATTTTCCGTGTAAATAACCGCCGTATTACTTTTATTGAATATGTACTTGCCTGATGGTGCGCTGCGTGGGTTACGCCTGCGACTAACCCACCCTACAATGCTGAGCACCTAACTGATGTTTCTAAGGTAAAAACTCCATAGCATAACGAACCCCCGTCTGCGGCTTGCCCGCTGCAAACCTAAACTGCTTCACCCGGCTGATAATGCTGGCCTCCAGCTCCGAATTGTTCAGTTCGCTTGCGACCACCCTAAGGCTGCTTACACTGCCATCGGCAGCGATTGCAAATTCCAAGACTAACTTACCGGCCAAGCCTGGGGTTTGCCTGCGTGCGCGTTCGTATACTTTGTGCAGGCTGGGCTGGTGCTGGGCGAACACCCCTGCGATGTCTTTATCGCTGCGGCCACCGCCCGATACCGCAGCGCCTTGGGCTGCATGGCTGAGCGCTTGTTTTACGTTCTGGGCGCTGTTTTGCACCGCTTGCTGGTCCAGCGCCTGGGTGTCCACTCGGGCAGCCGGTGCTGCACTTAACTCCACCTGGCGGCGGCTTTCGAGATCACTGGGGGTTTGCTCAGCGGCTGAAGCGACTGCGGCATTAGCCGTTTGCGCTAAAACCTGGCTGCTCGGCGCGGTGGCTAACAGGCTAGACACTTGCCCGCCAAGCGCCAAAAGGCCGGTGTTTTGAGCGCGTGCGCGGGCTGAGGCTTTGGTGGAATCCAGCGCGGCTGCGGGCCTTGTGCGGCCTATGCTGGCAGGCTCCGCAGGCGGTGTAACTGGCGCCTGTTCGGGTGTTATTTCCGGTGTGGCTTGTGGGGCTGGGGTTGCAGTGGGGCGCGTTTTAATGATTCGAGGCGGTGGTGTGGTTAGCGGTTTGGGCGCTGGAATAGGGATCGCAGGCTTAGGCCGGTTGCTCATAAAATTAACAATGCGCGGAGCTACCGGGGCTTGGGTTTGCGGCGGTGCCGGGGGCACCACTTGGGTCGCCATCAACAGGCTCAACACAAAACTTGCACCCAAACACAGGCTCAAAACAAGCCAAAACCGCCGGTCGTTGCCGCTGTTGGGGTGCCAATCAAATGGGTAGTTGGAGGCAAATGGGTAGCTAGCGGTGAAAGTGGCCGTCATTTGGGGCCACCCGGAGGGGCTGCTTTGAGCGTTGCGGCAAACGCAACCTGGCGATAATCCTGCGCCTGGCAGAGGTCGATAAGCCGCTCAATCACTTCATAAGGCACGCTTTCATCCGCCATCAAGGTGATGGCGCGGCCCGCCTCCGGCGCCGCTGACTTAGCCGCATGGTGTATCAGGGCTTGCTCCAGCGATTGTGCTAGCGGCTCAGTTGAGCCAGCTTGCGTCCATTGGCCCATCACCTCACCTTGCAACAAAACGCTGTCCCGCGTAACGGCCAGCACCAGGGTTTCCGCCGGGGGGTTAAAGCTGACCAACGAGGGCAGGCGCACTTGTTTGATGCTGGGTAGGTGTTGCGGCCCGGAGGAATTCACCAACAAGAAAAAAACCAAAATCGTGAAAATATCCATCAGCGATACCAGGTTCAACCCCGGCGCTTTGGTCAATTGATGCTGCCGCTGCATACGGCGTGCGCGGCGCGATTGGCTCATGGCTGCACCTCTTGTGGGGCAGGTTGTGTAGCGGCTGGCGTCGCCGCAGGTTCGGTCGCTACCGGTGGGCTGAGCGTGGGTTCTGCGTGCATCGGCTCATGGCGGCCCAAGGAAATATCAGGAAATAACTCCACCCATTGCGCCTGCGTGCCATTGACGATCTGGGTTTGCCGCAGGTGGTCCATCACTTCCAGCATGTTTTTATAGGGCACCTGGCTATTAAAAAATAAGGTTATGGATTTTTCATCCGGGAACCGGCTTTTAATTTCCAGCAAAGCCTCTTCAAAGCGGCGCCATTCACTTAATGAACCTGGTGTGGGCAGGCGGGTAATTTCGTCGTGCGCGTTGGCGCGTAAAATCCATTCTTGCGGTGTTAATTCCAGCTGTAATTGAAATGCCGCAGGTTCAGCGGCGGCGGCATCTTTGCTGGGCAGTTGTAACTGCAAAACCGTAAGGCGTGAAAATACCGCCGTCACCAACAAAAACGGCACCAAAATAACCATTAAATTCATAAACGTGGTTACATCAATTTCAGCCACTGCTTCCAAGCGATTTTTGCGCTTAAACATCCCATTTATTCCATCGTAAGGTTAAGGCATTTAACAGCGGCCATTTCTACGTTATCAATTAATTTGGCTGTTTTGGTGGCTAAAAAAGAGTGCATTAATAAAAGGGGAATGGCGGCGACCAAACCAAACGCCGTGGTATTCATGGCCACCGCAATACTGGCGGATAATAATTCGGCTTTTTGTGCTGGGTCCGCCGTGGACACCGCAGTAAAAGCATCAATCAACCCGATAATTGTGCCTAACAACCCCAGCAGTGTGGCGCTATTGGCCAGTGTGGCTAAATAATGCGTGCGCGCTTGCATATAGGGTGTCACCTCCATAACGCCCTCTTCCATTGCGTTTTCCACCGTTTCGCGTTTTGCGTTGTGTATTAACCGTGCGAAGCCATAATTCAGCACGCGGGCCAAGGGGGTTTTTTGCGGTTCTATCAGCTGTTTAGCACGCTCTAAATCCCGTGCTTTTAACATAGGCAACAGGCGGCGCCAAAGTGTTTCTGTGCTGCGCTGTGTGAGCATTAAATAAATAAAACGCTCAATGGCAATGGCAATGCCCAGCGTCATCACCAATAAAATCGGGTACATAAAAAAACCACCCGATTGAAAAAACTTAATTAAATCCATAAAAAATACTCTTAATATTTGCCAACAGTTTGTGTAAGTTTTAAATGTATTTTAAGGCGCCGCTAAATCCGCCGTTTGTGCAGGGGTTAGCGGGTCAAAATGGACGCCCCAGGGTTTGTATAACGTGATTGTTTTTGAATTTTTTGTGGTATCGGAATGGGTATTCCAGGGAACCAAATACAGCATCATAGGCGAGTCATCTGCCGCAGATACAGGTTTTACACTGGGTTGGGGCGGCAAGATAGGTTCAGCGCTTAGGGCTTGGAATGATGCCAAGATTGCTGCAAATGTTGTAGCCAGCCACAGCAATAATTTACACAATGCAGTGCCAACATGCGGCCTGCGTAAGCGAGTTAATTTCACGACAGCCATTATTTTTTTGCCTTCTGTTTAATTTCTGTTATCCAATCCGCCACCGCTTTATCTTCTGGCCGCACTTTACTATAGGCTTCGTAATAGGGCAGTGCTTTTTGTGGATCTTGCCAATAAATATCGTATAACAAGGCTAAATTATACTGTGCTTCCGCCGGAGCCTGCGGGTAGGCCAGTGCGGATAAATAATACTGTTCCGCTTGAGTGATTTGGCCGCTGTGTTCCGCCACTACGCCGGATAAATTTAATAAAGTAGCCGATTGTGCAACATCTGGAATTTGTTTTAATAGCTGCGCCGCTTGGGACCATTGTTCTTGTGCGCAATAAACCGCAATTAAATTAATTTTAACACCCGCCACATTGGCATTTGTTTTAGCCAGTGCGCCCAAGGCCGTTTTGGCCTCGGCCCATTTTTTTTGTTTAATTAATTGTTGTGCATTTTGCCAGGCCGTTAAGTCCTCTGCGCGCACAGTGGCAGATGCACTGTTTACAGCGGGCTTGCTGGTTTGGCTGGCGCACGCACTTAATAACGATCCCCACAACACCAGCCAAAAAACCAGCCAATAATTATTGCTCATAAAAACTCACTTTAGCTTTGCGGTTATAACGTGCTGGCGTTAAACGCTTTAGTGCCGTTAGGCTTTTTTGCAGCCAGGGGTGATCAGCGGTTTTTAAGCGCGCTATATTAATTTGATGGTATTCAATGGCTTTTTCTTCAAAGGGGAAGGCTTGGTCTTCTAACAAAATAGTGTATTGCTCTAATTCATCGCCTTTTAAGTGTTTGGGTTTTTCCGCCGCCAAGAGCGCTTTGGCAAAATCCTCATAAAGGCTCGCCACTTGAAAACTGGCCTCAGCTAATAAATCCAATTGGTTATTGCTACCCGCTTGAATATATAAACCCACCGCCGTTTGCAGCGCTTGTTTTTTAAGTGCTAAGGATTGTGCCAGCGGTTCCACTAAACGCACCCGCTGAAATTGTGCGTACTGTTCATTCGCTTGCTGCAATAAGGCCCAGGCCACTAAATAGTGGCTGCGCTCGGTTTTATCGGAATACACGGCTTGGTTATTCGCCTGCTGGATTTTATCCAATACAATTTTCCGTTGTTTATTATCGCCCGAGTGTAACTGCGCCAATTTATACAGCGCCTCTAAATACTGCGCGAAGGGTTTTGGGTAATTATCTACGTATTGATTCAGCGCGCGCGCAGCGGAGGTTTTATCGCCTTGTTGTTCGTATAATCCAGCCGCTTGCCAGAGTGCAGATGCTTTGACGCTAGCATTTTTTTCGTTTTTCACCAGGGCTTCTAAACTTTCTGCCGCTTTACCCTGGTTATTAGATTTTAAATAACTGCTGGATAGCACACGGTTTATATCCCCTATTAATTCATGTTGGGGATAACGCTGTTTAAATTCCTGCCCCAAGCGCGTTACATCCGCCCATTGCCCCTGCGCCGCCAACAATGTGGCGGCTTGATATAGGCCTTTAGGCGCCAGTTCGTGCTGTGGAATAACCTCGGCGATATGGGCATAAAAATGCGCGGCTTGTGCGGTGTTGTTATTTAATTTTTCCGCGTCGGCTTGTTGCAGCAACAGTGCCGCTAACGCATCGGCCAGGGCGGTGTTTTCACTCTGGCTTAATTGGGGTGAATACAGAGCTAATAAAGCCTGTTCTGCCTCACTAAACCGTTTTAATTCGGTTAAGGCTTGGGCTTTAAGTGCGGCGGATTTTTGCTGTGTGGCCAGTGGCGCGCCTTTGGGCAGTGCCGCTATTAATTCCACGACTTGCTGTGTGTTTTTTTCCTGCATATTAATGTCTGCTGCACGCACAATTAAGTCTGCACTGTGTTTATCCTGCGGGTACATTTGAGCATAATTTTTACTGTGCTGCGCCATTTTTGCGGCCAGCATTTGGCGCGTGTTGCCACTGGCGGTTTGAATAAGTTGATCGAGTGTGACTATCGCAGCATAGGCGGCGTCTTTATCTAAAACCATCGCGCCATCAAACGCGGATTTTTCATAAAAATTTAATGCCTTTTCATTGTTTTTATTGGCTGACAATAACATGGCGTATTGTTTATACATTTTATCCTGCTGTGCATAGGCGGAAAAATGTTTTAAATAACGCTCGCTCCACACATTCGCACGGCTGATTTGTTCCGCACTGGCGCCCGCCAATCCTTGTCCAGCGGCGGCAAGCATATTTTTACGCAAGCCAGTTAATACCGTATTTTTATCTACATTCGGGTTGTTTTGCCAAAAGGCGGCATCGGGCTGATAGAGCGTATACAGGGCCGAGAGTTTTTCATCAAAACTCGCCCACTGGTTTAATTGCGCATAAATTTTTAGTTGATATAAATACGCCAATGGCATACGGGGCGATTGAGGATAACGCTGAATAAACAGGTGCATGGTCGCTAGCGCTTGGGTGCTGGATACACGCCGTTTTACTTCTGCGAGCTGCTCAAAAAATTCATAAGACCATGTGAAATCTTCGCCCAGCATTGTGAGCAGCGCAGGCTCCTCCAGGTGTGCAGCGGTAAGGCTTGCGGCGCGCAGCAGTTCATTAATTAAGGTTTTTTGGGTTTCGCTAAGGCTATTTAAATCACTGTAATTTTGTTGGCGCAAGGCGGATAAAAAATCTTCGCAGGCATCGCTAAATAACCCTTGTTTGTAACGCGCCCACCCGCGTTTATACAAGGCGCGCTCGGTAAATAACCCATTGTTGGCGGCCAGTAATACTTCGCTGTAGCCGCTTTCTGCGGATAAATATTCGCCCTGTTTAAACGCATCTTCTGCCAACCTAAAATGCGCTTCAGCCATAAAAGGCGACTTAGGGAAGTCGTTAATTAGTGTGCGCAAGGATTGTAAGCTTTCTTCTGGGCGGCCTAATTGTTCGTAAATTTGTGCTAATTGATACAGTGCGCGGTCTTTATTGGGTGAGCTTGGGTAATCGCGCAGGCTTTGCTGCAATACATTGTGGGCGCGGTTTAATGCTTCCGTATTTAATTGCGGCCCGGCGCTTTCCAGGGCTGCGTTATCAATTTCTAATGCCGCCAAACGGCTGAGGGCATCTTCGCGTAAGGCATCATTTTTTGGGGCCTTTTCAATGTATTGGTAATAAGATTGTGTAATCTGCGCGCGTGTTTGTTCGTTGGTATTTTGTTGGGCCGCGTCTTTTGACGCAGGGCTAAAATCCATCTCGGCGAGGGTGGGTTTTTGGCGTGTTCCTGCGCAGCCGCTTATAAATAATACGGCTGCCAAGAACATAAAAGGGCGCCTCCGGAAATTCAATTTTCGTGATGATCGCAAGGCATTTTCGCGCGGACGACTGCATGGATGCAGGAGGTAGAGCGACGCAGGATGCCAAAGCCGAACGAGGGAGTTTATGCGGTATAAATGACCGAATGAGCACGAAAATAACGCCGCGAGCGCGCGAAAAGTGGATTTCCGGAGGTGCCCAAAAATGATTTTAATGTTTTTTATCATAACTATTGGCAAGTCCATAGCGGCTATTACTTAAATAAGCGGTTAACGCCTGATGGTTTTCTTCTAAATTTTGCATCAATACATCCGTCAGCTCGCGCTCCAGCTCGGCGTGCAAATTCGGTGTAACCGCAGCGGGCAGCAGCACCTTCCAACGCCAAAACTCCAGCTGGCGTTCAATCAGTTTTTGTACGTGCGCAGGGCGAAGTGGTAATTGTTCCCAGGCCGTTTTTAAGCGCGTTAGATCCTGCGGCTGGCTCAGTGTGAGCGCCAAACCTCTAACCTGAGCGAGTGTTAATAATTGGGCTTCGTACCAGGCAATGGCATTTTTATATAAGGCGATAGTTTCTTGATTTTGTGCTGTATTTTGGCGGTTTTGTGCGACGACAGCGACTAAAAAATAGCTGTCCACCGTGGCCATATCCACAGTAGCAGCGGCTTTTAAATGTTCAAAAATACGCGCAGCCTCCGGGTATTTTTTTTGTTCCAATAAACTTAACCCCAAACCCAAGGCCGCTCTGCGGGCATATTGGCTTTGCTGGGTTATTTGTTTGAATGTGGCGGTGGCATCACGATAAAAACCTGATTTTAATTGAATAAAACCCAGCGTCATCAATAAGTGGTTGCCCAGTTCTGTTTGTTGTTTATCTTGTTTGCTGCGGGCGGTTTGGATGTAATTAATAGCATCGGCCCACCAATCCTGCCGAATATTCACGCTGGCTAGGTTAATTTGGGCGGTTAAATACAAAGGTGAAGTGGGTGGGATTTTTTCGTAGCGGGCGGCGGCGGCGCGGTGTTTTTTTTGTTTTTGCAATAATACGCCCTGTAATACGCTGGCGTACTCGCCAGCGGGGCTTTTGTCATCGGCAAAACTGGCTTGCTCTAAATGGTTTTGCGCGGCGGTTAAATCCCCGTTTTGCAGGTGATAATCCGCCAGCACACAGGCCAACCAATAGGCGTTATCCCATTGTTTGGCGGCAACTGCGGCTTGCTGAGCCTGCTGTAGCGGGTGCGTCCAATCCCAGGCGAATATCCAGGGTTGTAATGCGCTAAAACTCGGTTGTTGCGGGGTGTGCAGCAGCGCAGGCAGGGCTGCGGCTAATTCGGCTTGTGCTTGTGTTTTTTTGCCTTGTTTTATTAATAAGGCAATGCGTTGAGGTAATTCGTTTAACCCCGCCGGGCTTGGGCTTAATTGGGTTTGCTGTGCGGCCCACACAAATTCTGGCCAGGTGTTTTGTGCAGCCAATACATTAGGTGCCCACAAACTTAGTAGCAATAAAATACGTATGACAGTGTTTTTAGCAAAATGCTTTGGCATGTTAGGTATTCTGTAAGATTGTGAGCGCTATGTTTTACGCGGCATGTTTTTTAGATCTTTACTAAAAAAGCCATTAAAAATTATTTAATAGCTAAATTATTTAATAGCTATACATAAATTCAAAATAAAAATGATTTTTGCTGCCGTCGCGCGCGGTAACAACTTCATTTTCATCCACTTCTAGTTTATTCGCCACTTGCACCGCCCAGGCAAAGTTGCCGCGCAGGCCCCATTCTGTATTGAGTTTTAAGCCTAGGCCTACGTCGGCCAGCATAGCGGTACTTTTTTGCGAGCCTTCATATTCGGGGTAGGTTTGGCCGAAGGCTAAGTCGGTGAGAATAAACGGGGTGAGGCCGTTTTGGCTGGAGCCTTCTTTGCCGCCAAATTGCAGCCATTTGGGGGTGTTAAAAATAATATCGGCACCTAGGTGGGCGGCATCGTCGGCGACAAAGTGGTTAATATCAAAACCGCGTGCATGGCTGGGGCCAGCTAAATCAAATTTATTGGCCGAAACCAGCGCTTTACCGGCATATTGTAGGTTATGGTTTATTAATAAACGCAGGTCGCTACGGGTAAATGGATTTTTGAAAAAGCTTAACAGGGAGTAGTTATAAAATAAAAATTCTGCTTGCTCATCACGCAGGGTATTCTCACTTTGACCGTCGAATTCCTGCGGCTTTTCATCCGTATTACTGCTGCTGGTAATGCCTATATTTAATTGATGAAGGCTGCGGCTTTTTTCGTTTAGTGTGTCGTAGTGATAGTTAAGGGTGATGTTATTTAAAGTGGAATCCACCACGCGGCTGTCGGCTGCAAGATCAATTTGCGTTTTTATGGAAGAATACTGCAAGTTCACGTTATTATTTTTTTGCCGTCCGCGCTGTAAGTGGTAGCTTATTTCCGCATCGGCAACGCGGGCGCTACCGGTAAACTCTATGCCGCCGTCTTTTTTTTCACCGAAGCCAATACGCGAAATAAAATCATTTTGTGAGGCGCCAACTTTCATGCGCAAACGTGGTGTGTATAAAGGCAAGCTGTAATGCACGGCGCCGTAGCTGCTGTCTTCTTCGGTGCGCAGTGCGCCCAGTTGCAGTTGGTCGCCCAGGGTGGAGGGGTCGTGCAAAATAAATTCGGCATAAACACGGTTGGCACCGGAGGTTTTAGCGCCGTGGTTATCCACCCGCACACTGGTATCAAACCAGGCCTCTTGGGTGACATTAAGTTTTAAATGGGTGTCACCCACTTGCGCGCCCGGTTCAAAATAACCTTGGGCGTATACGCCGGGTATATCGTTAATAAGATAAATATGTTCTTCGGCGGTGGTGGCGGTGATGGGCTGATCTAACACGCTATTAAATGTGCGTTTTAATAAATTGCTGTTAATGCGTTTTGCGTTAACTACATCAATGGTGCCTAATTTCCCTAGCATAATATTCAGCGATACGATGCCGTCGCGCACTTGTTGTTGCGGTATATAAGCTTTGGCAAGAATAAAACCGCGCTCGCGGTAATATTGGGTGATGGTGTCGGCAACGGTTTCAATCATGCCGAGGGTCACGCCTCGGCGGCGGCGTTGGTCGCGCAC
>JBEGTZ010000078.1:0-14007 GCA_041179125.1 Pseudomonadota bacterium | reverse complement strand
TGAATAGTGAAAGTTAAAAATGCAGGGCAACCTTATTGGTTGTTCAAATTTTTAACTTTTGCTAGGCATACCAAGGGATTGCGCAGACTTGGGTGATCCAACTGAGGTTTTTAGGTTTAACCTAACACGCAAGTTGCGTTCACCGTAGATTGGGGTGACAACCCCAACATTCCAGCCATCCGCAAGCACACGGCCCACCATAAATAAAGGCATAGTTCCCGCCGCAAGTTGGGCTGTTGGGGTTCGCAGGCTCACCGCCAACCTACTCAGCTTATATGCGCGATGTCTTGATTGGGCTCACATTGTTGATGCTGAGAAATTTGGGAAAGCCAACAGTGCCAGCCAAGAAATAAATAAAAAATCAAATATTATCTCGCCTATATTTTTTGCACTTTTTATCAGCGAGCCGTACATTAATACCATGAATACAGCATTGCACCCGAGCATAATCAACAGAAAATGCCACCCACCCCACAGGGTTACGTAATTGCGACAAAACCCACCCCAAAAGAGAAAATAAATCAAAGATGCAAAAGCTGCCACATGAAATATTATTTTTCTATTAATAATCACTTTCAAATAAACCAATAGCAGGAATGCGCCCGACAATAGCAACGGGACTACACCTCCTGAAAAGTACCGACCAAACTCTTTTGGAAATAAATAATAAATATATTCGAAATCTCGATAAATAAACTCCATTAACCCTATAGAAAAGTGCGCGCTTAATGATCCCGGGTGCAATAGATCATACTCATAAATTGAAGCTACGTTTGAGAAACGAACTGAGGCACTACCTAGCAATAGAGCCAGTAATGGCAACAATACATAGATGGTTTTTCGGCTTTTCATTTTTTACGACCAAAGCTCCTGGATTAGTTTTACGAGTTAGCCTTGCAGCACGCAAGTTGCGTTCACCGTAGGTTGGGGTGACAACCCCAACATTCCAGCCATCCGCAAGCACACGGCCCACCATAAATAAAGGCATAGTTCCCGCCGCAAGTTGGGCTGTTGGGGTTCGCAGGCTCACCGCCAACCTACTCCCCTACTAACACTTCCGCACGCACATACCCTTCGCCGCTGGGGGCGAGGATGGGTAGGGCGAAGGCTAGGCTTTCTTCTAGGCAGGGGGTGAGCGTCCAGGGGGCGTTGATGGTGAGCAGGCCGGTGGCGCGCATACCGGGGCCGGGGCCTAGGCCCCATTCAATTTGGTTGATGCGTTTGATGCCGGAGCCTTTTAGGCCGCGCACCAGTTGTTGTACAAAACGCGCTTCGATGCAGGGGTACCAGATTAAATACACGCCGGTGGCGAAGCGGCGGTATAGGCTTTTTACTTCGGAAACCACTTGGGCGTATTCGGTTTTGACTTCGTAGGAGGGGTCGATTAGCACGAGGCCGCGCCGTTCTATGGGGGGCATTAGGGCTTGGGCTTGTTTGTAGCCGTCTTCAAAGTGGCAGCTCACCCGGCGGTCGCCTGCCATTTGGCGGCGCAGCAATTCGATGTCGCGGGGGTGCAGTTCGCACAGCTCAAGCCGGTCGCCTGGGCGCAATATCTGCTGGGCAAACCAGGGGGAGCCGGGGTAGGCATTGAGGTTTTGGCCACCGTTGAAGGTTTGCACCCAGTGATGCCAGTGCGCAAGCCCTGCGGGCAGGTGGGGGCGCTGCCACAGCAGGCCTATACCCTGTTGATATTCTTGAGTTTTATTGGCTTCTGCGGTGGCGAGGTTGTAGCTGCCGATGCCCGCGTGGGTGTCGATGTAGCGCAGTGGGGTTTCTTTTTGCACTAGGTATTCAAGGCAGTGAACTAGGGCTGTGTGTTTGAGTACGTCGGCAAAATTGCCCGCGTGGAAGGCGTGGCGGTAACTGAGCATAGGGGGCATCCAAAAAGCGGCATTATGCCGGTTTATTTGTTTGAGGTTTCGTAACTATTCAGCGCGTTTGTACGCAGCAAGTAGATTGGGCAGCAATGCCCAATACAACATATCCCTCTCCTGTATGCCGGTATTTCAAGGCGCCGCATTCCGACCATTTTTTATCGAAGACACTGCTGCGTTGGGCATTACTGCCCAACCTACACCCTAGCGGTATTTTTACTTAAATTAATGTACCGCACGGATATAGGCTGAATAGTTACGAGGTTTTTACCAGCGCATCATCCAACTAGGCGCGATGAATCGCGCCCCTACAGGGTGAAATGTTTAATACGCTGAATAGTCACCTCTAAGTTTAGGTACTGCCGCGTTACCTCATAGCCCGTGCGCGCGGCTGGATGTTGGAAGGCGCTTCGCTTTTCCAACCTATGTATTTATTGCCACAGTTCATGTTTGCCCGGCGGTTAAATGGGCGCGTGGATGCGGGTGAGAGGGTCAAGAACCTGCTGAGTTTCCCAGGTTAAAAGACCGAATCCATTCGGCGCATTGTGCCGCTTCTATCGGCTTGCAGAAGTAATATCCCTGCGCAATGACGTTCGGTTTGGCTGTGAAAAACGTCTTTTGCTGTTCGGTTTCTACGCCTTCGACTATGGCTTTAAAGCCCAACTGTTCGGCAATGGAGAGGAGGGATTCGCAGATGGCGACGTCGCGGGTGTTGTCGGGCACGCCTTGGCAGAAGGATTTATCCAGTTTGATGCAGTCCACCGGGAAGTGTTTGAGGTAGTTCATGCTGCTGTAGCCGGTGCCAAAGTCGTCTATCGAAACCGGCAGGCCAATTTCGCGCAGGCGCTCTAGGTTGTTGAGCACGACGAAGCTGGATTCAATCAGGCTGCTTTCAACAATTTCGATACCGAGGTAGCGGGCGGGGATGCTGTGTGTGGTGAGGGCGGCGAGGATGTTGTCCACCAGGTTGGGGCTGTTTAAATGGCTGGCGGGCAGGTTGAACGAGATGCGCAGGTCGTATTGCGGGAATGTTTCGCTCCAGCGAGCGGCCTGTTGGCAGCAGGTGTCCAATACCCAATCGGTGAAGGCATCCATCAGCCCGCAGGCTTCTAGTTGGTTGATAAAGTGCAACGGCCCCAACAGGCCGCGCTCGGGGTGGTTCCAGCGCGCCAGTGCTTCGGTGCCCACTACGGTGTTGCGGGTGAGGTCGACGAGGGGTTGGTAGTACAGGGTGAATTGCTGTTCTTTGAGGGCGCGCTGTAGCTCTTGGGCTAGCTCACGCCGTCCGTGCGGTTTTTTATCCACCGTTTGTGTGCGGTTGCCGCCTTGTTCTTTGGCGTGCAGCAGGGCGTTTTCGACGGCGATGAGCAGGTCGCAAGCGTTGGTTTCGCCCTGCTGAACATGTTTAACGCCCATGCTGTAGGCGATGTTAATGCTGTGTGGGGCAAAGGTAATCGGCGCCTCCAAGGCGGTTTTGATGCGCTCCATTGCAAGCTGCGCCAGCCCTTCTTCAATGCCGATTAACAGAATGGCGAATTCATCATTGCCTAGGCGCGCCAGGGTGTCGGTTTGACGCAGCGAGCTGAGTACGCGGCGGGCGATTTCGCGCAGGACTGTGTCGCCTGCGGCGTGGCCATAGTGTTCGTTGATGGATTTAAAGCCGTCAATGTCCAGTAATAACACCGTCACCTGGGTTTCTTGGTTGCGCCGTTTGAGCAGCGCTTGCTCTAAGCGGTCTAAAAAGAGGGCGCGGTTGGGCAGTTCAGTAACGGGGTCGCGGGTGAGGCTATCGCGCAGGGCGTCTTCAGTGCGTTTGCGCTGGGTGATGTCCGTTTGAGAGCCTGCGGCGCGCAGGGGTAAGCCCTGCTCATCACAAATCACCAGGCCCCGGCACAGCACCCAAATCTCCTGGCCGTCGCGGTGCCGCATCCGGTATTCCTGCCGAAGGTGCGGTTGGGTGTGGGAGAAAATCAGCATATCGCGGATGAGGTCTACATCATCCGGGTGGATGGCGTTCAGCCAGGCGTCGATGGTGGCGGGCAGTTCGTGGTCTTTGTAGCCCAAAATGGCTTTCCAACGCGGTGATAAGTACAGCGAGTGCTGCTCTAAGTCCCAATCCCAAATGCCGTCTTCAGCCCCCTGCACCGCCAGTGCGAAGCGCTCTTCGCTGCGGTGTACCGCCATTTTGGCCAGTTCGAGTTCTGCGGTGCGCTCCTGCACCCGGTCTTCTAAGGTTTGCGCTAAGTCCAGGGCTTTAGATTCTGCCGTTTTGCGCTCGATGATTTCTTGGTTCAGCTCCACCGTGCGCGCATCAACAGTTCGGCGCAGATACACTTCTTGTGCCTTGGCGCTGCGAATACGCCAGCGGAAATACATCAAAATAAGCAGGAACAGCGATAAAACAGCCAAACCCTGCACTTCAATGCGTTCGTAAAAATAAGGCGGCACGGCAATGCTGAGGCTGGCGGTTTGTGCCAACCAAGGCTGGCCTTGGCGGCGCACAGCCACTTCAAAGGTGTAGTTACCCGGCTCTAAATTGGACAAACGGGTGGAGCGCAGCTGGGTAGGTTGGCTCCAGGAGGCCTTCGGGCCGCCAACGCGGGTGCGGAATTCCAAGCGGTTGGCTGCGGTTAAATCGGTGGCGGTGTAGGCGATTTCAATCACGTCTGACCGGTTTTCCAGCTGAATCGAAGGCTCATGGCGTGTCTGCTCGCCCACTTGCACTGCGCTGATGTGTACCGGGCTGTTGAACAATGGGGTTTGGTATTGGCCGGGGTAGGCCACCGACAAACCGCGCTGGGTGGAAAAGTATAGGCCGCCGCCTGGGCTTGCGGTTACGCCGCCGCGCCGCCAGGAGAAGGCCAGGCTGCGCAGGCCATCTTGTGTGGTGAGCAGCTCAAAGGCGACTTCCGGCAGATGGTTCTGTGCCGCTTTCAGCAGTTCAGCCCGTGCAATCAGGCGCACGCCAATGCCGGATTCTGTGATCCAAAAACGATCGTGTTGATCCAAATAGAGATGCACCGAATGGTTTCGCGGCGTGCCTTTGACGTGCGCGAGGCTCACCACTTGGTTGTGTTCGATATACCCAATGCCCTCGCTGGTGGACAGCCAAATGCGCCCTTCGGGGTCTTCAGTGATGCCATAGATGATGTTACTGGGCAGGCCGTCGGCACTGGTGAAGCGGTGGGTTTCATTGCCTGTAATACGCAACACACCGCTGCCGCTGGTGGTGATCCAAATCTGGCCTGCGCGGTCTTGGTACAGGCGCTGAATATGTTTTAAATCATGCTGGTCGCCCAGGTGGATCGGCACAAGATGCCCATTCTGGTAGCGGTTGAGCGTGCTGGCGCCATTGGTGGCGGTGTGTACCATCCAAAGTTCATTGCCCAGCGCTTCCACCAGTGAAAAGCCTTCTACCGGCAGGTTTTGGTTTTCAAGCCGGCCCTTATCGAAGCGGTAAAGATGGCTGCCTGCAATCCAAAGCCCGCCATCGGCGGTTTCGGCCATGCCCAATAGGGTGCCGCCTTTGATGCTACCGGCGGGGGCGTCCTGGATGAAATGCCCATCGACAAAATGCCCTAGGCTACCCGCCGAATCCACCACCCATAGGCCACCATCGCGCCGCGCCAACGTGCTTATCGGCTCATCCGAGGGCAGGCCTTCGGGTTTGCCAAAGGTAGCAAAGGGGCCGGGGTGCAGCCTTAACAAACCGTTGCTGCCACCCACCCAAATATTGCCCGAAGTATCTTCGCTAATCGCATGAATAACGCCCAGCTTAAGCGGCAGAACCTCCAAGCCTTCAGGCGTTAAGCGAAACAGTTTCTCCTGAGCGCCGATCCAAAGCTGGTGCGCGCGGTCGGTATATAGCGCGCTGATACGCACACCTTGCAACGCAGGGTAAGCTTCAAACGCCGTGCCATTCCACTTAGCAAGCCCGGCTAAGGTACCCACCCAAATCTCACCGGGGCGCCCTTCGGCTAGTTGCGAAATAAACTGCGACGGCAAGCCCTGCGTGGTGACTTTACTCCACTGGCCCCCAGTATTGCGGCGTAACACACCGCCTTCGCTGGCGGCCCAAAGCGTGTCGGTGGAATCCTTCAGCAGGTGGTAAATCATCACCGGCATATTGCGTTCATTAAAGGCTGGATCCCGCGCCAATTGGCCCGCCTGCATACGCCAAATACCCTCGCCGCCAGTACCAATCCACAGCGTATCGCCTGCATTCACTAGGGAGTAAGTAAAGGGATGGGCAAAGCCTTCGGCCTCGCCAAACCACTCAAAATGGGCGCCGTTATAGTGCGCCAGCCCACCGGCAAACCCGGCCCAAATACCCTGCGGTTTAGCCCCTGCCAATACGCGGGTAAAGCTGTGGCGGCGCAAACCTTGGGCCTCATCCAGGCGGGTAAATTGGTGGCCATCAAAACGGAACAAACAGCACTCGCTGCCCAGCCAAAGCTGCTGTGTTTCGTCCTCCAACAGCGACAACACCGCGCCTTCAGGCAACCCCTCACGGCTGCCCCACACCTCCTGGGTGTACTGGCTTAACGCCTGCGGCGCAGGCCACGCGTGCAAAGACCACAAGCTACAGACGAGCCAAAAAAACCCCCGTGGCAACACACCCGTCAAGCGGGTTGCCAAGGTTCGGCGCGTTACAGAGCTGCTATAGGAACTCAAAGGCCATCGCACGTAGAAACATGTCCAAACACTGTTCGGCAGAGGCGTCCATCTCGCCGGTTTTAGGGGTATCCTAAGGCCTGTTCCCGTTTGCGGGGTTATACAGATGGGAACAGGCCCTAATCGAGTTTAGACGATCACCTGCGATATGAGCGAAATAGAGCACATCACAACAAAATAGCCCGCATCAGGCTTGAAATCTTGTGCAGAACAGAGTAACAGCCATACAAACCGTACAATAATCAACCAAAACACTCACTTAAAAATACCCACTATGCCGCCAACTCAGCCCCCCCTAGGCCTGCCACTGCCCCAATGGCAAGGCGCCACACCGCCAAGTGCGCACACCCTCAGCGGGCGTTTTTGCCGTTTAGAACCCCTCGCCCCCCAACACGCCGCACCGCTGGCTCAAACCCTCAGCGCCCCCAACCACCATGCCGCCTGGGCCTACCTGCCCTACGGGCCGTTTGATACTCAAAGCGCATTTGAAGGCTGGCTCGCCGGCCTGTACCACCAAACAGACCCGCAGTTCTACGCCCTAATAAACCCCAGCACCCAACAGGCTTTGGGTCTGGCCAGCTACCTGCGCATCAACCCTGAGGCAGGCTCCATCGAAGTGGGGCACCTGAATTTTTCGCCCGCCATGGCGCGCACGCCAATGGCAACAGAAGCCATGTATTTAATGATGAAACAAGCATTTTTATGGGGCTACCGCCGCTACGAATGGAAGTGCAACGCCCTGAACATGCCCTCCCGCCGCGCCGCGCAACGGCTGGGCCTATCTTATGAAGGGGTATTCCGCAACGCTGCGGTCATCAAAGGACACAACCGCGACACCGCCTGGTTTGCCGCCATCGACACCGACTGGCCCGCCCTCCAGCAGGCGTTTTTAACCTGGCTAGCAGCGGACAATTTCACCGCCTGCGGCAGCCAGCGCAGCCGCCTCAGCGAATTAACCGCCCCTTTGCTTGTGATGCGGGATACTGGGTTTTTAGGTTTTCCAGCCATCAATAATTGACCGCGCATCATTCATCTTAAAAATATAATTCCGCCCTATTTTTGTTTGGATGAAAATTTTTAAATCAGTAAGATTTTTAAGTGCAGTTAATGCTGTATTTTGAGAGCAATCTAAATTTTTAGAAACATCCAACGCAGTGAACGTTACAGCAACGCCCGATTTTGCCACCTGTAATAGTATTTTTTCATTTCCAGACAGTTTTTTGTATAAGCCACTTTCCACTAAAAATTTGTCAAACTCCAAAGCCTGTAATTTTGTTTTTTCATAAACATGCTCGAACTCAAAAATCGCCCTGGTTATGACATCACACTGATAATCAATGAAATAGGTTAAATCAAACTCATCCGTTTCAGCATATAAATAACTTTTTGCATATTTAGCGGGCGCCTGTTTAAGTAGGTAGCTAATGGGCATATATCTAAACCCGCTAAAACCGTGCTTAAACATACACCAATAAAACAAAGCCCTAGCAACCCGTCCATTGCCATCATAAAAAGGGTGCTCAAAACCAATACAAAAATGAAGCGCAATAGCTTTTATTAGCGGATGGATGTACGCGTTATCTGCCCGTTCGTGATGCCCCTCATTAACCCAATCAGCAATTAATTGGAGTCTTTTTTCCAGCCCACGGTATGTTGGCGGTTGATGTATTATGTTTTTTTCATTATCCGCCACAACCACATCATCGGAAAACCTAAAAACTGAAGGCCTATAGTTGTCATCATCAATGCCTTCCGTGCCCACCTCATGCAAATCAGCAATAAATTTTAGCGAAAGATTTTCCTTTCTGTTTTTCCATATAAAATTCATCATTTTCATATTCCCCACAATCATTTTTTCGCTCACTGTTTTGCCTTTTGCTTTGCTGCGCAACAGTTCTTTAGCTACTTTTGTTGTGGTAACGGCTCCATCCAGCTGGCTACTGCCAATAGCTTCATCTTCAGTTAACCCATCAACCAGAAACTCTACGTGGGCTTGCTCTCCAATTTTTTCTAACCTACTAACAAGCTGAGCATGGGTTGTTTTTTGGTCTGTTAGTGAAATGGCTCTCTGTGTTGCAGACGTGAGCTTAAAAGAACATTTTTTTGCTGGCGCCCCTATTTCCAATAAGAGGGTTAATTCGGATGAGCGCATCATTTTGACTAATGACCATGCTAATGGCGCATTAATGTCTTTTGGCCACCGCCTAACAAGCTGGTCATAATGAAGCCATCTCCCATCGGGTAATGTAGCTCTGGCGTGCGTCATATAATCGTCAGCTCTATCGCCATATTCCTTAAATAGAACGCTGAACGGTGCGGGAATAGCCTTTGGAGGCTCTTTAATTTTCATATTTATCTCAAAATGGCCAAGTTTTGAGATTACCATAGCATAAAAAATACGCTCATCTCAAAATCCATCAGTTTTGAGATTTATTCTGAAGAGGCCCGAACCTAAAAGCCTGCGCTGAATTGAGGTTTTCATTCATATCCTTTAGGTTGCTGATCTGCCCAGATGAAAACAACCCCGAACGTGGGAGCCACCTAATAACATCCACCCAGGACACCTTATGAACACACTGTCATTATTCGAAGTAGCACCCACCCACCCCAACATCAAACCCAACGCCTGCGTAATTTGGCTGCACGGCCTAGGCGCCAACAATCGGGATTTTGTCGAAACCCTGCCCTATTTAAAAATCCCCGCCGCGCTGGCCATTCACTTTGTATTCCCCCAAGCACCCAGCATTCCCGTCACCGTTAACCAAGGCTATGTGATGCCCGCTTGGTACGACATTCTTAGCATCAACATCGAGCGCACGGTGGATAAAACACAACTGATCGCCTCCGCCGCGCAGATCGAGCGCCTCATAGAAGAGCAAATCAAAAAAGGCATGGCGCCGGAGCGGATTGTATTGGTGGGGTTTTCGCAAGGTGGCGCGGTGGCGATTCAAACCGCCCTAACCTGCCGCTATAAACTCGGTGGCCTGGCGGTTTTATCCAGTTATTTAGCCATCCCAGAAGCCTTCAACACCCCCACACCCTCGCAGCGGTTGCCGGTGTTAATTCAACACGGCAACCAAGACGACGTAGTGCCCTTATCCCTAGGCGAGCGCGCCGCCACAGAATTTAGACACCACGGTTTTAACGTGCAATGGCAAAGTTTTGCGATGGCCCACCAGGTGAACCTAGCCAGCCTGGAGGCCTTAGGCCAATGGCTGGTGCGGGTGTTGCCGGTTTAACGGGCCATCACTACCTCAGAAACCTCAACCCTGTTTAGCTGAAGTTATTTGCGGTTTATCTATTTACCGACGGCACGATCACTGGTTATTTCTTTAAGGTGCAACAAATCCTCTGGGTTTTCTAAAACTACAGGCGTTGAAAAATCCTGCCATGAAAGGTGTGTACGAAAGGTGTGGCTCCAAAGTTGTGGGATTTTTAAGCCGCCATCTAATATACGATTCATATCCGCATTAGGGGTGCGCAGGTTCAGCGAGACGGAACGCAAAGTGTTGGGCAATCGTAGGGAGACCAATGGGTTTCCATCCAAGGCTAGTTTTTCTAGGGAGTCAGCATTACGGGGCCCTTTACTGCTAGATTTAAGCACTTCCTGAATAATATTATTATTTAAAATAGCAACTTTAAGTTTCGGAAAATCACCATAGAAAAATTCAAACACCCAGTTGTTGCTTAAATCTAGATATTCCAATTGAGCAAACTCTTCTAGCCCCTCAGTATAAAAAACAAACTCAGCAACAGAAGGATCGTTGGGCCCCTCGAAGCGGGCAATTAAAGCTGGAATGTGTTGATCCATTTTTGTTCCTTTGCACTCCAGTCTTTTTAATTGAAATGCATAAATAGCGCCTTCAAGTACAGCGGCATTTTTAATACATGTACGCAAACGGGTATCAGGGATTTCTCGTGCCGTAAAATCGGCAATAGGGGTAAGTTTAGGGTAGCCATTTGCAACCGCCACAGCCGCATTAGGCAGCAATATGTGCTCAGCGGGCATGGGTTTACCCAGCGTCACATTTTTTAAACTTCTATTTTCGGTTAAATCCAACTGCTCAATTGAATTCAAACCAATCATTAATTCGGTTAAATCAAACAAGTTACTTGTGGTGAGTTTTTTAAGTCCAGAGTCGCCAATACTGAGGCTGGCAATTAAAGGGCTACGGCTTAAATCAAGGGTTTTCATTTGGCTATTACCCAGAGTTAAGCTGCTCAAACCAGGCAGCGCCCCCAGCGTTAACTCATTCAGATGATCCCCGAAAACGGCAAGTGTTTTCAGAGAATCATTAGAATTTACAGTTAACGAAGAAGCGTAAGGAATGGTTAATGTAACGCGCTTTAAATTGGTCAGGTTATCCAAATAAACCCCTTTTGGAGTTCGGCTAACAATCGTATTAGGGATGGGACTGGTTATTACTTCTCCACTTGTGCCTTTGCCCCGTCCGCCCCCGTCTGATGTAATTTCAGGAGTATCTAACAGCGGGTATTTAACTTGTGTCAGTGTATTAGACGTAAGCGCAATACTTGTAAGCTTAGTCAGGTTAGAGAGGTCAACCTGCTCCATGTTATCTGGCAGTGTTGCGTTCAATTGAGTCAGATTTTTCTGCGCATCAAAATTGATCAACTCGTAAGAAGACGCAGTGTTTATGCTGAGCTGAATTAACGATGAAGACGCAGGAAGCACCAATCGTTTGAAATTCCCCTCTATGCGCAGGCTGGTTAAACTGGTTTGTTTGGCCAACTCAAATTCAACGGAGGGAGCACCCGGGAGCAACCAACTTGTATTAGCAAAATGCGTTGGGATGCGAACAGAAAGAACGTTCAGTGCGCTGTCTGGATGTAAGGCAATAGATGATGTTTTTGCTTCAACATTTTTTATATTTTTATTTTCACTGAGATCTAATTTTTCGGTTTCAATGTAAATGGTGGTTAATTTTTTTAAGGGGGACACGTCGACATTTTCACTATAGCCCCACAGGTATAAAGACTCCAACGCCGTTAACTGTTCTATGCCTGCCAGGTTTTGACTGCCGACCCCGCAGCTGAGCGTTTTTAACTCATCAACATATTCAATATCTAAAGGAATACGATAATTGCGGATACACTCCTCTAATGCAGGGCTGGCGAACGAAATGGTGTTGATTTTGACGCGCTTGGAATCACTCTGCGCTTCACCGCCGCACCCAGCCAACAATAATATAAACAAGCCAGGAAAACAGAAGCTAGCATTATTTTTATTTAACATAAAATATTCTCTTATTTATTAATTTAATTTTTAAGTAATTTTTTCGGAAAGCGAATTAAAATAGCGGCTGCCAATTGGGCGCGGGCAGTCGATCGGATTTAAACCGCGTGACAAATATATTGCCGCCATCTGAGGTCAACTCTATTGGCGATGTATAGTTGGAAAAGGTTATGTTAACGCTGTCATCCTCGAAAATTTTCACCCCATCAATAAGTGCTGCTGGTAAATAGCTGAGACTTATACCGCTTTTAGCCTCAAAAGACTGGGTAAGCGAAGACAAATGAACGCGCTGTAAAGGTGTGTTGTTCAGGCTTAAATGCCGAGCATTAAGATACTCCGCACGCTGAATAAAATTCCCGTCTAAAATAAGGCTTTGCAGCCAAACATTGGGCGACAACTCAAACTGCGCGATGAAATTTACACTGAAGTCTATCTGTTCTAGATTTTCAAAAATCTCTAGCCCTTGTGTATTAAATACATACCTTTTGGAATATGTGTTCTCCACACCCGTTTTTAGCCGTTCAGCAGCCTCCACATATCCTTTACCATCCTCGCCACGACAGATTAGGCTTTTTAATTCATCGGCATATATGGCCAGCTCATTTTTAGCGGACGCTTTAACGCACTCCAAAAGCCGTGTATCTGGTATTTCTTTTGGGGTTAAATCGCTTATTTTGTAAATAGATGGGAAGGGTTTTAAAAATGGATTATCAATTATTCGTATGGGCCTATCGGTGAAGGCTTGTACAACCTGTGCGCTGGCGGGTGACCAGCCAGGATAAAAAGCCAGTGACTCCAATTGGCTGCGCCCGAGGTAAAAATCCTGTAACTGATCTAATTTATCAATATTAAGTTTTTTAAGGTTGGACTTCCCTATATTAATGTAGGTCAAAGCTGGGTAGTTATTTAAATTCAGCTCGCTCAATTGGTTCGCGCCCAAACTCAGCTGGTGTAAATTGGGCGACTCACCGAGGTTAAGTTCTTTCAATTTTGGGGCACTCAATGAAAAGTTAGCCAAAAAATCGTGCGCGCCTAATTTAATTTTTGTAACCTTAGGTACAGATAAAACAATGTTCTGGACTGAAGTTAAATCTTCAAAGCTTAACGCCTCAACGCTTTCACTGAGCAGAGTAAAATCAGCGATGTTTTGAGCCTTGCTTAACACCAGCTGCTTTAAGCCGTTGGCCGTTATATTGATAATGGTTAGGTTATTTAAATTAGATAAATTCAAATATGTAGCTTTATCACCAAGGGGTATGGTAAGAGTTTCCAAGTGTGTTTGCTGCTCCAAATTATCAACATGTCCAACCGCCGCTCCCGTCACGTTTAAATAGCGTAGGTTGCTGGCTTCGGGCAGTTTAATAGCCGGGAAATTCCCAGTAACATTTAAATCGGTTAGGTTGTTTTCTTTAGATAAATCTAAGCCAATTGAATAACGGGTGGGTGATTGGTCTGTAGTTTGGCTAAAATCCCAGTTTTTTAATTCTGAGCTTGTATAAAGGTAAAGTGTTTCCAGCTTCCCTGATTGAGGCAACCGAATAGAATGGACGCTTGCATTAATAACTCGCAATTTAGGGTTGTGGGATAAGTCGAGTACATTTGCCGAAACATGTAGCTCTTCAAGTTGTGTAAGTTTTGAAAGATCTAATGTTTCAACTGGCTCGTTGGCCATGATTAATTGGGTGAGGTGAGTCAGTTGCTCAATCCCGTCTAGGCGCGCAAGCCAGCTGCACTCGAGTTTTTTTAGTTCTTCTACATAAATAGCATTTTGCGCTACGCGTGCCTGCAATACACAATCAGCCAATTGTGGGTCACTGAATTTAATGGACGAGATTTTTACGCGCGCCACTGGAGCGGTTGTGCTGCCATCGGTGGCTTGTTGCCCATCACAGGCAGTGAGTAATAAGGCAATTAAACTGGCGCCTACGCTGATTTTTTTATGGTGGCTCATCATGTTTCCCCCTGGTGTAGTAGTGGTTTTTAAAAATTAAGTAATAATTATTGTGTTTGTTCCATCTCGCATAGCGCTCCTTGCATGGCATGTTTTTATGGCATGTTGTGTGGCTAAAAAATAATGCGGCGGGTTAACCTAGAAACCTCAGTTGAGCGCCCAAAAGCTGTGCAAGCCATTGATGTGAATAGTGAAAGTTAAAAATGAAGGGCAACCTTATTGGTTGTTCGAATTTTTTAACTTTTGCTAGGCGC
>JBEGTZ010000077.1:0-3204 GCA_041179125.1 Pseudomonadota bacterium | reverse complement strand
CGGCGGGGAATTTCCCGGCGCTGGGGGCAAAATGTCGCCCAACGCATTTGCTTCTGTGGTGAATATTGATTTGCTGGGCACCTATCATGTTATGCGGGCGGTGTACCCCTATTTGCAGCGGCCAGGTGGTTGTGTGCTGAATATTTCCGCGCCGCAAGCGCAGGTGCCGATGCTGGCACAGGCCCATGTGTGTGCAGCTAAGGCGGGTGTGGAGATGCTTACGCGCAGCCTCGCCTGTGAGTGGGGGGCGGAAGGATTGCGTGTTAATGCGGTGGTGCCGGGGCCAATTGCCCACACCGAAGGTATGGCACGCCTGGCGCCCACGCCAGAATTACAGGCGGCTTGTGCGCAATCGGTGCCGATGGGGCGTTTGGGGGAGGTGGACGATGTGGCCAATGCCTGTTTGTTGCTGGCCTCGCCTTTGGCCAGTTTTATTACTGGGGTGGTTTTGCCCGTCGATGGCGGTTGGGTGCAGGGTGGGGCGGCTGCGGTGGCGGCGCAGTTTGCGGGCTTTACCCGGCCTGTGGATTAATCTTCATGCGTAAGACTATTTTTTGCGTACACTGCGCACTTTTTTGAAGTGATTTGGAAGCGATATGACGGTACTACACACTACGGGCGGCGCTGATTCTACCGGTGGCGCAGCGCTGGGCGGCAAAACCGCCACACAATTGATTTTAAAATTCAGCTGCAACGATCAGCCGGGTATTGTGGCTTCTGTGGCGAGTTTGTTTTCTCTGCAAGGATTTAACATTCGTGAATCTTCGCAATTTGAAGATGTGTACACCGCACGTTTTTTTATGCGGACGGTGTTGGAATCGGTGGAGGGGCCGAAAAATATCGCAGCCTTGCGTACCACCTTCAGCGCCATCGCCGACCGCTATGGCATGACATGGGAATTACACGATGGCGGCTACCGGCCAAAATTATTAATTGCAGTTTCCCAGTGGGGCCATTGTTTAAACCATTTATTAAATAGCGCCAAGCAAGGTTCGTTGCCGGTGGATATTGTGGGGGTTATTTCTAACCATAATGACTTGCGGGATTTAACCCAGTGGTACGGCGTGCCCTACCATTATTTGCCCGTAACTGCGCAAACTAAAACCGAGCAAGAAGCGCAAATGCTGGCGTTAATGCAAAGCTCCGGCGCGGATTTTTTAGCCCTTGCGCGTTATATGCAAATTTTATCCGACGATTTATGCCGCGCTTTATCAGGCCGCGCCATTAATATTCACCATTCATTTTTACCCGGTTTTAAAGGCGCAAAACCCTATCACCAGGCGTTTGATCGCGGCGTTAAACTTATTGGCGCAACCGCGCATTATGTGACCGCCGCATTGGATGAAGGGCCGATTATTGAACAGGAAGTGGAGCGCGTAACCCATGCACTCACACCGGAACAATTAGTGGAAATAGGCCGCGATATAGAGGCGGTAGTGTTGGCCCGTGCGGTGCGCTGGCATGCGGAACACCGGGTTATTTTAAATGGGCAAAAAACGGTGGTGTTTGCGCGTTAATTTTTTACTGGGCGTGCGGGCGCATTAATTGGCCCGCATATCCCAGTTAGAAAAAATAAATTAATCGCGGAAGTTGGTAAATTGAAACGGTTGCCCTAAATCAGCGGTTTTTACTAGGGCAATGGCCTCTTGTAAATCATCGCGGCTTTTGCCGGTTATGCGCACTTGGTCGCCCTGAATGGCGGCTTGCACTTTAATTTTACTGTCTTTAATAAGCTTGACTAATTTTTTAGCTACTTCGGTTTCAACCCCGTGTTTGAATGTTATTTTTTGGCTGAACGTTTTGCCAGAATGTACGGGTTTGCTGGTTTCCATGCTGCTGGTATCTACATTGCGTTTGACTAATTTGTTGCGCAAAATATCCACCATTTGCAGCAGTTGGAAATCCGCCTCGGCGCACAATATGGTTTCGTCTTTGCTCCATTTAAAACTGGCCTCCACACCGCGAAAATCAAAACGCGTGTCTAGTTCGCGGCTGGCAATATCTACCGCGTTGCGTACTTCTTCGGCGTTAATTTCAGACACAATATCAAACGATGGCATACCGGCTTCTCCAAATTATGTAAAAGCCGCATTTTACACCAGGCCCTCTCAACTCCCAACCTCAGGTTAATCTCCATGAATGCCAAACTTGAAATGCGCACCTTTCTTTGGTCGCTCCTTGCGATTTCCATGGGGTTTTTATGGATGATCCAGCCATTTTTTGCGCCGATATTTTGGGCGTGCGCACTGGCGATTATTTATTATCCATTACACCTGCGCCTGCTGGCGCGTATGCCCAATCGTCCTAACAGTGCCGCTTTAATAAGTTTGTGTGTGTGCATTTTGGTGGTTATTTTACCGGTGGTATTCGTGGTGGGGCAGGTGGTTAGTGAAGCGGCTGAGGCCTATAGCCATTTTGAGAAAGGCGCAATAGACCCAGCCCAATATTTAGAGCGCATGAATGAGTTATTTCCTCAGGCGCAACATTTTTTGAAAAAATTCGGTATTGATATAAACAATCTGAAAAAATCGGCTGTAGAAACCGCTATGGCGGGCGGGAAATTTGCGGCACAACATGCACTGAGTATTGGCCAAAATGCCGCAGGTTTGCTGTTGGATTTTTCGTTAATGTTGTATTTAAGTTTTTTTATGCTGCGCGATGGGCACCAATTATTAGAATTATTAGTGCGCGCACTGCCTTTAGGGGATAAACGCGAGCGGCAGTTATTTGCATTATTTGGTGAAGTGACCCGCGCGACTGTAAAAGGTAATTTGGTCGTTGCTTTGGTACAAGGCGCATTGGGCGGCGGTATTTTGTTGATTTTAGGTATGCCCGGTGTGTTGCTTTGGGCGGTATTAATGGCGTTTGCTTCGCTTATTCCGGCTGTTGGCCCGGCTTTAGTTTGGGTGCCTATTGCACTTTATTGGCTGGCCACCGGGCAGCATTGGCAGGCGGGGGTATTGGTGGGGTTTGGGGTGTTGGTTATTGGCATGGTGGACAATGTGTTACGCCCTATTTTAGTGGGCCGTGATACCAAAATGCCGGATTACATCGTGTTGTTATCTACCCTGGGGGGCATTGCATTATTTGGCATTAATGGTGTGGTAGTGGGGCCTTTGGTGGCGGCACTATTTATGGCATTTTGGAGTATTTTTATGGCGGAGGTGCATGTGACGGGGGGCGTTTTATTGCCTGATAATGAGT
>JBEGTZ010000076.1:0-7587 GCA_041179125.1 Pseudomonadota bacterium | reverse complement strand
CTTTAGCGATTCGCGTTACTGGGTAGATTTAATGACTGAGCATCAAGGACGAGTTAGCCTGTTATGGCGCAAAACTAAAAAAACACCGCCGTTAATTCCATTTACCCCCTACCAGGCCACCTGGTCAACCCGTGGACAGCAAAAAATATTAACAACCTGCGAACCCTTAAATGGCCCGGCCTCACTTGAAGGTTCGGCGCTGTTTTGTGGGTTTTATGTTAATGAGTTGTGCGAGCGTTTATTGTTGCTAGATGAAGAGGCGCCAGCCACTTTTAATGCGTATGAAAACACCATAAATGCATTGGCGGGGTCTTCTGGTCTTGAACAACCATTGCGCTATTTTGAGTGGCAATTGATTTGTCATTTGGGGTTTGAATTTAGTTTTACCCAAGAAGGATTTGGTGGCGCGCCTATTTGTAATAATGCATGGTACTGCTTTAATGCGCACTCAGGTTTTGAGCGGGTAGGCACGCAGCCTATAGTAGATGCTTTTTATGGCGATGATTTATTGGCTATAGCAGAAGGTAAAAAAAGCGAAGCATTAGCGCGCGTGCTTAAAAAATTATTTAGGCGGGCGCTGGCACATAAATTAGGTGCGAAACCGCTAAAAAGCCGAGAATATTTTAGTTAAATTTAACCTAGAAACCTCAGTTGAGCGCCCAAAATCTGTATAAGCCACGGGTAGCGGATAGTGAAGGTTAAAAATGAAGGGCAACCTTATTGGTTGTTCGAAATTTTAAACTTTTGCTAGATGCTGCCTGAGGAGTTGCGCAGACTTGGGTGATTCAACTGAGGTTTCTAGGTTTATTGCCAAGCCTGCACACCTTCAGGTCCCAGCAATTTGCCACGCAAGTAGCTAGCCCCGGCAGTAAACGTCAATTCACCACGAATAAACCACTGTACCGCCTGCGGATAAATTTGATGTTCCTTCACCAATACTTTGGCGGCAAGGGATGCAGCGGTTTCATTTGTATCTAACGATACACGATCTTGAATAATGGCAGGGCCACCATCAAGCTCGGCGGTAACAAAATGCACCGTGGCACCGTGGTGTGTTTCGCCCGCATCAATCGCGCGTTGATGCGTGTGCAGGCCAGGAAACTTGGGTAAAAGGGAAGGGTGGATATTAATTAATCTTCCCAAATAAGTGGTAACAAATTGCTCGGTGAGCACACGCATAAACCCGGCAAGCACAACCAAATCCGGATGATATTGGTTAATGGCTGCGGTTAATGCGGTTTCAAAATCTTGGCGCTGTGCAAATTGTGTGTGGTCGATAACTTGGTGGGCAATATGTGCTGCTTCAGCGCGGGCTAAACCGTGAACACCGGGACGGTTACTAATTACCGCCGCTATGCGCCCGTCAATTTTCCCATTATTACAGGCATCAATGAGTGATTGTAAATTGCTGCCCCCGCCAGAAATTAATACAACAATGTTTCCCGCCATTAAATAATTTCCACAAACGGCACGTCATTGGATGCGGTGAGAATTTGACCTAGGTTAAATACTGTTTCGCCTTCGCGGGTTAATAGTTCGCTTGCTGCATCAGCCACATCAACAGGAACAATAATAATCATGCCGATACCACAATTAAAAGTGCGGTGCATTTCATCGGTTTTAATATTGCCGCCTTTTTGCAGCCAATTAAAAATTTCAGGTATTACCCAGCGGTTGGTATTAATCATCGCTTTGGTGCGGGGCGGCATTACACGGGGAATATTTTCTAATAAACCACCACCAGTAATATGTGCCATTGCATGGACGGGGTAGGTTTTTAACAGTTTTAATAAAGATTTTACGTAAATACGTGTTGGAGCTAAAAGTGCTTCAGCCAGAGTTTTATTGCCGATCGTTTGAGTTAAATCAGCACCGGTAACTTCGATAATTTTTCGAATTAATGAATAGCCATTTGAGTGCGGCCCACTGGATGCGAGACCAAGAATTGCATTACCTGCACTGACTTTACTGCCGTCAAGAATTTTAGATTTTTCAACAATGCCCACACAAAACCCGGCTAAGTCATAATCTTCACCTTCGTACATGCCGGGCATTTCAGCAGTTTCACCACCCACCAATGAACAGCCCGCCTGCAAACAGCCCTCGCCTATACCGCTAACAACGGCGGCGGCGGTATCCAAGTCGAGTTTTCCGGTGGCGTAGTAATCAAGGAAAAACAAAGGCTCAGCACCACCGACGATTAAATCGTTCACACACATGGCTACAAGGTCTATGCCGATGGTGTCGTGTTTTTTTAATTGCATCGCCAAGCGCAACTTGGTGCCTACGCCATCAGTGCCGGAGACCAGCACCGGCTCTTGATAGCCCTTTGGCAATTCAAACAGAGCACCAAACCCGCCAAGCCCGGCTAATACTTCTGGGCGTGCGGTTTTCTGAGCTACGGTTTTGATGCGATCAACGAGGCGATTGCCAGCATCAATATCAACGCCTGCATCTTTATAGCTTAAGGAGGGAGAGGTGGGTTGGCTCATAGGGATCTCGTTTTAAAGTTTAAGCGCGCTGGCACGGGGCCAAAAATGGCATGCATTTTAACAGCTTGAAGAGGCCTTTAGTACTACTAATCGGGCGCATGGAATAACGCTCAATTAATAGACCTTTAGGTAAATTGGGTGGTGTACTAAGCCATAGAGCAGCGCCATAAGCCTAGGTAAATTGCCTGGGTTATTAATCTCTACTTACTGCAAAGAGAATAAATTGCGGCAATGTTTGGAGTTTGCCGGAGGATAATTCTTGCCGCTCACGAGATTCCATAAGGGAAATATTTTTTTAAGTTATTGATATAAAAGAAATAAAATAATTGGTACGGCGATTGCTTTTGCATGGTTAAGGTCGAAGATCTACTCAGAAATAACTGATTAAATAATTCGGCAAGATTTTAAAAATAGGAGAAGCGCTATGCCTCTAGTTATTAATACCAACGTATCCTCGCTTAATGCTCAGCGTCAGTTGGTAAGTTCCGGTAACGAATTATCAACCGCCATGGAGCGTTTGTCTTCGGGTAAACGTATCAATACCGCAGCAGATGATGCCGCAGGCTTGGCTATCTCTAATCGGATGACCTCGCAAATTCGCGGCCTTAATCAGGCGGTGCGAAATGCAAATGATGGTATTTCGTTAATTCAAACCGCTGAAGGTGCGCTAGATGAAACGACCAACATATTGCAACGTATGCGGGAATTATCGATTCAATCCGCTAACGGAATTTACGACGATTCTAACCGCGCAACATTAGATGCTGAAGTACAGCAACTTATTGCTGAATTAGATCGAATCGCAAAAACCACCACATTCAATGGGCAGACATTATTAGATGGCAGCCTGGGTGATGTGCAATTACAAGTGGGTTCACAAGCGAATCAAACCATTGATATTGCAATCCAGGCCATGGATTCTAAAACGCTTGGAATGGGGTCAGTGAGTGTTGATGTGTTAGGTGCAGAAATTACAGCGGATTTATCTACCATAACGTTAAATGAAACAGATATTTTGATTAATGGGCAATCTATTGGTTCTTTTACCGGATCGGTTGATACCTTTCAGGATTTAATTGACAACATTAATAAAAATGTTTTAGGTGTTGCTGCCACGGGTTTTACATCGTTGGAAGGTGATTTGGTTGGCAATGGAGTGTTGGAAAATGGTAATAAATTACGTATAACCGTGCAGGCTGCCGATGGCAGTGGTAATAACGTATTTAATGTTACGGACACTAAAACATTAGATGACTTGATTGAAAAAATAATCTCTGTTACTGGTGGGATTGTAAGTGCAGATAAGGATGAGGGTGGGTATTTGGTTTTAACAAATAATAATGGTTCTACCATTGTGGTTGACGCCATAAATAGTGCAGGTGCAGTGACTGATGCTGCCTCGCAGTTGGTGGAGCAGGCAACGGGGTTGAATGTTTTTGATCCCACTTTGGCGGTAAACTCTCAAGGGATAACTCATTCGGCTGAAGGGCAAATTATTCTTACCAGTAAACATGGAGATCCTATAACCGTCAGTCGGGGCGCTACGGGAACCACTTCAGATTTGCTTAATTTAGGTTTTCGTGAATCGTTAAAACCCGGCACGGTTACAGGTGTAGGTGTCACGTCTGCTAATGCGGCAACCGCGTGGAATGTAGGTGATATTAAAATTAATGGATTGGTGATTGATAATAAAAATACAGACAGTTTGCAAGGAAAAATAAATGCAATTAATGCCAGCAGTGTAGAAACAGGAGTTGTTGCTAATGCGTTTGCTTCGGCCGCTATTGATTTAAGTAGTGCAGATTTAAGTGTGGCATCCGGTACGGCTGATAATTTAGTTATTAACGGTGTATTGGTGGACTTGGGGCTTGCCAGTGGTGATACCGCGTCGGATGTGGTAGATGGATTTAATATAAATTCGGATTTGACGGGAGTGCGCGCACGATTATCGGGTACACGTATTATTTTGGAATCTGATCAGGGGTCCATCCAGTTAGCTGCTGCTACCAGCAATAGTATTCTTGATTCAACATCTTCACTGTATGGCGCAATTATCACTTCAGATGTAGCTAATTCCACTGGCACATTAACTACATCAAGTGTTACAGCAGGCTCTACTTTAGCGCTGACTATTGAAGCAGGACTAAAATTAACCAGCACGAATCAAAATCCTATTAGTATTGAATTGGGCGTTAATGTTAACCCTGCCACAGTGGGCTTGATTGATGCGAACTCAACAGCAGGCGGGCGTTTTGGTGTCGCCATTGCTAACGTAAGTATTGATACTGCGGCGCACGCACAAAAAGCCATTGGCGTGATAGATAAAGCGCTTGAATCTATTAATAATGTACGTTCGCAGCTGGGTGCGGCGAATAACCGGCTGGATTTTACAATTAATAATTTATTGGTGGTGTCGGAGAATACTTCATCAGCAAAATCACGCATCATGGATGCGGATTTTGCGGCTGAAACATCAGCGCTTAGCCGTGCGCAGGTATTACAACAGGCATCCCAAGCCATGTTGGCGCAAGCCAATGCATCGTCAAATCAAGTGTTGTCGCTGCTGCGTCAATAGTTGGGATATTTTATGTGGTTGGCATGGATGCCATTTAAAATTAATGCTTTTTATTCTGAATGTTTTTTTCGGAGTTTTTTATGCACAATCCGTTGTTAAATAATACTCCTGCAAAGCCTAACTCTGTTATGCAGGAGTTAAATTTTCAACGGCATACCCAAAAAACATCCATCAGTGATTTTAGTCAGGTATTGCAGCAGCAAGAAGCCGCCAGAATATCAGAAAGAACAAACAACCAAGAAAGGTTGAATTATAAGGAGGCTGCAAATCACAGGGTAGAAAGCAACAGGGAAACCATAAAAAATAACCAAAGCGATGCCAGCAGCAGAAGTGAAACAAACAAAAAAGAAACAATAATCAGAAAAGAAACGGTAAGCCAAAAAGAATCTTTTCAAAAACCCTCCAAAACTGATACCGCTAATGAATCTAAAGAACCAACTGAAACCACATCTGAGCTATTTTCACACAAGGAGCCAGCAGAGATTGACGCTAACAGCGCTGCAATTGAAGATATAAAAAGTATTTTTAAAAATATTATGCCCGCAGATGAAGATAACCTTTCATTATTAAATGGTTTTATTCAGGAAGAAGAAACCCCGCTGTGGTCATTTTGGCTTCAGCATGTTCAAGAGGTTGCGTCTGGAAATGTTGATAAGCCAGCGGAGATTGGCGGTGAAATTTTAAAGGTATTAGTGCCTATCTCTGACGCTGAAAATATCATGGCGTCGCAAGCTAATACATCTTTGATTTACGCAAATACACCGGAATTAACACAGGCTATTACGCCCTCTGCACAAGTGTTGTCTCAGCAAAAAACACCTTTAACCGTGCCAGTTCCCGCTGTTAGTGACGATCAACTGACTTTATCTGTTGTTAGCGCAACAGTTACTGATAACACAGAAAACACAGAAAACACAGATGATACTGAAGCGTTAACTACATTTGCCACACTAATAAACCAAACTTCATCGGCTGTTTCGCCGGCGTTAAAGGGTGTGAGTGATACGCTCAATACTGCTATTCGTGATTTATCGCAATTGGAGGGAAGAAAAATCGATGGATCCGCGTTAGAACCCGCACCGACACCCAGTACACCTCAAGATTCCAAATGGGTAAACCAAGTCGATACGAGCAGCCTTGTTGCCAGCCAGGCTATAGAAGATAAAAATAAATCTTTTTTTCAATTGCGGTTTAATCAACAACAACTTGCGCCTGATTTAGCTGAAAAAACCGGTTGGATGATCAAACACAAACTCGATACCGCAGAAATACAATTAGATCCCCCAGAGCTTGGCCCTATTACTGTAAAAATACATACGCACCAGGAACAAGTAAGCGTAACTTTTATTGTAAATAACCCACAGGTGCGTGAGGCGATGGATCAAACCATGCAACGTTTAAAAGATTTACTGCAAGAGCAAGGTGTAATGCTTGCCCACTCGGATGTAAACGGGCAGCGTCAACAACGGGACGATCAAACGCAAGGACATCTAAACGAATTAGATGCGCCTGATGTGCATGATGACGAGCCGTTAATAGTGTCTATTCCAACGGCAGATCAAGTCGTGGATTATTTTGTGTAAAATCAAAAACTCCCGCCGGGTACAGCCAATAGATATCCAACCGCGTGACTTAGGCTCGATCACCTCAGCTTGCACACCCCTTTAGTTTTATTTAGCAAAAATTATAAATTTGAACAACCCATTCCCCATCCAAGCCAATAGCTTAAACCGCTTTTGTGCATTCAAATGATGCTTCTAAGTTCAAATTGAGGCATTCGGTTAACCCGGTTCATTGCCTATCTGTACACACAGCCCAACAAGTGTCGTACTTCTAATTCTTCTGTACAGGTTAGAAATTCACAGCCAATGTTAGGTACACTGGCGCGCTTTTCTGGCCGCGCCGCTGCGGCTGCTCATTCATATCCATCAACACCCGCAACGAGATAACTATGAATAACCTAAAAACACCGATCCTTTGGGGGGGCGTGGCACTTTTGGGGGCTTGGGCCTTTGCAATTCTTGCGCTTAACCAAGGTGAATCGGTCAATGCACTTTGGATTGTGGTGGCCGCAGTGTGCGTCTATTTAATTGCCTACCGTTTTTATGCCAAATTTATCGGTAAAAAAGTCATGCAATTGGACGATACACGGCTTACCCCAGCGCAAAAACGCAATGACGGCTTGGATTATGTACCCACCCACAAATGGGTGTTATTCGGCCACCATTTTGCGGCAATTGCCGGTGCAGGCCCATTGGTGGGGCCAATTCTTGCGGCACAAATGGGTTATTTACCTAGCACATTATGGATTTTAGTGGGCGTTGTTTTGGGCGGCGCAGTGCAGGATGCCTTGGTATTATTTGCCTCTTGCCGCAGGGACGGGCGCTCTTTAGGTGAAATGATTCGCCAAGAAATAGGCGCAACAGCAGGCGCGGTTGGAATGTTGGGCATTCTGGCGATTGTCATTATTTTGCTCGCCGTGTTGGGCATGGTGGTAGTTAAGGCGTTGGCGCATAGCCC
>JBEGTZ010000075.1:0-2969 GCA_041179125.1 Pseudomonadota bacterium | reverse complement strand
CTGTAATTAATGACATGATTTAAAACCGTTTCGGCCATGACGGAGGGGGAATCTACGCGGCCTGGGAAAAATTCATTGGTGGGCTGGATTAATTGGGTGTTTTTTAAAAAACGCTCGCCATCAAAATGCTCGCTCGCCCAGGCAAAACAGGCCTCTATCCAGTTGGCGCTGGCTTCGGAAATTATGGGCTTGGGTGTGAATAGACCGAACATAATTGACCTCAGAATATATATGCTGGATAAAGTGCTGTGGCGCACCGAGGAGCGCCCTACGAAGTGTTTTTACTGCTAGATTACTCCCACTCAATCGTCGCCGGTGGTTTGCTGCTGACATCATAAGTCACCCGCGAAACACCGGATATTTCATTAATTATTCGGTTGGAGACTTTTTCTAATAATTCATAGGGCAAGTGCGCCCAGCGGGCCGTCATAAAGTCGATAGTTTCCACCGCGCGCAGGGCAATTACCCATTCATAACGGCGGCCATCGCCCACTACACCTACGGATTTAACCGGCAAAAATACCGCAAAGGCCTGGCTAGTTTTGTGGTACCAACCAGATTGGTGTAATTCTTCTAAAAATATTGCATCGGCTTCGCGCAGAATATCGGCATATTCTTTTTTAACTTCACCTAAAATACGCACCCCAAGGCCTGGGCCTGGGAAGGGGTGGCGGTATACCATATCGTAGGGCAGGCCTAATTCCAGGCCTATTTTGCGCACTTCATCTTTAAATAATTCCCGCAAGGGTTCCACCAATTGCATAGCCATGTCATCGGGTAAACCGCCTACGTTATGGTGGGATTTAATGACATGGGCTTTGCCGGTTTTGGCGGCGGCGGATTCAATCACGTCGGGGTAAATAGTGCCCTGGGCCAACCAGTTAATACCATTAAGCTTTTTGGATTCCTGATCAAAAATCTCAATAAATGCACCGCCAATTATTTTTCGTTTTTTTTCTGGGTCGTTTTCGCCGGTTAATTTAGATAAAAACAATGCTTCAGCGTTGGCGCGAATCACCCGCACGCCCATATTTTTGGCGAACATTTCCATCACCTGGTCGCCTTCATTTTTGCGCAATAAACCGTTATCCACAAATACACAGGTTAATTGCGGGCCGATGGCTTTATGTAATAAAGCGGCTACTACAGATGAATCCACGCCGCCGGATAAGCCCAATAAAACCTGGTCAGCCCCCACCTGCGCACGCACTTTAGCAATGGCGTCTTCTACTATATTGGCGGCTGTCCATACAGCGGGGCAGGCGCATAACTGCAAAACAAAATGTTCAAATAAACGCTTGCCCTGTAGTGTATGAGTTACTTCTGGGTGAAATTGCACGCCGTATAATTGTTTTTGCGTGTGATACATACCCGCAATGGCGCAACTGGGTGTGGATGCCATTAATTCAAAACCGTCTGGCATGGTAACTACTTTGTCACCGTGGCTCATCCACACATCTAATAGGCTTTCGCCCTGTGCATTTAAATGGTCTTTTATATCCGCCAACAATGCAGATTGCCCATGTACTTGCACTTGTGCGTAACCAAATTCACGCAACGTTGAAGATTCAACCTTGCCGCCTAATTGCTCGGCCATTGTTTGCATGCCGTAACAAATACCTAATACGGGAACACCTAAATTAAACACACAGGCGGGCGCACGCGGTGAGGCGCCCTGCGTTACCGATTCAGGCCCACCGGCTAAAATTATTCCCGCAGGCTGATAGGCTTTTAGTTCATCCTCGCTAATATCAAAGGCGCGAATTTCGGAAAATACGCCAATTTCACGGATGCGACGGGCAATTAATTGTGTGTATTGCGAGCCGAAATCTAAAATTAAAATACGCTGGGCGTGAATATCAGTGCTCATAAAATCTCTTCGTACCAAGAAAAAGAAAACCCGCCAAAGCGGGTTTTTTAATAAAATAAAAACGAATTATCGCCCACTTATGGGGTAATTAGGCGCTTCTTTAGTGATGCTTACATCATGGACATGGCTTTCACCCACACCAGCGGTGGTTACGCGTACAAATTGTGGTTTAGTGCGCATGGTGGGTAAATCCTGTGAGCCGGTATAACCCATTGCGGCCCGCACACCACCCATTAATTGATGCACTATGGCCTGCAATGGGCCTTTATACGGAACACGGCCTTCAATACCTTCCGGCACAAGTTTTTCAGCACCCTGGTTAGAATCCTGGAAATAACGATCGGATGAACCCTGAGTTTTCGCCATCGCTCCCAAAGAACCCATACCGCGATAGGATTTATAGGTGCGGCCTTGGTACAGCTCAACTTCGCCAGGTGCCTCTTCAGTACCCGCAAACATAGAACCCATCATCACAACATGGGCGCCTGCGGCTATGGCTTTGGCAATATCACCGGAAAATCGAATGCCACCATCGGCAATAACAGGCACGTTGGTGCCGCGCAATGCTTCAGCCACATTGGCAATAGCGCTAATTTGCGGCACACCTACACCCGTAACAATACGGGTAGTACAAATAGAGCCTGGGCCAATGCCCACTTTTACCGCATCAGCACCCGCATCAACCAAGGCCAAAGCGGCTTCAGCGCTGGCAATATTGCCGCCTATTACTTGAATGTGTGGGTACGTTTGTTTGATTTTACGCACACGATCCAGCACATTTTTGGAGTGCCCGTGGGCGGTATCCACCACCAAAACATCCACTCCGGCTGCAACCAAAGCGGCTACACGGTCGTCAGTATCAGGGCTTGTGCCCACGCTTGCGCCCACGCGCAGGCTGCCGTTTTCATCTTTGCAGGCGCTGGGGTAGGTTTCGGCTTTATTAATGTCTTTTACGGTAATGAGGCCAGTGAGGTTAAATGCGTTATCCACCACTAAGACCTTTTCAATACGGTGGCGATGCAACAGACCGCGCACTTCATCGGCGGAAGCACCCTCTTTTACGGTGACGAGTTTTTCCTTCGGCGTCATGATGGAGGCA
>JBEGTZ010000074.1:0-13183 GCA_041179125.1 Pseudomonadota bacterium | reverse complement strand
AAGTCTTTTGCAGGTATTCTGCGCTAATATTTCCATATGCGCAGAAAACGTCACATTTTTAGAGCAATTAAAAAATATTGCCTACCACGATACCCTGGTTAATCTTCCTAATCGTTTAGCTCTAGAACAAACCATAGATGCCCAACTAAAAAAAAATACCGCCATAGAATACACCTTGGCTTTAGTTGATATTAATAACTTCGCCGATTTAAATGCTGTACTTGGGCAAGAGCATGGCGATCGCTTATTAATTGCCGTAGCGGAGCGGCTTAAAAATAGATTTAAACCCATTAGTCACATAGCGCGCATAGGCGCTGATATTTTTGCCATTTTTGGCCCCACTTCTCACGTCAATAAAGAGCGTTTGTTATCCCCCTTTTCAAACCCTTTTGAAATTGCTGGTGAGCTGCAAATTATAGATGTCAGCTGCGGTATCGCACCCATGTCGTATGAAATATCTTCAGCTCGAGAAATACTTAAATACGCAAATATTGTATTAAAAGATATCAAACAAAAACCAAATCAAGAAAAAATTGCCTTCTTTAATCCGATCATGATGGATGAAGCTAAAACAAGATTACTACTATTAAAAGAGTTACGCCAAGCCTTCGATAAAAACGAATTATTTTTAGCCTATCAACCCAAAATTTCTTTAGCTACTGGCCATGTAATGGGGTTTGAAGCACTTATTCGCTGGCGTAATAATCAGGGGCAATTTATCTCCCCTCTGGAATTTATCCCGCTAGCAGAACAAAGCGGCCTTATTATCCGCCTCGGTGAATGGGTCTTAAGCCAAGCCATGCGAAATCTTTCACACCTGCATACCCATGGTTATCAAGGGCTGAGCATGGCCGTTAATGTTTCAGTCGTGCAACTACAACATCCTGAATTTATCCAAATGTTACAACGCGTCACGGGTGAAACCCCCGCTATGTCCTCTAGCATAGAAATTGAAGTGACAGAATCGGTAGAAATGGTCAACAATAAAAATCATATTCACCTACTGCACAATATTAAAAATCTCGGTTTTAGTTTGGCAATTGATGATTTTGGTACCGGGTTTTCATCATTAGGATATTTGCAAAAAATGCCATTGGATTGTTTAAAAATTGATAAATGTTTTATTCAGGACATGGAGAGCTCGGCAGGGATTAATATCGTGAAAATGGTGCTGCAACTTGCGCGTACTCTTAACCTAAAAGTGGTTGCTGAAGGCGTAGAAACCGCAGAACAAATGCAAACACTCATCGCCCTAGGCTGTGATCAAATACAAGGTTATTATTTTGCCAAACCTATGCCGTTTGAAGAATTATTACAATGGCTTGCCTCTTACCAGCCACACCACACTAAGCCTACATAAATATGTGAATACGGCAACAACAAATAGTTAGAATTAAGCCCCTCCCACAAAGGTCAATTATTACAAAGTGTCACCGGTCTTTTCAGGTGTTAATTCCAGATGAGAAACATCAGGCACTTGAGCAAAAGTTTCACGAGGTGAAGATAAGCGCTCGCCCAACACAGCAACATCAAAATCAGGTGTAGCAATAAGCGCAGCAACAGGAAGCGCACGTTCGTGCTCAGCCAAAACCGCACTTCCCGCTGGCAACAAATCAAATGCCTCACCCAAATTGGCCAGCGCCAGTACTTCAGGCTTATATTCAGTTGTATCTAATAAATTACCAAGGTTTGGACGCAACGAAAAATCAGTGAATTCGTCCAAACGAGACGCCACCGGTGCGCGCTCTTGTTCTGTTAATACATCAGCACCTAACTCAGCCAGAAGCCATTCATTTTTTATTTTTTCAGGCTCAACGGGTGGATTAGGTGGCGTAACAGCGGGCAACACGTTTTCCACTAATGCCGCATTAACCGATTCGGAAGGCCTAATATCGCTTAATGCCCCTGCTTGTTTAATGGCAACACGGTAGCGTTTAGCCGCATCCCAAGCCAACCCACGCTTGAGCACTACCGGCGCACTTTCCAACAGATGTGCAACTTTCTCCGGTGACATTTTAAATAATTGTGACAAGTGTACTACTACATCAGAACGCTCTACGCCCTGCGCCAACTGGCCGGTTAATACCAAATCAAAAAGGGAAATTTCTTCTGTCATGACTTCCTCGCTGAATCAGATCTAATCTCGTTTAGTGTATCTCAAAAAAGAGTAAATAGGCCTGTTTTATAGTGCAAATTTCATTATATTTAACTGCAAAGTTATAAGCCAACCATTACGTATTACGAAACGACCAACCTGCACCAAAGCATGAATAGGCACAAGGGCACCTCCGGAAATTCACTTTTCGCGCACTCGCTGCGTTATTTTCGTGCTCAATCGGTCATTTATACCGCATAAACTCCCTCATTCCGCGCGAAAATGCCTTGCGATCATCACGAAAATTGAATTTCCGGAGGTGCCCACAAAACCAAAAGATCAGATTATTTTTTTATTAAAAAAAATTAACCAACACGTAAACTGTTTTTATTTATAGCGATTCCGAATAGAGACAAATACTTGACTCATCGCACCCAACCCAGAGCCATAGCCTTAACCTCCTGTTAAATTTACATTTTTTCGCATTTTAAATGCTCGTTACCACTACGCACCTCAGCTGACTATTCGTTCAAGGTTAAGCTGAATAGACTTTAACGCTGTAAAAAATTACCTTAATTACACGCGCAAAAACAGGCTGAAGTTATTAATCTGGCAGAGCACAAAAATCAAACCATACTTAAATCAGTCAGCAGTCGTATGCCAATTGCTCAAAACAGAGCTCTGTTTAATCCGATACTGAAAACTTAGGTATTGTAGATCGTAGGAATTTCAAGGATGATCGCAAGGGATGCCAAAGCCGAACGAGTGGGTTTATGCGGTATAAACGACCGACTAAGCACGACGAAAATTATACGAGAAAAGTGGATTTCTAGAAGGGTCTTTAAAAAAATAATCGCGCTTAATCGGGGGCTAGCGGAAGCTAATAATGATCAATATTAGAAGGGAGGCATAAAAATGGATAAGAAAGTAAATGGATCAGGGGATAAATACCAAAAATTAATACGCATCCATATTCAGAATATTTTAATAGTAAGCTGCGCTATAGGCACTGGCTTCACCCTAATGGAGAGCACCCGATGAACAATTTTCCCCCTGAAGAATCACCATTTATACGCGAACAAAATTCCAATACCGGACAAAATTTAGCCCTAAAAATAATACAGGATGTTAATTTTTTAAAAGACCGCATAGACCGAGTCAAACGTTTGCACACACCCAATTCGAGTGTTTTAAGAACCTATGAGTCCATGCTGTCAACACGGCTAGCGGTACTCGATTGGATGCGCGATAACGGGCAGCTGGAAGAGTTGGACGAGCATATAAAAACCAAAATCAATCACAGCTACTAAGGGTCTGTTCACGCTAAATTCAGTGCACGAACAAAAACTATTCCTTTTTATCACGCTTAGCTTCAGGCAATTCCAACGGCGATTTAGCCGTTTTGCGCAAACCCGCAACAATTTCCTCTAATGCTCGATCAAATAACAAACTGCTATCAATAGGGCGCAACTGACCGGATTTTAATGCCAATGCCAATTGCTGGTGATGACGCTCAGCAACTTTAACGCCGCTGCGGTTAACAAAAATAAAATTTCCTGTTTGTTTGATAACAGCAGCCAAACGACAACGCAATACGGGTTTTTCTGGCTCAATAATATCGAACCAAGAACCTGGTGCAAATGTAGCCACCTGCTGCCAATGTAAATCATCTGACCCCAAATCAATAATCAATTCAGTCGACAATACTGCCACGGCCTCTGGTGGTATAGGTTTGGCAGCACCATCCTGCACACGGGTTATTGTTTCGATTTTTTTAGAGGGCGAAAAACCAGCAACCGCATCACGATGCAACCGATTAAGCAGACTAAAAAAGTCAGCTGAAGCAAAAGGATCAAATGCAATATCTTCTAACCCCAAACGCAAGCGCTCCATCAAATTAGGCACCATCATAATAAGCGCTTGACGGTCTTTCACTGTGGTGAGCGGTTGCACGCTCCACACTAAATCCGTAAGTGTTTGTAAGCCATCACGCCAGGGCAAACTATCGTTACCCGCGCGCAAACAGCGTACAAATAAAACCTGGAACCACACCGTAAATATAAATTCGCGCAAGGGTTCAGCCAACAAAAAACCATCTGTACGCAAGCCCACTTCCACCGACACGCGTTTACGCGCCTTATCCGCTCGCGCTTTACCATCTTCGGCATCCACTAAACGGCGCTCACATAATGCTGCGCGACATTTTTCTTTTTCGATGAAGGCGGTAAATTCAGTTAGCAATCGGGTAAAAATAGCGGGATCGCGATCAAATTGTTGGCGAATAGTAGCGACAATACTTTCTATTTTTAGGTACAAAGGGTCATTAAGATTACCCGCCCAACCCACCGAGGAAAGCGCCATTTCATTCAATAAACGCCGTACACCATGCCCTTTTTGTGCAAAAAAATCATTATCAATTAATGCAACTTTACAGGTTGCCACTTGCAACTGTGATAATAAATGTATTATTTCTGGGGCTAAGTTTTTTTCATTTAAAATAAATTGAAAAAGCAGAGACACCAAATGAACCGTTTCACGCTGATTGCGTGTTAGTTCAATATTTTGCCCTTGATATTGACTTATTGCGGCAATTAAATCATTGGGCTGCAATACACTTTCTTCGGAAATTATTTGCCGTTGTAATTCGTTCAGAATATCGACAAATGCAACGGTTGATAATGAACGGCTAATCTGTCGCCCGTCAGAATCACCACTCTGTGCCAGCTCATTAAGTACCGAAGCAAGTTCGTCATCAAAACTTCCGCCAATACCCAAATTATGTGGCGCAGAATCGGTATTATTGCCTGGAACCTTATTGGTCTTTTCATTTAATTTGGATGCCAAAGGTTTTTTTTCAGCCGATGATATTTCTGAAAAACCGGCTTGAGCTGGCCCACGTTCTTGGTTTAATAATTCATTAAGCTCTTGGTATAAAGCACCCAAAGAAGAAAAAACACATAAATCAAAAGCCTTAATAAGAATTAATTTAATTCCAGAGGGTACGTCAAATTGCAAAGCTGCACCGGTTAACATCTGACATAAAGATTCAGGCCCGATGGGATTATTGCGCGCATAGATAGACACGGCACCTAAACCGTTCATGCGGAACGATAGCTGCGCAATGGCATCCGCGTGGGCGCGATGGGCCTGTGTGATCATAGACTCAACGGCGATCAGCTCGTCTAATTCTTCGTAACGCATCAGAGCTAGCGTATCGGTATTCGGTGGGTTTGCCGGTGTTACTTCTGTTCCATCAAGGCGTGCAAAGGCCTCTTGAAGACGCGCACTGAAACGCTTGAGGAAAGCACTACGTTGCTGGCGCACCCGGCGCATTGCATTAAAATACGTGTTTTGATCTTGATTATTCGGCGATTTATCGGCCAAGTTAAAAAGTTGATCGTCAAAACGATCCAAGCAGGATTCAATTAATGGGGTTAAAAATATCCGCGATTGCTCCAGGCAGCGCTGAAGCGCTCCGGCGATTTGAGTTAAACGCGCCTTGGTTAAACGCTCATTAGTTACCTCCAACCGCACAACTTTCGCAAGATCAGTCATAGCTATTCTCCGAACACAAGCACGCGCTGAGGCTTTATCTAAACAAAGCCTCAGCGCTTCAGTCTTCAGTCTAGTCATTCACCGGGTATGAATTCAGCCCAAAGTATTAGCAAGTGACAATGTACCACAATCAAATCTAAAAAATGTGACCGTTTGATACTTTAACCCTCCTGGCTAAGAACATTTTTTGTAAGATTCGTAACTCCCTATAACCTGCCCACACGCTTATGAATGCTCCTCAACAACAAATTGCTCGCTGGCTTATCAATGGCAGCTGGATAGCCTTGGTAGCCCTGCTTACGCTGTATTTTGCCAATCAAGAGCGCGACCAAATTAACCCCAATCAAAACGTCACCAGCACTTCAGGGGATGGCCCAGCCGAAGTCATTCTCAAAGCCAACAATCAACACCACTACCTGGCCAACGGCTCAATTAACGGCCAACCCGTAACTTTTATGATTGACACTGGGGCATCTGATGTAGCCATTCCAGCAGAACTGGGCCAAAAATTAGGTTTAGTGCCCGGTGAGCGCGGTATGTCCACCACCGCTAATGGCACTGTCGAAGTCTTTAAAACCCGCATTAGCAGTATTCAATTGGGCAACATTATCATTCGCGATATTCGGGGCAGCCTCAATCCAGGCATGGCGTCAAAAGATGATATTTTATTGGGGATGAGTTTTTTAAAACATCTGGATTTTAACCAGAAGAATGATGTTTTAACGTTGCGAGTGAAAGAATAGCGCACCGCACAATTAACCCTGTAGGTTGAAATAACCGCCTATTAAAGGCACCTACGGAAATTCGCTATTTAAAAATTAAGCCTCGAAAATACTATTTTTTAGGCTTTAAAATCACAATAAATACGCTTTTTGGCTGAAGCCGCCAACCATAAAATTGACAAAATAATTAACCCTAAAATATCAGAAAAATACGATTACAAAAGACCGAGATTAGAAGCTTCAAATTCACACATCACAACTCGACATTAAAAAACACCACTTCTTTGACTTAAAAATCCTTATCTTTTACGCCGCCAAACTCTAGCGCAACACACCAAAATCTGCGATAGTTCGCGCCTTTTTCGAACGGGGTTTTGTCGTGCGCTTAGCGCAGTCATAAAACTGTAAAATCCTTTCTTTAGACTGGGCATTTGCCCCAAATCTGCGAGACTTCCGACATTGAATAAACTGGTGCATCACGCGTGGACAGCCACTCACTCTGCCGATTTATACGGCGTAAACGACTGGGGGGCTGGGTATTTTGGCGTATCGGCTAAGGGTGATATCACCGTTAAAGCCCACGACCTCAAAGACGACAGCTGTGTATCACTGCTGGACATAGTCAATGAAATCCGCGCACGCGGCATGGATACCCCAGTACTGGTACGGTTTGAAAATCTCCTAGAACAGCAAATTACCCAACTGAACGAAGCCTTTCGCACCGCCATCCGCAACAGCGGTTATCAGGGTGAATACCGTGGCGTGTTCCCAATTAAAGTGAACCAGCAAAGCCATGTAATAGAAGAAATAGCGCAGGTCGGCGCCAAATATGGCCACGGTTTAGAAGCCGGCTCCAAGCCTGAACTTATTATTGCCCTGGCGCATTTAGAATCCCGCGATGCATGCATCGTGTGTAATGGCTATAAAGACGAAGAATTTATCGACCTAGGCCTGCAAGCGTGCAAAATGGGCTATCGCGTATTTTTTGTTATTGAGACGCCATCCGAATTACCCATTATTCTTGAACGCAGCCGCGCTTTAGGTATCCGCCCTTTAATTGGCGCCCGCGTAAAACTCGCCTCTATCGTAGGCGGCCACTGGAATGCCACCAGTGGCGACCGCTCTATTTTTGGTTTATCCATCGCGCAAATTATTACACTCGTGGATGATTTAAAACGCGAAAATATGCTGGATTGCCTGCAATTATTGCATTATCACTTAGGTTCACAAATTCCCAATATTCGCGATATTCGCACCGGTGTTATTGAAGCTTGCCAGGTGTATGTGGATTTAGTCCGCGAAGGCGCTGCAATGGGTTATTTGGATTTAGGCGGTGGTTTAGCGGTTGATTACGACGGCTCAAAAACCAACTATATGCACTCGCGCAATTACACTTTAGAAGAATACTGCGCGGATATTGTCGACGTGGTAATGACCACACTAGACCCCAATAAAATACCGCACCCCACCATAGTTACAGAATCTGGCCGCGCTACTGTGGCTTATTCATCTGTATTGATATTTAACGTTTTAGACGTGGCAACTTTTGAGCCTGGCCCATTGCCGGAAACCATTGGCGAAACTGAAAACCAAATGATCCACAATCTTAAAGATTTGGTCACCTCCGCCAATATGCGCAATTTGCAAGAGTGTTATAACGACGCACTTTTTTACCGGGATGAAATTCGCGAACTGTTTAAACGCGGCCAAGTAAATTTACGCTCGCGCTCCCTGGCGGAAAATTTATTTTTAAAAGTCATGCATAACCTGCTGGCACTTGCAGAAGATGCACCCAAAGGCTTTAAAGAAATCCACAAATTAAAAGAGCAGTTATCCGATATTTATTACTGCAATTTCAGTTTGTTTCAATCCTTGCCGGATGTATGGGCCATCGACCAAATATTCCCGGTTATTCCTATACACCGCCTGGATGAAAAGCCCAGCCGAGAAGCAATTATTGCCGACATCACCTGCGACTGTGACGGTAAAATTGATAAATTTGTTGATCAGCTCGGTTCGCGCCGCACACTGCCTTTGCACAAACTTAAAGATAACGAAGAATATTACATAGGCGCATTTTTAGTAGGCGCCTACCAAGAAACCCTAGGCGATTTACACAATTTATTCGGTGATACCAACGTGGTGAGCGTGCGCTTAACCGAAGGTGGCGGCTATGAATTTGTGCATGAAATTGAGGGCGATTCCATTGCCGATGTTTTAAGTTATGTGGAATACCACCCCAAAGAAATGCAAGAACGCTTCCGCCGCGCCGCAGAACTCGCCGTGCGCGAAGGCCGCATTACCGCCGCCGAACGCTTAAAAATTATGAATGCATTTTCCGCCAGTATGCGCGGCTATACCTATTACGAAAAATAACCCCCACTTCCGGAGGAACAATTTATGAGCAAAGTATTAATTATCGGCGCAGGCGGCGTGGGCGGCGTAGTCGTTCACAAGTGCGTCCAATTGGTGGATACCTTCAGCGAAATTATTCTCGCCAGCCGCACCGAATCTAAATGCAAAGCCATAGCCGCGCAATTAAAGCGCCCTATTCGCACCGCCCAAGTGGATGCTGACAACGTGCCGGAATTAACGGCATTATTAGAAAAAGAAAAACCCGATTTAGTCATTAACGTTGCCCTGCCCTACCAAGATTTACACATCATGGATGCCTGTTTAAACGCAGGCATTGATTACTTAGATACCGCCAATTACGAACCACCTAATATCGCCAAATTCGAATACAGCTGGCAGTGGGCCTATCAAGAGAAATTCCAAAAAGCAGGCCTGATGGCACTGTTGGGTTCCGGCTTTGACCCAGGCGTTACCAACGTTTATACCGCGTACATTAAAAAACATTACCTCGATGAAATTCACGAGTTGGATATTATCGACTGCAACGCAGGCGACCACGGCCAACCCTTTGCTACCAACTTCAACCCGGAAATTAATATCCGCGAAGTAACCGCCAAGGGTCGCTACTGGGAAAACGGCAAGTGGGTAGAAATTGATGCTATGTCCATCAAAGACACCTACACATTTCCCGCCGGAATAGGCGAGAAAGATATTTATTTGTTGTACCACGAAGAACTCGAATCCATCGTTAAACACTTCCCTGAGATCAAACGCGCGCGTTTTTGGATGACCTTCGGCCAGAGTTATTTAAAACACTTAGAAGTACTGCAAAACATCGGCATGACCAGCATTGAGCCTGTTATGTACAACGGTGTGGAAGTAATCCCCCTGCAATTTTTAAAATCCGTATTGCCTGACCCTTCCAGCCTCGGGCCTTTAACCAAAGGCAAAACCTGTATTGGTTGTGTTGCCAAGGGTATTAAAGACGGCAAAGAAAAAATTATTTATATCTACAATATTTGCGACCACGAAGAGTGTTACGCGGAAGTGCAGTCCCAAGCCATTTCCTACACCACCGGTGTACCGGCAATGATCGGCGCCAAAATGATTTTAGAAGGCAAATGGAAAAAACCTGGCGTGTGGAATATGGAACAATTTGATCCAGACCCATTTATGGAAGATTTAAACCGCTACGGCCTGCCCTGGGAAGTGGTGGAATTATCCAACACAGGATTAAACGTTTAATTATGGCCAACCCGTTAAATACCCTGGTTAATTTTGATTTAAACCGCGTACCCAGCCCCTGTTACGTGGTGGATGAAGCTGCAATTGAACACAATTTGCAAATTCTTAACCGCGTACAGGAGGAAAGCGGCGCAAAGGTTTTGTTGGCTTTAAAAGCCTTTTCTATGTTTGCCGTAAACCACTTGGTAAAACAGTATTTAACGGGCACCTGCGCCAGCGGATTATTTGAAGCGCGCCTAGGCCGGGAAGAATTCGGCGGCGAAGTACACACCTACGCCGCCGCCTACCGGCCTGAAGATATGGCGGCTATTTTAGAGCTGTCCGACCACGTAGTATTTAATTCCTTCGGCCAATGGCAGCGCTACAAACAACAAGCCCTCGCCGCACAAGAAAAAAACCCAAAATTATCCTTTGGCTTGCGAATTAATCCTGAGCATTCTGAAGGCGCAGTGGCCATGTACGACCCCTGCGCGCCCTGCTCGCGCATGGGCATTCCATTTGCCGCGTTTGAAGGAGAAGATTTAACCGGTATTGACGGCCTGCATTTTCATACTTTATGCGAGCAGGATTTCGAACCTCTGCGCCGCACACTGGATGTAATCGAAACTAAATTCGCGCAGATTTTACCAAAGCTTAAATGGATTAATTTCGGCGGCGGCCACCATATCACCCGCGCTGATTATCAAGTGGATGCATTGATTGCGCGGGTTAAACACTTCCAACAAAAATACGCCGTGCAAGTGTATTTAGAACCCGGCGAAGCCATCGCATTAAATTGCGGTATTTTTGTGGCTGAAGTATTAGACACCAGCTGGAACGGCATGAACCTGGCCATACTCGATGCCTCCGCCACCTGCCACATGCCCGACGTATTAGAAATGCCCTACCGCCCGCGCATACCCGGCAGCGGCGAGCCAGAAGAACTCGCCCACACCTACCGTTTAGGTGGGCCGAGTTGTTTATCCGGGGATGTGATTGGCGACTACAGCTTTGCCAAGCCCCTGCAAGTAGGTGACAGGTTAATGTTTGAAGACATGGCGATTTATACCATGGTGAAGAACAGTACGTTTAATGGGATTCCTTTGCCGGCTATTGCTTTGTATAACTCGGTTACCGATGAGCTGAAAATTGTGAAGCGATTTGGGTATGAGGATTTTAGGGAGAGGTTGTCCTAAGCTCTAGGCTTGTTGTAAATTCATTCAGAAACCGCCAATAAGGCGGTTTTTTTGTGGATAATAGAACAATTTGGAAAGATGGTATTTAGCTTGTTCTAGTTGCTTGTCGGGGCTATTTATTTAAAGTATAAAGGCTTGATTGGCCCCCTATTATTCAAGTGCCGCCTAATACCTTTTTGCTATCGGTTTCTACGCAAGTCGGTAACGGCCGGAAATATGAAGGCCGCACGACTAACTTAGGAAAGCCACTTAAATAGAATACTCTACTTAAATCACCTAACAATCTGCTTGGCAGTTTTCTGTCGCTAGGAAAGCTCATGACCATTAAAATCCCTGGCTCACTCAAACAAGCCTTCGCTAATAAAAAATTAATACCTGTTGTAGGTGCCGGGGTCTCGATGTCGTTAATGAAGATTAATGGCGAAAAACCCTTTCCAAGCTGGAAAGAATTACTTGAGCGAGCCGCAGCAAAATTGGTTGAAGAAAACAAAGAGCATCATGTAAACCTTATAAAATCTTCAATCGCATTAAATGAATTTCAAAATGCGGCAGATTATGCTAGAAAGGGATTAACAGGCAGTTTGTGGCACAAGTTTTTTGACGAAAACTTTAATATAGCCAGGGAAGAAATAAAGGATGAGAGCTTGCAATTACCTAAAGCGATTTGGGATTTAAGCAATCGGATTATCACTCTAAATTATGATCGGGTAATGCGTTTTTCTTGCCCTAGCCCTGCCAATTTGGCAGAACTAGATAATTCGGCCAAGAGCGGATTAGCTAATTTCGAATCAAATAGGACTACACCAGTAGTTTGGCACTTACATGGAAAGCTAGACAATACCGAAAGTATAATTTTAACTAGCGAGAGCTACAGCAAACTATACATTGACATCGACCCAGATTACCGGGCTGCGCTAAGCACTTTTCGTTCATTATGCAAAACATCAACCCTACTGTTTATTGGCTGCAGCCTGGAGGACGCCGAATTATTACATCAAATTGCAATTCAGCATGAAATTTTTGCAGGGAATACTGAAACCCACTATGTGCTTGCGCGCGAAGGCGACAGAGCTTTAATTTCAACCAAACTAACCAATTTGCCAATCTCGCTTATAGGCTTTTCTGAGTTCGGCCAACCTTTATTAGATACTATTGCAACCATTAGCTCATCCACCTATAAAACCACGGAAACGGCAACGGCAACGGCAACGGCAACGGCAACGGCAACGGCAACGGACATACTGACAACAAAGACTCCAGCAAGCACATTAGTCAATTCAACAAAGCGCATTGCAATATTAACCGCGAATCCAATAGGGGAAAATTATGACCACCGAACGATAACGACTGAACTCGAAAAACTTAAGTGCGAAATCAACTATATTCCACTAACCGTCAACTCATTAAACAATCTTGAAGGTTTTGATTACATCTTTATTCTCACACGGTTAATAAAAAATAGAATTGTTATTGAAAATGATTTCCTTCAAAGCGCTCGCAGCGGCTTAAAAGACATTGAAGAAAACATTGGCAACATCAACACGAGGGGTATTTTTTATTTCTTAGACCACCAGACAAAAAACAGCCTAGAATCACCTGAAATATTGAAAGAATTATCAACACTAAAACTTCCAACAATCATATTCCCATCCATAGATAAACAACAGCTAGATGGATTTAACTACCAGTTTTTTAGAAAAGGAAACATAGATTTCATACAAGAATCCATTATTGTTAACCGCACCGAATTTCAGCTAGGCGAAATAAGAGGCACTCATCAAAGATTCAAATTCACCTCACCGCTATCTGAAAGTATCGACAGAAAGAACGTAAGCGACCAACAAACCCCACCTATCCCTTAACCGCCCAAGGCATTAAATCCTCCAGACTATCGTCCTGCGCTCGCGAGGGCAGCTGATCTGTACCCCATCCCCCGGACACTCGTTTAAAGTACAAACCATCAAACGAGGGTCACCATGAAAAAGTCAGAAGAACACAAAAAATCAACATCCAAGCGTCACTTTAGTACATTATTC
>JBEGTZ010000073.1:0-5368 GCA_041179125.1 Pseudomonadota bacterium | reverse complement strand
ATTTACGACCCCACTTGTGGCTCTGGCGGTATGCTGATTCAAAGCAAACAATACGTGGAAGAAACCGGCGGCAACGCGCGCAATGTGCATTTGTTTGGCCAAGAGAGCAACGACGGCACCTGGTCTATCTGTAAAATGAATATGATTTTGCACGATGCCGGTGGGGCGGATATTCAAAACGAAGACACTCTGTCTAAACCCCAGCACACCAAAAATGGCGAGCTGCGCGCGTTTGACCGCGTAATTGCCAATCCGCCGTTTTCGCAAAACTACAAACGCAGTGACATGATCCTCACCAGCCGTTTTCACACCTGGCTGCCCGAAGGCGGTAAAAAAGCCGACCTGATGTTTGTGCAACATATGGTGGCGAGCCTAAAACACACTGGCCGCATGGCGGTGGTTATGCCCCACGGCGTGTTATTTCGCAGCGGTGAAGAGCGCGCCTGCCGCCAAAAAATGATTGAAGACGGTTTGCTCGAAGCCGTGATCGGCCTGCCTCAAGGCCTGTTTTACGGTACGGGCATTCCCGCCTGTGTATTGGTGGTCAATAAAAATAATGCCGCCCAACGCAAACACGTGATTTTTATTAATGCCGACCGCGAATACAAAGAAGGCAAAAATCAAAACAGCTTACGGCCGGAAGATATTGAAAAAATTACCCACGTTTATAAAGCACTCGCCGCAGGCGGTGAGGATATTGCCAGCTATGGCAAGCGTATTAGTATCGAGGCCTTAGCCGAGGAAGGATTTAATTTAAATATTCGCCGCTATGTGGATAACAGCCCGCCACCGGAACCCCAAGATGTACGCGCCCACTTAAACGGTGGCATACCGGCAAAGGAAGTGAATGCACTGGCACACCATTGGCACAATTACAGTGGCTTAAAACAAGCCTTATTTACCGAGCGCACTAACTCAAAAGACTATCTCGACTTTGCCGCCGACATTTTAAATAAAGCCGCCATTAAAACCCTGGTAGAAGCCCACCCCAGCCTGGTTACCAAACACCAGCATTTTATAAATGCCGTTACCCAATGGTGGAATGAGCAATTTGTACCGGAGTTTTATCAATTGGGCGATGAGCTGCGCGGCTCCAAAGGTGTATTTGCTCTGCGCCGCGATGCGCTTAACAGCATTGTACAAGCGCTCTTGCCGGAACAACTATTGGATATTTACAAAATACGCGGCGCCCTGGCCAACAACCTTAAAAAACAAGAAGCGGATTTAAAATCCATCGCCAACAGCGGTTGGAACGCCGAATTAATTCCCGAACAACAAATTCTGCAATCGCAATTTCCCGAAGTATTAACAGGCATAGAGCAAGACCGGGCGCGCATTAATGAATTAGAAGCTTTATTTTCTGCAGCCAGCGAAAGCGAGGATGGCGAAGAAGGAGTAAGCGAAGTTGACCTCGAAGGCGGCGCATTACCCAAAGCACAAGTTAGCCAGTTAAAAGACCAACTTAAAGACCACAACGGCCAAGTGCGCGACCTTAAAAAAGAGCTGCGGTATTTGAAAAAAGACACTAGCAGTAACGCAAGTGCGCGCGCGAAAAAGATCGAAAAAGAAATCGACCAGCGTGAACAAGCCATAACCCAAATAGAGCAACAGCTACAAACTCACACCGGTTTGGAGCAGGAACTTAAAACTCTAAAAGCCGGGCTAAAAGATAACGAGAAAAAACGCGATGATCTAATTGCCGCCGCGCGGGAAAAGATTGGTGCCGAGGAAGCGAAGGTTTTAATCGAGGCGCGCTTTCGCCAGGAGTTGCAAGCGGAGCTGGAAGCTTACTTGCGAGCATTCACTACGGACTTAATTAAAAGTGTGGAGAACCTGCATAACAAATATGCGGTGACGGTGAAGCAGATATTGGGCGAGCGGGATAAGCAGGCGGTGTTGTTAAATGGATTTATGCGGGAGCTAGGTTATGAATGATGTCCGCTCAGCAATTCACCGCCATCCTGCTGACTGGCAGGAGTGCTATCTATCTGATCTGATATCCCCTGATTCTTCCATTACATATGGCGTAGTCCAACCAGGGCCAGAAATACAAGATGGAGTTCTGTTTATTCGTGGAGGCGACATTTTTAACGGAAAAATATTTATAGAAAAATTAAGGACTATTTCAAAAGAAATATCCTCAAGTTACAAAAGAACCTTATTGAATGGCGGCGAGTTAGTAATGTCGTTAGTCGGGTATCCGGGTGAGGTGGCAATTGTCCCTAGCTCCCTTAAAGGAGCGAATATTGCTCGTCAGGCGGCTTTGATACGGTTGAAAAACGAGGTCTGTAATACGTTCGTTATGTATTACTTGCTATCAGAGAGTGGGAAATATTTTTTGTTTGAAAAATCTACAGGGTCTGCTCAGCAAGTTATCAATTTGGCAGACCTAAAGTACGTAAAAGTTATCTTGCCCCCCATGTCTCAACAACAAAAAATCGCCAAAATCTTAACTGCCGTCGATAACCTAATCGAACAAACCCAAGCTCTAATCGACAAATACACCGCTATAAAACAAGGTATGATGGCCGATTTATTTACGCGCGGCATAGACCTCAGCGGCACACCCGAAACCAACCCCAACCACGGCCAACTCCGCCCCTCTTTTGAAGAAGCGCCAGAGCTTTATAAGGAGACAGAATTGGGATGGGTGCCTAGGGAGTGGAGGACAGTATCATTGGGAGAGATCGCGGAAAAAATAACTAGCGGGTCAAGGGATTGGGCGGCTTACTATGCAGATAGCGGAGATCTGTTTGTTCGAATTAGCAATCTGACTCGTGAGCACATTAACTTCCGATGGGACTCCGTTAAATATGTGGATATAGGCGGTGGCTCCGAAGGTGAGAGAACTCGTTTGCTCGATGGAGACATTTTAATCTCTATTACCGCTGATTTGGGAATCGTTGGAGTGGTGCCCAAAGGATTTGAGCGAGCTTATATTAATCAACATACCGCTTTGGTTCGGTTAGTAAGCCAATGTAATCCTCGCTTTACTGGAAATTATTTGAGCTCTCATTCGGGGCAAGTTCAATTCGAGAAATACAATGACACTGGAGCAAAAGCGGGGTTAAACCTGCCTACTATTGCAAGTTTGAAATGTTTATTTCCTTCTCTTAATGAACAGGCCGAAATTTCAAAAATTATTGATGCGTTGGATTCAAAAGTTTCGATCCAAAAAGTAGAACTGTCAAAACACGAGATGGTAAAAAAAGGCCTAATGCAAGACCTCCTCACCGGCAAAGTACAAGTCACCGCGTAATCAAAAAGCGGGCATTGTGTAAATCGTAGGTTGCGGCGGGTCGCGTAGGCTGAGCTTGCGAACCCCAACGTTGGTAATATCCGAATACGCTGCGGTTAATTTATAAAAATAATCTTGCCGCTGGTGTTGTTGTGCTGTGTAAGAGGGTCATGTTGGGGTTCGTTCCTCAGGCTACGCGCCCCAACCCAATGTCATTAAGTTAAGGATTTTGACCTATTTTTTGCGCCTCTTCTTACCCTCACCCCAACCCTCTCCCAGTGGGAGAGGGAGCTAAAAGCAAGGTCTCCAGGGTTAGTACGCACAGTCCCCTCTCCCTCTGGGAGAGGGCTAGGGTGAGGGAGCTGCGCTTCACCTTGCCGCCACAAGGTTTAATTCGACAAATACTAGGGTGCGTATCAAACTGTAGTTACTTACGCGTAAGTAACGTCACTATGAGCAATAGGATCTTATTAAAACCAAGATGAACCACTACCCCAACCTAAACCCAGAGAAAGCGCTGATCTGGCGAATTATCCATCGCGACAATTTGCCTTGGATTCTGGACAACGGGGTGCATTGCGCCAATAGCGCCTTGCGCGCGCCCAACTGGGTCAATATCGGCAACCCTGAACTTATCGATCGTCGCAATCATAAGCTCGTGCCTATCGCCCCAGGTGGCACCCTGAATGATTACGTGCCTTTCTACTTCACGCCGTTTTCGCCCATGATGTATAACATTTATACCGGTCGCGGCGGCGTTCAAGCGCGCAGTAATGAAGAGATTGTTATATTGGTGTCGAGCGTGCATAAAGTGAATGCTGACCAACATACGTGTGTATTCACTGATCGGCATGCGTATGTCGCGACCGCGCAATTTTTTAGTGATGCAGCACAGCTTAATGTGATTGATTGGCCACTGCTGCAAACCCGAAGCTTTCAACGCAATGCCGACGACCCCGATAAAGTGGAGCGCTATCAGGCTGAGGCTTTGGTGGCGCAGCATTTACCCGTTACAAGTCTTTTGGGTGTTGTGTGTTATACCGACGAATTAAAATCAAACATTGAAAGGCAATTGGCTAATCGCGGCCTAAACCTTGATGTGCGCAAAATGACAGAGTGGTATTTCTAATGATCCGCTATACGCAAGGTAATTTACTCGATGCGAATGTTGACGCCGTTGTTAATACGGTGAATACCGTGGGTGTTATGGGCAAGGGTATTGCGCTCATGTTTAAAGAAAGGTTCCCCAAAAACATGGCGGAATATGTTACCGCCTGTAAGGCCAAGAACGTAAAAACTGGCCAAATGTTTATTACCGAAACGGGCGAGTTAATGGGCCCGCGGTGGATTATTAATTTTCCCACCAAACAACATTGGCGCGCCCCATCAAAAATGGAATGGATTGTAGACGGCTTACAAGACTTAAAAACTTTTTTGCTTGAAAACAACATTGCATCCATCGCCATCCCACCTTTAGGCGCAGGCAACGGCAAGTTAGATTGGGCTGATGTAAAACGTGAAATTGAAAATGCGCTATCCGATTTAAGCAACGTCGATATTATTGTGTTTGAACCAACCACAAAATATCAAAATGTTGCTAAACGTGCGGGCGTAAAAACTTTAACGCCCGCTCGCGCAATGATTGCAGAGCTCGTGCGCCGCTACTGGGTATTGGGCATGGAGTGCAGCTTACTGGAAGTGCAAAAGCTGGCTTGGTTTCTTGAACGCGCAATCGAAAAATTCGCACCCGATAACCCGTTGGACCTTCGTTTCGAAGCAAATCTATATGGCCCTTATGCCGACAGACTGCGGCATTTGTTAACTAGTTTAGATGGCAGTTATTTGCATTGCGATAAACGTATCAGTGATGCGGGGCCATTGGATATCATTTGGTTCGAGGATAAGCAGCGAGATTATCTGAAAACCTACCTCGCCGGAGAAGATATGAAACCCTATTTAAAATCGTTAGAGGTGACATCGAAGCTTATTGATGGGTTTGAATCGCCCTACGCTATGGAATTGTTATCAACCATAGATTGGTTAATATTTCGTGAACACGTTGAACCCAAGGTAACCGATTTGGAAGAAGGCTTGCGGAGCTGGAAAGCTGGTAAGGGAAGCGGTCAACGA
>JBEGTZ010000072.1:0-28026 GCA_041179125.1 Pseudomonadota bacterium | reverse complement strand
GCTTCATTGAGCAGGTCGATAAAGGTGCCGTTTTGACCCGCTGTGACGCCTAGGTACTGTTTTATCACGCCAGCGTAGTTTGGGGTTTGGTTAACGCCTGCGGAGATGAACAGGTCTGCTGCTTTGTCTGGCAGGTAGGGGTTGTATTTGGTGAGTTTATTCGGGTCGATTTCGCCCTGCCCTAAGGATTGAATACCCTCGGTGGTACCAAACGAAATATTCCGCCCAGCTTGCACCCGCAGGCTGCCGGGGCCGAGGATTAATATGCCGTTGTTTTGGTCGTTTTTCAGCCTGTTGTCGCTTTCACTGGCGCGGGTTTCAGTAAAAACAAGGTCGCGGCCCGTGGTGATGCTTGAGTGCTGGCTGGCGTCTTGGTGGTGGATGATGAGGCTGGTGTTGGATAGGTCGCGGCCTGCGCTGATATCCAAGCCTTTGGCGCTGGCAAATATGAACCGGCCTTCACTGCCCTGCGTTTTACCCACATCCCCAAGGCCGGTGTAAACCCAGTTGTTGATAGGGTCGGCTTTGAAGAGTGAGTTGGCGGCGTGCCCTTGGCTGTTTTGTATCCAAACCAACCCCGAACTGCTGTTGTTCCACAGCTCATCCAATGCCGTAAGCAGTGGGGAATCTGGGTTCTCATACAAGGGCTGATCGAGTGTGCCGAAGTGCTCCGGGGCTATATCCAGCTGGTGAACTTCCACCGAATTTGATCCGATGCTGTCCGCCAAAAGATTCCCACCGGCTACGAGGTTAAAACGCCCGTGTACTTCAGGTGCCAGGAGCAAACCGCTGTTCAAGATGACATCGCCTTGGTAGCTGGTGATGTCTAAGCGGCTGGGCAATAAATTTAAGCCGGGCAGCAAAGGCCAATCTTTACCTGCGGCAGGTGTTTTTGACAGGTAGGACTGGTTCACTAAGGCTTGGCTGTTTATCACCTGAACATCACCGGCTAGGCTGGTAAAGGCCACGGCACTTTGGCGGCCATAGGTGGAAAAGTAGTTTTGTACCTGGGCATAGTCCCGCGTGGCCGCTTCCAGTGCGGCTTCTGGGTTACTGCCGAACTGTTGGTAGGCGGAGGCTATTTGTGTTGGGTTGAACACCGATTCAACCTGCAAGGTGCCGGTTGCAGTGAGCTGTACCGGGGCATCCCCTAGCGCGAGAATGGTGGCCAGCTCCCCTTCTGTGTGGCCCATTTGGCCTAGGCTTGTGACATTTAGGCGGTTGTTGGCGGTGTATAGGCGGGCGGAGTTGATGTCGCCTGCGGCCTGGATATTCACCGCGCCGCTTTGGCTTTGCTGCACTTTATTGTTTAAGCCTTCGCCTACGGCTTTGCCGGTATTAGCGGAGGAGACGGACAGGTTGTTAATGCTGCCGCCACTGTTGATGCTGAGGCTGCCACCGCCGAGGCTGGCAATGCCCTGGCTGAAGTCCTGAAAGCCGATGCCCCAGGTGGTGATGTTGCGCGTTACGGTGCCAGCTTCACCTGTGGCGGAATCTTGCTTCAGTTCAAAAACCCCCGCTGCGCGGTGCAGCCATTCGTTCACCAATTGGTGGCTTTTGGAGCCTTGAATATCGCCACCGGTGTTGATGCGAATGTCGCCGCCGCCTTCGGGGTAATACACTTTATTGATAAACAAACCGGTATCACCTACGGAGTCAGGATGCAGGCTGCCGTAGTCTGGCAGGGCTTCTTCGCTGCCGGCATAGGTGCGCATACCGGTGTTGCCTGCGGTGTAAATGCGTGCGGTGCCGGTGTCGGCCATGACTAAATTGCCTTGGCTGGCGAGGTTGATGTCGCCAGTGCCGGTGCGCAGCATGGCGCCATCGGCCAAGTACAAGCTGCCCTGTGTGCCGTTGCGCAACGCTGTGCTTAGGTGGTTGCTGCTGCTGAGGTCGGCGCCGCTCACTAGGTTGATATGGCTGGAGTCACCGCTCATTAAGGCTTCCAGCGGCAGGCCTTGGGCGTCTGTGAATTGAGCGCCCCACTGGCTGGTATCGGCGGTAAATCCATCGCTGATGCTGGCATCCAAATACACATTGCCGCCCGCACGCAGGCTGAGGCTGCCAGCCCGGCCTGGGTTGTTTAACTGGCTGCTGCCCAAGCGCCAGCTGCTAAGGTCTAAGGCGTTGGATACGCGTATATCACCTTCGCTATACAGTTCAGCGTGTAAAGCCAAACCGCCTTGGGTGGTTTGACCGGGGGTGAGGTTGGCGAATAGGTCTGGGGTTTCACGCAGGAACGCTTCTGCTTCGGCGTTCAAGCCGTTGAGCAATTCGATGGTGACACCGTCTGCTTCGGCCATGTTTTGGCGCAGGCGAAGCTCGGCGTTAAGCACCAGGTTTTGGGTGTTAGCCAGAATACGCGAGTTAACGAGGCCTTCTTTACCTGCGGTGAGGTTTAACTCGCCGGGTTTGGCTTTGCTGCCTAGGTTCAACTGGGTGCTTGCCGCCGTTGTGATGGCGCCGGTTTGGCTGGACAGCGACAGGGTTTGGGCCGTTACCTGGGCCGTTGTGCCTAGGTTTAAACCGCCGTTGGCCCAGAGTGCCACTTGGCCTACGGCCTGCGGGGTGAGCAGTTTGCCTTGAATATCAATGGCGCCTTGATCTGCGGTAAGGCTAAGTTGCCCGGCTTGTAGCTGCGCGTTGGCGCCTAGGGTTAAATCCCCTTCGCGCAGGCGTAGTTCAATCTGGTTTTGCGCGTTGGCGGTTTGTTCTGTGCCCGCAGGCGATGAAAACGTGCGGTTTAACAGCGCGCTGAGTTCAGTTAAATCACCCAGGTTTTTGGCATCCAAACGAATACTGCCGCCTTGAGTGCCCGCTGTGCCCGCGTTGATGCTGCCTTTTAAGATGAGCTGGCCTTGCGCCGCCGTCAACGCTAAGTCACCCGCACCATCGCTGTTTCCTGCGCCGCCAAAGAGGATCTGCGCGCTGGCATCTTGTTTGATAGTGCCTTTAAGGCTGGTGAGGCTCAACGCACCACCGGGGGTGGTAAGCGTACGCGCACCGTAGGTGCGGCTGGTGCCCGCCACATCGAGGCTTGCGCCATTTAACAACAGAAGATCACCCTCACTGGTGAGGCTTACCTGGCCGGAGGCCACACGCAGTTGCCCACCCAAGTGCATTCGCTCAGCGGTAAGGTCTAATTTGCCGCCTAGGTCACTGCGCGGTGCGCCTGTTGAGGCCGCACCGGTATGTGTGGCCAGCAGCCCCGCCGTGTGAATAGCCAACTGCCCCTGCGCCTGCGTTCCTAGGGAGCCGGTGATATCAAGGTTGCCATCGAGGGTAAGCGTGGTTTTGCCACGGCCATCCACCGCGTTTTTGCCCACAACGTTAACCTGCTCAAAGCCTTGAATGGCCAGCTGATAAGCTTCACTTGATGTGGTCTGCGCACCTAAGAAAATCTGCCGAGCCTCCAGGTTGAGGCTTGCGCCGCTGATATTCTGCTCGTCGGTGGTGCGAGCCTCGGTCAAGCTGCCTTGTAGGCTCAGGGTGTCAGCTTTTAAACGCACCGGAGCAGGAATAGCTTTTACATTTGCCTCAGTAGATCCAGGCGCTGAGGGTGCAGTAGCCACAGGAGCAACGGCTGAACGTGTAATGCTCTGCGCCGCCAAGCTCAGGTTGGTGGCAGACAGGTTATACCCATCGGCAATTTGAATTTGTTGGCGCGCTTGCAAGGACAGGTCGCTCATGCCTAAACCACTGAAAAACCCATCGCCAAAATACAGCCAATTGCCCGCTTCACTGGGCGCAGCACCGCCGAGTTGGATTTTTTCACCCACCAGGCTTAAAGCGCCGCCCGCGTTGAGTGCCAGGGTGCTGTTTAACTGAGTTTGGCCCGCTGATACCAGCAGGGCTTGGCCTTTCAGTGTGGCGCCTTTGTCTAATGTGATGCGGCCAGTTTGGCTATCGGTTTGGCTAAGCCGGGCTTGATCGCCACCCAAACGCAGCAGCGCTGCGGGGGTATCCAGGGTTATTGTCTCGGCTGCTGTGCCCGCTGCTGTTCCCTTGGGCGCTGCGGTGGCGGTCAGTTCGGCACCGGTTTTCACCCGCACTTCGTCTTTAGCCGCCAGGATCACCTGGGGCATAGTGATTTTGGCGTTTTCTTCCACTGTCACCTTGCGGGCGTTCACCTTAATGTCACCGGGCTTGGCATCATCTCTACTGCCGCCCACCAGGGTTGAACCCACGTGTAACTTGGACAAATCCTCCGCCAGCAGGCTTAACCCTGCGGATGAGGCATTCGATTCATCAGGCAGTTTCGCCACCAAATGAATATCCTCACCCAGAATATCCACCCGAGCGCCCAACTCGCCGGCGGCCACTTTGCCGGTAATACCGGAGGACAAGCGCAGAGCTTTTTGTGCTTCCAGAACCAGGCTGCCTGCGTCCAAGGCGTGGGGCATTGCGGCTGAGTCTTCGCGCTTACTGAAAAAACTGTCGCTCTGACGCAGGTGGTAGCTGGCCATGCCATTAGGCGCCATAGCGTCGGCTGCTTTGCCGTCGTATTGGCTTTTATAGAAGGTAAACCCGCGCCAATCGGCATCAGTAATGCCGGTATGGCCCAGGCCCAACTTGCCGGTAAGGGTCACACCGCCGTCAGGTTGGGTTTGGCTTTGGCCTGGGCTATTCAATTTGCCGGTAGGCTTCACCCAATAGGCGCCGGGCAACATCGCGTAGCGGGAGGGTAAAAGGTAGTAATCCCCAGCCGGTAGCAGCGCGTTATCGCTGAGGGTGATGCGGCTGCCACGCGGCAAGCCGGATGATTGCAATGCGCTATCAAACGCAGCGGTGTTGTAGGGCAGCAAGGCAAACCCTTCGGTAAGGCTGGTGGTGGCCAGTACATCTTTACTGCCCGTGGGGCCGGGGGCGAATTGATGGGCGAGCACATCACCACCGCCTGAAAGGTCAATCTGGCTGCCTTCGTCCATCACAATACGGTCGGCTTTGATTTCAACCTTTTTGCCGGGCGAATTTTTCAGCAGATAGGTGGTGTCGTTGTCGGTGGCGTCCAGGCGGTAGAGCCAGCCCAAATCATTACCGGTAATTTCGCCCAGCGGAATTAACAGCCCATTGCCTGAAACATTCAAGCGCGCGCTGGGGGCCAGATGGACGTTTTTTCCCTCCAGCGCCAGGCTGCCCAGGGGTGCGCTCACGGCGCCGCTGATCTCAATATTCGGCGCTTTAACGCTGATGTGGCCTCCAGCGGTGAGCACATCCGGCGCAGGTTTGCCGTTGCTGGCCACGTGAATAACACCTTCCGGCGCGGTGCTTTCCACCACAACATGGGACAAACTGCCGGGGTAGAACACGGAGCTAACCAAGCTGAGGTTGCCGTTGCTGGTGAGGGTCACTTGGGATTCGCGGTTGACATTGTTCACCACCACCCCGTGCGCCAACAGGCTACCCTGGCTGATCAAGGCGGATTCCTCGGTGCCGCTAATGCGCAGTTTCCCCGCCAGTTCAATTTCATCCCCGCGCAGGGTTAAAAAACCACGCCCCTGAGTGGGCAGCAGGGATTCATCCGGATTCAGGGCGTCAGCCGGCACATGCTCTGGGGTGCTAGCGCTGGTTTCGCCGAGCTTAAGCCAGGGCGCGTACACGCTCACAACCGCATCGTCTGTCACCCGCAGCTCCTGGGTATCCAGCTTCAACTGCCCTTTTACATCGAGCACAAAGTCCTCTTTCAAAGCAATATCTGCTGCGGCTGTGCGCGTTTTTTCCCCGCTGGCACGCAACTCGCTAGAGAGCGTGTCGAGGCTTAAAACATCGAGATTCCATCGGTTGATATCCTCAGCAAACAGTATGGTTCGGCCATATAAGGCCTGTCCGTTGCCGTCAACCTGCATAAATGAATTCGGCAGCGCGTCACCAAAACTCAGGCCTTCTAATAGGTTTTGCTGGCGTTGTGCATACAGGTCAATCCCCCTGGGCATATCAGGAAAGAGGCCAGGTGATTGTTTGGGCGCCTGATCTTTGTTGCTGGGGACACGGCCCTGCGCGCCTTCAGCGCCCAGCGTCACACTCACGCTGGCCCCCTTGGCGCCGAGCTTACGGTAAGACTGGGTAGCCAGATGGCTCTGCCACACCATGCCATCAGCCAGGCTTAACTCTAAGGTTCCTGCATTGCTGGCGCGGGTTTGACGCTCATATCCGCTGGCGGTGAGCACATCCATCTCGGTTGAGGCGGCAGACAAATCAATTAACGAGCCTTCCTCAGTCACCAAACGGCCATCGCTGAGTTTCATTTGAATACGGCCTGCATCCACCAACTTGCCGAACTTAAGGTTCTGCTCACTGGGCAGGTCAAAAGACACGCCAGCAACCGACAACCAAGCCTCATCACCCAGCCACAGCGTGGCAGTGGGGTCGAAAGCTAGGGGCGCGTTAGGGTTCAAACTAAGAGCGATCTCCCCACCCGGCGCAACCAGCGCGCCACCCACGTACATCTTGCCCAGGCTGCTCAGGCTCACACTGGCGGTGGGGTCAAACTGCCAATTCACACCATCGGCCAGGTGGATATACCCCTCAGAGGCAATGGCAGTACCTAAGGTGGTGCTCACCTTTTGCTGTGTGATGCTAAGGCTAACCGGCTTGCGCAGGTAATCGGGTAACAGCTGGGTATCAACCCAAGGCGCCACAGTACGGCCTGAGCTTGCGGCGGCAAGGCTGTCATTCCGCATCACCCAGTTGCGCTGCTGCCAAGCAAAACGCTCACCCACTTGCGGCAGAATATCGGCGCCGCCGAGGTTAGTGGTAATGCTGTAACGGCTAAAACCGCCGGGGGCAAAAAAATCGTAATCCAGCAATGTAGCTGCTTTAAGTTTTTGGATTGGCGTGGCCGTGTCGGCCAGTTTTGCGCTTTCGGTTGAGCCGTCTGCGGCCTTCTGGCCCGCTGGCTTATCGCGGTGCAACCCCTGGCCCAACTGTAATTCAGGCACACTCAAGCTCAAACTGCCATTTTGGCTAAAGCCCTGGGCAGAAAGCGCAGCATCCAACACCACCGCCACACGCTCACCGGGGAACTTCGCCTCCAACGCAATTTGCCCGCCTTTGCCGCCGCTCAGGGCGTTATCCGCCCCCAGTTGCGCACCCGCATTGGCGGCCAGTGTCGCGCCTTTGTCCAGCAACAAATCACCCCGGCTGCGCAGGTTAATTTTGCCGCCATCCAACACCGAAACAGCCCCCTGCCCCGGCTGTCCCGCAAGGGCCGAGCGGTTAACCCAATTACCGGATGTATCCAGTACAGCCCCCTGCGCCAGATGCAGCGAATGGTTGGCCGTGTCCGTTTGCGTTAAAGCAATCGTGTCGAAGTCGTCATGGGCCACAGCCACCCGGCTGCTGATATCAATGGTGCCACCCGCCGCATCAATTTTTCCGGCCAGCAAAACCGCTTGCCCATACGCCGTAAACTTACCCCCCGCAGCCAGTGTGATGTCCCCTCCCCGCTCCTGAGTTAAATTCCCGCGCAGGAACAAATCCAGCTGAGACAAACCAGCGGCGCTGATTAACGCCGGGTTTAACCAGGTCTCCCGCTTCACATCAATATCATCAGGCCGCAAAGGGCTAAGCCAAACTGACTGCCCCAGGGTGTTTTGAAAATGGTTCAAATTAATCGAAAGCACACCCTGGCTGGGTAGATCCTGCAATTTTAACTGCCGCTCACCGGGGGTTTGGCCCGCTTTAATCAAAGCATCCAACTGCACATTACGCGCTTGAATATCCAACGTTCCTGCGTCCTGCACATCCGTATAAGCCGCCTCATTGCGGCTTAATGTCTTCAAACCCTGGTACACCTGATTGGGGTCCGCCGCACTGATATCCACCACCTTGCCGTCTTTTACCAGCCCCGTAGTCACCAGCTCACCGCCGGCATAGTGCAGCTTGCCGCCTTGTATATTCACTTGGCTATTAGGATCGAAATCCACTTCCCCTTCCGACTTAACCTCAATCCTGCCGCCCGCACTGGTGCGCTCGGCAATGCCCTTAGCCTGTTTCTCCAGCGAACCCTGCGTGTCCACCATGCTAGTGCCAAGCCGCGCATCCACCCGCACCGTCTTGCCACGCAACACGCCATCACGCTGCAACGGCTGGTCGCGCAACTCATTGCCGCGCACCTCAACCTCTAAAGAATTGCGCTCCATAGCCAAATTCACTTCAGAACCGGAAACATCCAACAACGCGCCAGCGGCCACATGTACTGAAGCGTCCGTATTAGCGGCGCCCGTCTTAGTCATCGGCGCTGCGCCATCGGTCGCCAGGATACGAATGTTGCCGCCGGGTGTTTTAACCTGCGCATTCTCGCCAATTTCAATGTGCTTACCGTACAACTCAACCTTACCGGGCAATTGAGTACTGGCATCCACCGCCGCAGCCCCCAGAATACGGTCCGCCGCCAACAGGTCGATGTAACCTTCCGCACTCAATACACGCAATCTTCGCGGCAACTCATTATTGCCTTCACTCCACTGCGCAAACGCCTGCGGCATCACCGCCACCCCTTTAAACGACTGCCCAGCAGCATCTTTAATGTCCACCGCCTTACTGCCAGAGAGCGCCAAAACCTGCGCAAACGCCGCCGCACCCAAGGTGGCTTCATCCACCAAAACCGCTTGCGGCGGCTGCTCCAAACTCACCTGTGTAAGGCTCGCATGATCAGCCCCCAGGGTTAGTTCCCCCGTGCGGGTCGAAAGCACAGCTCTTGCGGTTTGAGAACCTTCAGAAGCCGCATCAATACCGTAAGCCAATTGTTTTTCAGCTTCAGCCAAACTATTCGCTTTACCCAACTCCACATGCGCCCCATCCCGCGCCAACAACCGAATCGTCCCATTCACCTCCACCGAACTGGTCGCCCGCACCCGCCCGTCTTGGTTCACCGCAAGGCCCAGCAACGTCACATTGCCCCGCTCCGCCACAATCTCACCCAGGTTAGTTACATCTCCCCCGGTGCCCACCTCCACAAACACCCCGCGCAGGTCAGGGTCCTGGTCGGAACTGGTGAGGTACACCGTGTCGTGGCTCGCCGCCAACACCGTTTGCCCATCCGGCGTGCGAATTGTGCCCGCATTAGTAATACTGGGCGCAAACACCAACACCGAACCGCCGCTCTCCGTGCTGATATGCGCGCCCTTTTCAATATCAATGGAACCTTGCAACTGGCCGGGTGCCTTCAACGCCGCCTCGCCATCATTTATCGCCGTATTAATATTGGATTTTAAAAACCGCTCAGAATCCACCTCCTGAGTCGCCACCAATAAATTGCCCACATGCACCTGGGAATGCTGGCCGAATAAAACCCCATTCGGGTTTAACAAATAAATAGAACCGGTCGCCGTAAGGCTGCCCAAAATACTACTGGGCGCCTGATCCAAAATCCGGTTTAACGCAATCCCATTCGTCACCTGCTGAAAATGCACCGCATTATTTTCACCGATATTAAAACTGTCCCAATTTAAAATAACCTTATCGGCGGATTGATTAACCGTAAGCGTATTACCCTCAACCTGCGTATCAAAACCTACCTTCGGCGTAGACTCTTCATTCAACTGCGGTAGCAACGCTTCATTCAACTGCGGTAGCAACGCCTCATTCAACTGCGGTAGCAACGCCTCATTTAACTGAGGCAACTGCGCCGCCGCATCAGCCCACACCTGCGGGTTCCACATCAACAGCGAAATACTCAGCCCCAACAGCGATTTAGGCTTAAAACCTGCGCGTTTAAAGCTCATCATATTAGTGCGTGGCGTGTGGTTCACAGTCATGGTTTTATCTCAATATCAAAACTAAAAACAGGCTTTTGGAAAACACACAAAAGCCTTTAAATTAAATGGAATTCTCGTTTCGTGATGACACAAAAACGGATTAGAAAATATTTTTAGGTAAAATTTATTTGCGCGCGGATTTTATTCTCGTTCTCGTTCCCACGCTCCGCGTGGGAATGCATACAACTCACCAAAACCCAACTACAAAAAAACTAAAACTGCCAACGCAGCTGCCCATCCACACGCCAATCATCCTTAACCGATTTAACACCCTCATTTAAAGCCTGCGCCACATCAACAGAAACACTTAAATTACGCAGCGCTTTTAACCGCATCCCCACACCCGCAGAAGCCAAAGTATTACGCGCCGTTTGCTCAGGCAGTGGCGACTTAACCTTCACCTCACCGGCATCCACAAACGCCAACACACGCCAATCTTTAATCCATTTTTGATTTTTAAATAAAACCGGTGTGCGCAACTCAGCCTGCGCATAAATACCCGTATCCCCCAGCGCCTCCGACTGAAAATACCCGCGCACCGTTTCATTACCACCAATGGAAAACTGCTCATTACCAATTAACGTACTATCAGTAAACTGCGCCTTAGTATTCAAACGCACCTGCCACTGATTAAAAACATCGCGGCTCAAACGCGCACCCAACGTCATAAACGAAAAATTAGGCTCCGCATTAACCAACTTGCGCTTATTTTCAAACTCCTCGTCATCATTCAAACCGCGCATCCCCCAACGCGAACCAAACGAAAAACGGTCAGAACCCTTCTCCCGCATAAACGTCACATCGTAATCAAACCCAAACACACCATAATCAATAGGCGCAAGATCATTACGCAACGTTTCACCATCGCGACCAAACTCCAACGTATCGGCAAAATCTTTATAATCAAAATCCAACGTCAGCGAATGCAAAAATTTAGTGTGGGATTCAAGCGGAATAATGTAACGCAAACCATAAATATTCCCTTTACCCAACGCAGTAAACGCCGTTTCACCGCCTAAACTCGCCACCGCACTATCACTATTCACATAATAAATAGCAGCTTTGTGTCGCTCATAAACCGGCAACAAATAAGTAACCCCCCAAATACGCACCTCCTGCGTATCCTCCGGGCTGGTTTGATATTGCAGCGAAACCCCATGATCCTTTTGCCACAAATTGTTATACGCCGTATTAAATTCCAAACGCGGCCGCGTCGTATTCGCCGAATTATAATTACTCAACGTTAATTGATTCACCCAAGGCAATTCATCCTTAACCTTAAGCTCAATATCCACACCGCCAGGAGTTTTCCCCGGCTTTAATACAGGCGTCACTTTTAAATGTTGGCTGCGCGCATTAACCTTAGTTATCTGCGCTTGAAAATCCGGGAAATAAGGCGTCTCCCCCTCTTTCACCGCCGGTAATTCATTGCGAATACCGCTGAGCGTGTAATGGTTGGCCCCGGTAATACGCAAGCGCTGCACCTTACCCTCCACCACACTCATTTTAATAACCCCCTTGCGAATATCCTGCTCCGGGATATTTACATACACCGTGGGGTAGCCCTTATCCTTATATAACCGCTCAATTTTTTTCGCCGCCTTCTCAACACTGCTCACCTCCTGGTTTTCCCCCAAAAAAGGCGCCAGCGTGCGCTCAATATCACGCGGATCCAAAACAGTGTTACCCGTAATTTGATACTCATAAATAGTCAAAGTAGGCCGCACTTTCGGCGCAGGCTCACTGCCAGGCGTTTGCGCCCAAACGGGCAAACTCAAACACAAAGAAGTAAAAATAAGGCTTTTTTTTAGCAAATTCATGAGGCATCTGTAGAGTTAAATGGGAGAGCACAGCAAGCGGTGGAGGATTGTTACCGCCGTTTATTACAGCCCGGTTACGAAATAGAAAAACATCAACCACAAAACAAAAATGAATTTATTGTTTCATTTATGTGACATTTAATTTCTCACCCCTTCCCTTACATTTTTTTAACAATTCAGCACACCCCGCAGGGCGAGTCTTTAGACCCGCGCGGACGGTATTGTCGCTCACGATACTGGGTGTAAAAACACGGATTTTGGTTGCGTTGTTTTTGTTGAATGTGTGTTTACCTGCGGTTAACGCGGGTTACACCGCAGGCATAACCCTACGATTGAGCTGATACGATTGAGCTGAATAGTTACACATTTTTTACCCTGCAACTCCAACATAAAAATTCTCCCCCCGCGCCTAAAAAACTCCACCTGTCACATATCCGTAACCAAACTGCCACAACGCTGTCACTCAAACCCAACACACTGCACCGCTCCCGAAGTACAAACACCCAGGTGCATACCATGACCAAAATTATTCACGTAGTGGGCGCGCGGCCCAACTTTATGAAAATAGCTCCGGTAATCGAAGCGCTAAATCAATCCGCCGCCCGCAACAACCGCACCGTGACACAAATTTTGGTACACACCGGCCAACACTACACTCCAGAAATGTCCGCCCTAATGTTTGAACAATTAGGCCTGCCCACGCCAGACTACAATTTAGAAATCGGCTCCGGCGGCCACGGCCAACAAACAGGCCGCATCATGGAAGCCTTTGAAAAAGTATTACTGGCTGAAACCCCCGATTTAGTCGTAGTAGTAGGCGACGTAAACTCCACCATCGCCTGCGCCTTAGACGCCAAAAAACTCAACATCCCCGTCGCCCACATCGAAGCAGGCCTGCGCAGCTACGACCGCGAAATGCCAGAAGAAATAAACCGCGTATTAACCGACGCCATATCCGACTATTTATTTACCACCGAAGAAAGCGCACGCCTTAATTTAATCGGCGAAGGCATAAATGGCGATAAAATATTTTTTGTCGGCAACACCATGATCGACACACTCCTCAAACACAAAGACGCCGCAAAAACCCGCCCCATATTAAATACACTAAACCTTAAAACAAACGACCAAACCAAACCCTACGGAATTGTCACCCTGCACCGCCCCAGCAACGTAGATGAAGCAGAACCCTTAAAAGAACTGCTCACCTGCCTGGCAGAATTATCCAAAGATTTAACCATCGTATTACCCCTGCACCCACGCACACGCGCCAATATAGAAAAATTTAACCTCATGCCCGTGTTAGAAAACGGCCAATTTATTTTAATCGAACCCCAAGGATATTTAGATTTTATCTGCCTAATGTCCAACGCCCGTTTAATACTCTCCGACAGCGGCGGCATACAAGAAGAAGCCACCGTATTAGGCATACCCTGCCTAACCCTAAGAGAAAACACCGAACGCCCCATCACCATTAGCGAAGGCACCAACACCTTAGTGGGCAACAACCCAAACGCAATAATAAATGCATTTAATAACGCACTGAATAAAGACTACAGCGGAAAACAACCAAAATACTGGGATGGCAGTGCGGCGGTGCGGATTGCAGATATATTATTAACTCAATTAATGGTTTAACTATGCATTGGCTAATAGACGCAGGCGCGATAAAAACGGGTGGCGGTGTTCAGGTTGCACTCAATAGATTGCCTATTTTTGTACAAACACTCACCGAAAGGGGTTACAAAGTAAGTGTTTTACTTCCATCAGAAGGTCTGTTGGCACAAATATCACTAGGTGCTTCCATTCAAATATTACGCAGCCCTAAAAATTGGGCTGCGCGTCTATTTCTTGAGCATTATCGATTACCAAAATGGATGGAAAAACAAAAAATAGACATAATTTATACACTTTTTGGTTTTGGATTACCGCATCCGAAACAAATAGTTTCTGTCGTGAGCACAGCCAACCCCACAACCTGCTACCCAGATAGTATCTACTGGAAAAGGCTAAGCCTGCGCGACAGAATAAAACGCTCAATTTATACGAACATACGCCAAGCACGCTTAAAAAAATCAGATTTCTGTATTTTTGAAACTGAAGTTATGCGCAACAGAAGCATTGAACACATCGGTATCAACAGAAACCAAACAGCGGCAATAAATCCTTCTCCAACAGGCTTTATTCAAGACCGCCCGGCGCGCACGTATGCAGATACCTCAAAATTCAACATCACACTGCTAACCGGTATAGAACGCCACAAAAATATAGATTGCGTGATAAAAATATGTAAGAAACTATCAGATATGAATATTGAAAACATACAATTTAATATATCCCTCACAAAGAGCCAAACAGAATCGGCACTGATAGACAACATAAAGTTAGACGAAATTAAAAACATCAACTATCTCGGAAAGATTCCGCAAAACGAGCTGCAACCCATTTATGATAACTCTGATGTTATTATGAACCTGAGCGAGCTAGAGAGCTTTAGCAACAATTACATGGAAGCGTGGAAATCTGGACTAGCCCAGATATGCAGCGATAGAGATTTTTCTAGGCATATTTGCAAAAATAGTGCTCTGTATATAGAACCCTTGAATACAGAAGATGCCGCAGAAAAAATTGTCGGAGCAATCAACAACAGCAATCAGCTAGCAGAAATGGCTGAGCAAGGAAAAATACTTTTAAACAACCTGCTATCCCATCACGAATATGTATTTAAAACAATCCAGATAATAGACAATATTCTAAAAATACAAACAGATACACAGCCAACTTCAGCAATACAACCGATCAAAACAGGACACGTAGACCTTACCCCAAATTCATTTTAATCGCAATATCGTAACAAAATTGTAATTTAATTTGCATACTCTTTAGCCAGCTAGGTTAGCAGCCTATATTTTGTTATTGCCCGCTTTTTCGGCTTTCTATTCTATGACTTGTATGAATCAACAGGCATTTTTGTGTCCCCATCAATTTGGTTCAGCATATCAAATTTACACTATACCCCCCTGCCTAACCCAGTATTCATCTGGGCTGAACCAATTGAGAATACGATACCTATCAAAATCGGTGCCGTGCTGCGTACGTGTACTGGCCTCACGGCACAATAAGCTATGAAAATTCTATTGCTAATAAACAGCCTATCCGCCGGTGGCGCTGAAGTATTTATAACCGACCTCGCTCTCGAACTAAAATCTTGTGGTCACACTATTGAAATGTATACCTATGCCGGCGTGCTGGACTCAAGAGGACAACAGCTCAAAAAATCGCTGGAGCGCGGCGACATAAAACACCACTCCGGCAGAGGGGGGCTATTTAAAAAGATTTTGCAATTAAGGATGGTTATTCGGTCGTTTAAGCCCGATATTATACATTCCAACTTAGAACAATCAGATACATTGTTGTTGGCAGCCTCGTTCATTACATTTCATAAAAGCGGCTGGATTAGAACTCTGCACAGCGAATACGCCACACAGAAAATACCCAAGCTACTGCATAAGCTGCTCAGTGTACGATTTAACAAAACCATATATTGCAGCAAAAGCTCAGAAGAAAAATACCCCTTCCCTGGCCGCAACAGTGCAACTATTGAAAACGGAATTTCAAAACCCTGCATTACACCCGCAACACTATCAAGCCCAAATAAAAACATCACGCAATTCATTAACATTGGCTCATTTCATATTAGAAATGGCGTATTACCTAAAGCGCAAGATATAATTATTGATGCCATTAAACTGATAGAGCACTTAAATTTTGAAGTGGTGTTTGTAGGCGGTGGGGCAGAACTCAACAAACTAACAGAAATGGCTCGCACCAAACATATTGCGCATAAGTGTAATTTTATTGGCATTCATGATCATCCTGTAACACTATTACAGCAGGCGGATGTCTTTTTACTTCCGTCTCGATTCGAAGGAATGCCTATTTCCTGCCTAGAAGCCATAGGCTGTGCAAAACCCATGCTGCTTAGTGATATCCCATCACTTAAACGCTTCAATACCGAATGCACTCTATATTGCGCACCAGAAAACCCAGAATCACTCGCAAAAAAAATGCAAGAATTTATTGAAAATAAAGATGAACTTATAGAAAAATCAAAATCCATTATGGCAACTGAGTTTGTCAAATACAGCATCAAAGAGTGCGCAAATAAATATCTAAATCAATATTCAAACATATTAAATTTAAATTCCTAGAGACCACGCAATGCGAGTAATGTCAATTATCGGTACCCGCCCAGAAGCCATAAAAATGGCTCCGGTTATTCGCGAGTTAAGCCAAAGTGAACAATTTGAATCAATTGTTTGCTCAACCGGTCAGCACAGGCAGATGCTTGACCAAGTAACACAGTTTTTCAATATCAATGTTGATGTAGAACTGGGCATAATGAAACCCGGCCAAGATCTTTTTGACATTATTTCAGGCACACTCATTAAACTTAAAGACACGCTAAAAGAGATAAAACCGGATTATATTTTAGTTCATGGCGATACCTCTTCATGCCTTGCTGGCGCTATGGCCGGGTTTTATTCTGGAATTCCGGTCGGCCATGTTGAAGCCGGTTTGCGCACACATAATCTGCAAGCGCCTTTTCCAGAAGAAGCTAATCGTTGTATGGTCTCAAAAATTGCCACTCATCACTTTTGCCCAACATCAATGGCTAAAAATAATTTGCTGCAAGAAGCGATTAGCGAACAAGCGATAAGTGTAACGGGCAATACGGTGATTGATGCTCTGCTTTGGGGAAACCAACTCCTTGATAACCGTTATAATAATACTTATTGGGAAAAAATTATTGGTCACGCACTTACACAGCGAATTTTAAACCCGAACCGAAAATTGATTTTAATTACAGGGCACAGAAGAGAAAACCTAGGAGAGGGTTTTAACCAGATATGCCACGCAATCAAAACCCTTGCAGACATTTACCCCAATATGGATTTTGTCTACCCCGTACACTTAAACCCTAAAGTTCGCGAACCGGTACATAACGCACTCGGTAATGCCGAAAATATCCACCTAATAGAGCCGCAAGAATACGCCACATTTATATGGCTAATGAATCAAGCATTTATAATTCTCACCGATTCCGGTGGCATTCAAGAAGAGGCCCCTTCACTGAACAAACCCGTTCTAGTACTGCGGGATGTGACCGAGCGGCCGGAAGCAATTACGGCAGGCACAGTTAAATTAGTCGGCACAGATAGCCTGCGTATTATTAATGAATTTAGAGCTATTGCCGACAGCCCTTTAAAATATAGCATTATGGCTGAGGCAAAAAACCCCTTTGGTGATGGCACAGCTGCCCAAAAAATCATCCGAACACTCTTGCACGTAAAACAGGGGCGGCAAGGCTAACGTCATGCTACACAACCTGGCTACGCACTGGAAAACCCGTAATAATAAGCCCATTTATATAAAAGAAATGGTGCGCGGTTCGGCTTGGGTTTTTGTAGGGAACGGCCTGGCACGGTTATTGACTTTGGCAGGCAGTGTAATTATTGCGCGTGCATTAGGTAAAGAATCATTCGGCGAATACAGCCTGGCCTTAAATACGCTGAACATGCTCGCGGAAGCCGCAACTTTTGGCGCAGGTTTGGCCAGCGCCAAGTATATAAGCGAGTCAATCAACAAAGATAAAAATAAAGTAACTGAATGCGTAATAAATAGCATCGGTATTACACTGTTTATATCTCTAATTTTCGCAGCTGTTTTGATAGCCAAAAAAGAATATATAGCCAGAACCATATTCAACAATGCATCCATTGCCCCCTGTTTTGATGCTGTAGCATTAGGTTTAATAGGGGCAGGCTTTAGCGGCACGTTAAACAGTATTTTAAGTGGTTTAAAAAAATTCCGCATCATAGCCTTGCTAAACACCGGAACCTGTTTTTTGTTATTTTGCTTACAAGTCGCCGCCGCACTCACTAAAAATTTATTAATTGTTACCTATGCCACTGCGGGCGGTTATTTCATAATGTGCGCTATTGCAGCTATGGTTGTTCACCGAGAATTAATAAAAGCGGACGTCCCCCTTCGCATGGAATTTAAACCTAGCGCATTGACAATACTCTACAAACACAATCTTCCGGCGTTTTTATCCGGTATGACGGTTGTACCTGTCGCCTGGGCTGCAAACCTGCTTCTGGCGCGGGAAAATCAAGGTTATAGCGAGCTGGCAGTTTATGCCGTAGCTAATCAATGGCGATATATATTGCTGTTTATACCCATGACAGTGGCTTCAGTGGCGCTGCCTATTTTAAGTGGCCAAAATAAAAATGACGCCAATAAGTTACTCTTTATTTCCATAAGCCTTAACGCCATTATTACTCTAACAACCTGCGCGATTGTATACCCCTTTATACCTTTCATTTTATCTGCCTATGGTAGTAATTTTTCCTCTGGCAACCTCGCGCTTAGCTGGATGTTGGTAGTGGTATTTTTAGTCGCAATTAATTCCTCACTTGCCACTTACCTTACCAGCCAAAATAGGTTTTGGTCTGGCACATTGATGAACTGCCTTTGGGCGTTGAGTTTTTTTTCACTGAGCTATTGGCTGATACCCACCTACAAAGTGCTGGGGCTCATGTATGCTTATGTAGGCTCCTATAGCTTTCATCTTATTATTCAAACACTGCAAGCTGTGTATATTTATGGCAAACAAACGCATACTCATCATTAGCGCTAATGGCGACGAATCAACCACCGGATATGCCACCCGCGTGTTAGAAATAGCAAAAACGCTCAAAAACAGCGGAAACACCGTTAAGCTTTTACGTTTTTTTCCTTTTCATCACCCGCGCAGCTGGAACAAAAATGCCCAAGAGCTAGGTATTGAATTATCTGAACTCCCTATGCCGCCCATGTCTCGTTTTTCCCTATTTCGGTGGGCAACCGTTATTTTAGCCAATCTACTGACCTATATTGTGGCAAAAATATGGCGAGCAGATGCCCTTCAGGCCGAATCACACGACGCCGCATTAATTGCGCTTTGGATCAAATGGTACGCGATACCCGTTTTGGTTGATATTCACGGCGCGGCCCCAGAAGAAGCAGAATTTTTGGATAGACACTCAAAAAAAGCTAAAAATAGGAGCTGGTTGCAGTTGGCCGAGAAATTAATAGTTGAAAAATCAGACATACATTTTGTTGTCACACAAGAAATGATCAATCACCTACAATCCAAGCACACAAAAATAAAAAGCCAAGCTAAAATATTACCCGTTGCAGTAAATTTAGAATTTTTTCCTCTTTTAGATACGATTCAAGCAAAAAATAATCTAGGCATTCCTCCAGACAAAACCGTGGTAGCCTACTGCGGAGGCGATCAAAACTACCAATGCCTTGATGACATGAAAACTGTTTTAGAAAAACTCTGCGGAATCACCAATCTACATATTTTAGTTATTTCAAAATCAACAGAAAAATTCAGCACTATGTTTTCCAGCCTGCCGTGCAGTAAAACTTATGTTTCCGCAAATCACGATGAAGTACATAAATTATTAAATGCTGCGGACTACGGTTTATTAATTCGTCGCAATGAATTACTCAACCATGTTTCATGCCCAACAAAATTTGCTGAATATCTAGCGTGCGGGCTTGCTGTACTCACCACGCCATGGGCCGGGCATGGCCCATCAATCGTACAACACTATAAAGCAGGCCTAGTACTGGACCCGGATGCCATTGACTGCAAGGCACTGGAACAACTATTACAACAACGGCCCGACCGCTCTTCTTTACGAAAAATTGCAACGGATAACTTATCCTGGTCTAAAGCCAGCCAAACACTTATCAAGTGTTATTTATAGAATAGGCAAATAGAGCTCCCCACCATGAACCTTAGCATCGCCATTGCCAACATTATTATCGCTTTTGCCGGGCTTTACCTTAGCTTAAAACAGCATCGCCTGGGTACCGTGGTTTGGTTTTTAATCAGTTACTTCATGCTTTGGTTTATTCCAGTTGCACTAACCGATGAAATAACACACATTCAAAAATTCACCAATGGCACAATTAAAATTGATCAAGAATCTATCGGTAAAACACTAATATTTATTCTGGCCTTCAACATTATATTTTTTATATCTGACATAGTTTTTTACAGGATGCATCGCGCTTCAATCCATATACCCATTGCATTTAAGTGGGGTGAAAGATCCAACATCACGCAATGCGTTTTTATTCTATTCCTTTTATATGGAACAATTTTTTATTATTTAAGCACCAGAAATTTTTCCTATACAGACTACGTAGAAAACGTCGCCAGCTGGCCAATGGTATTCATGTGGTGCGCAAGCTCTGGAATATGTTTAGCAGCACTAAGAAAAAAATATGTCATCGCAAGCTTAATGGCCTTACCTTTTTTATATTTCATGATCCACTTAAAAATAAGATCGTTTGCGCTATTATCAATAATTCCATTATTGATCATCCTCTATTTACAATTTAGCGAAGGGCAACAAAGTTTTTTAAAAAACTGGCGCACCTACGCAGTGATTATTCCTATTTTTATCGGATTGCTGTTTGGTGCTGCATACAGCATGAACACCAAACAGGATAAAGCTCGAAATACAAGTATTTTCCCTGATGCAGGAATGCCTTTTGGTTGTATCATCATCACAGAAGGCATCCGTAAAGACCAAATATCTACAGGTTTTGATGCGCTAAAACTCTATGGTTCAAATATATCAAACCCATTCAGGCGATTGTTTGGAATGCACACACCAGAGATAATCGATCCTCCGGTTATTATGGCTCAAATATTTGAAGGGTTCCCGAAAAATCACAAAACTCGCTATCACTATCCAGTGCTTTGGTATACGGACGCATACCTTGCGTTTGGATTGCTCGGGCTATTACTGGCCGTTTTTTGGTCGGCCGTGCTCAATTTTTGGGAACGCCTTGCCAGTTACAATGCATCAACTTTCTGTATATTATTACCAGTATACTGCTGGCATGCATATATGCTTGTCCGAGGCGCAATATCCGGTGCTGCCGTACCATTTCTATATTCAGTTTACATCGCCGCTATTGTATTCATGACCATAGATTATTCATCATTGATTAAGCGGTATCGGCGTCCTACCAGCCTATCACCCCAGCCAGAGTCGAAAAAAAGTGCCTTATTTGTTACCGCCACACACTCAAATAAAAAACTTTCAGCGCCCACAATGCCACTCTAAATTAAAACTACAGACATGCTTTTATAGTAATTTTTTATTATTATTTACCATTACAACAGGTTTAATATTTTCCACACCGAACACCCACGCTGAGCTCACCATCAGAACATACGAAAAAATTGATGACAATATTCTTATTATTAATCCCGGAATAGGGCTAAGTAATTTTCATCACAGCCATAACAATAAAAAATCACGCCCCACAGGAAAGACGGCATATTATCGCTTTTATTGGAACGAGATCGAAAATAACAAACTGGGCGCTTATGATTTTTCAAAAATAGATAACGCCCTAGCCTTAGCAACACAAAGGAATGAGATGTTTGGCTTTAGAATTATGGCCGCCAAACCTCAAGATACTTCCGGCTCTAATTACGTAAAAATTCCTTCATCACTCATCGACGAAACAAAAAACACACCGAAACCCGTCGGAAAATTTGCTTACGGCACATTCATCCCGGATTTTAATCATCCAAAACTGATTAACGCCGCTCAAAATTTAATTGCAGAACTCGGCAAGCGCTATGGCAATAATCCAAACGTGTATTTTGTCGATATTGGTTTGGTAGGTTATTGGGGTGAATGGCATTTAGGTGGTTTAGCGGACGCTTTAGGCTTGCCTAATATAGAAAACGCAAAGCGTTATATTGATATGCACACCCAAGCTTTTCCTAAAAAACAAAATATTTTACTGCTAGGAAACGGAACATCAACCAGCATTAATACACTAAATTATGCCACATCCAAATACAAAGTCGGGTGGCGTGCTGACGGGTGGGGGGATTATCGTTTTTTAGATGATGCGCATGATAATTACACCATTGTATATACAAAAATATTAAACCAAGTAGCCGCACTTAACGATCAATGGCACACATCTCCTATATTGCTAGAAACTTACAGCACTTTAAGTGCCGTATTACGAAGCGAACAATACATTACAAAAAACCCTAAAAACATTACTGTTCGGCAAGCTGACAATATAAATAAATCGTTTGAATTTGCTGTAGCTCAGCATGTTAGCAGCATAAACACACCGCCAGATGATGAAGATTTTAACACCTTGCCTGCCAGAGTTTTACGCGACTACACGGCCACGATAGCTAAACTAGGCTACCGATTCCATTTGCAAAAATCAGAAATTAACAGTTTACCCACAAATAAAAACAGTTTAAAAATAACAACTCACTGGCAGAATATAGGCAACGCTCCGTCTTATGGAAACTTCAAAATTGCCTATAGATTGCGCAACAACCAGAACAAAACCGCTCTAAGAGTTATTGACAACCACTCAACCACAGATAAATGGCTGCCTTCGTCAAATTTTTATACACAAACAACAGTCTTAGATGCAGCAAGTTTAGCGGGCAATTACTTTGTAGACTGCGCCATACTCACTCAATACAACTACCCCATCGAGTTAGCCAACAAAAACAAGTTGGCTGACAACTGGACTGAAATAGGCAAAATAAAACTTTAGAACACACTGTTGTAAAGTCAATTTCCTCGATGATCGCAAGGTTTTACCCTAGACAGCTGAAAACCCAATAAAATAGCGGGGCACAATACTGATAGAACAAGAAAACCACGCAGGCAGAGGGGAAAATAGCATCCTGATAGTTATCTTTCACCTAAAAAATAACACTGCTAAAAAAAATTAAAAAACACATGCATGCTCAACTCCGCTACCATCTCGACGCCAAAATGTAATTAGCATTCCAGCACGCTAATTACATGCATTACTGCACTTTTATCCTAAACGTTTCCCCCGGCAATTTATTGTCTGTTCTTAATGTTGTCACGAAAATGTAAGCCGCACCTTCGGGTATTTTCCCTCGCCCATTATGACCAAGTGCATAGAAGCTATAGTTTGCACTATTGTAATCGTACTGCGCATACAATCTTTTAAGCTTCCACTGGGAATATTGGGAGGTTGCTTTTTGCCAGATCATCACCGCGCCAGATGCATTTTTTGTTGCTTTTTCATTATATGAAACACTAACCAAACGATGATTGCCCTGACTTAATAAAAAATATACGGGAGTTATATGGAAGTTATTTGGAAAAGTTATCACAGCTTCTTCTGAAGCGGGATCTGACGACGTTTGCACAATGTAATTAGTGCTTCCGACAGTATCGGATGACCAATAAACCCAGTCATCGGTATAGGTAATTCCTGTTGCGCCTTTAGCGTAAGGCCCTACACTCAGCATGATAAAATTCTTTTCATTCCAAGCTGTTAACGTCTCAGTTGATACGTAATTCCCACGCTGCTCCGCATCATCCCCTATAGATAAATACAGCTTGTTGTCTTTTGGGTTTACCATTAATGAGTGAATATGCCTGTTAAGAGGTAACTTATCTATAAGCGATGTAATCAAACTCCATGTTTGACCAAAATCTTTTGATACATAAATCATTTGCCCTCCCAACCCGGTAAGTGTATACGCTGTTGTATACAACCATCCTTCGTTCGAGACCGCCCAATGCCAGGTATTCCAAGACCAGCTTTTAGATGCAGATGCGGGCAGGTAGCCATTCCAGTTAATTACATTTTTGCATGCTCCGGTTAAGCGTTCTACTCGATTTAAACCTAACTCTGTCGAATAATAAAAATTGCCTTCGTTATCTTGTTGTAATGCACTCATACGTGTTGGCGTGCAAAGTTTTATGGACTCCCTAAAAGTCACTCCGCCATCTTCACTAACGGAAATTTGAGTAAATCCAGAGGAAGTCCAGCTGGATAAAGTATAAATTTTAGCAGGATTTATACGATCATATAATGGAGCTCCAGTCACCCCAATTGGCTCTGGCATATCCTGTGGAGCGGTTAAATCCAGCAGTTGTTCTTTATTTAACTCGCCAGCATAAAAAGAAACATTTTTTACCCATCCGGTAAATACTTGGCTGGCGTCCTGTTTTGAGCCTATATATAAATCAGCTTGAGATAAATCCAAATTCGAAGCGGATGGAATACTGGTATTAGGTAGCGCGCCATCGGCCACCGCTAATACTTCTTCACCGGAATACACGATTAACCGCGAAGTTTGATTCAGCTGAGGAAAATATTTACCGAACCCATATCCATTTGTGGTTTCGCTAATAGCGTTGACAACGGCAGAGCCAAACAACCGAAGCCTATTGCTCGAATTTTTATACAGATCAAAATAATAGGCAGCAGCATTATCTTGGTTGTTTGTGGTCGGTGTTATGGATAATCCCACTGCAAATTTATCTGTTGTACTGACGTTATATTTCAACACCAGCCGAGTTAAATCTCGAGTTTTAGGCGCACCATGATTAATAATAGGACTTGTTACCCCAGCAGCACTGCTATCGTTCCCCTGCTCTAATTGCGGTAGGATAAATCGCATTACACTATTGGGTGGCATTTCAATTTCAAAATACTCTTCACCAGAGGAGGATATGTTTTCACTCATCACACGAGAGTATGGCTTAGCGATATTTGTATTGGGCACATCCACAAGCCCTTTACGCCCAGATAAATAAAACTTAATACCGGCTGATTGAGTATTGACAAATACCGATATGGCCACAGAACCGGGTTTTGAGTGTGTTCTGTCGAGCTTTAGATAACCAATTTCAGCTGATTGATTACTTACCTCATACACATGCCCATGCGTTAAATTACTCAGTCCTGAAGCTTCCAAACCATTTTCATCGCTCACAATTTTTAAACCAATATTTTCACTGGTGGTCAGCCCATTTAGCGAACCAACATAAATATCCGAGAATACATTTAAATAATTTGTTCTCTTAGGTTCGATTAAAATTCCAAGGCTTGAAAACGAGGGATTATTCTCCGAGGCGTTCAGCTGCCAAACACCAGTATCATCCAAATAAGTTTGCTCACTCCGTCTTGTGTATACAAAACTGCCACCTTGTTCTCCCAATAAAGAATTCAACATCGGAAATTGATTTTTGGGCACAACACTAGTCAAGCCAGATGAAGTACTGCTTGAACTAGATGAACTTGAATTACTTGAGCTAGATGAACTGCTTGAGCTAGATGAACTGCTTGAACTGGAAGAACTGCTTGAACTGGAAGAACTGGAAGAACTGGAAGAACTGGAAGAACTATCAGCAAAAGTTTTATCTGCTGGGGAAGACTTTCCGCAGGAAGTTAAAAACAACCCCAGCAATGCAATCGAAACAAAAAACAAAGCCTTTTTGACCGAACAACCCCGAACAAATAACAACATCTCAAAACCTCCGAATTATTGGTTCCGTGAAATTCACCTAACCTCTCCATTCCATTATCCCACTCATTTGTTACAATTTTATAAAAAATTAGACATGGGGTGTCTCAGAAAAGTGGGGATTTCCGGAGGTGCCCATCACAAGAAAATAAAAAATCAGAACTGGGCACAAGCAAGCAGCCCCAAGGAAAAGTCCATTCGTGTAAAAATCCTTTCTCACCCCGCAAAGGCGCGGGGCGAGAATATTCAATTACTTACTAAGGCTCCACCAACTCCTCATCCACATCGAGGGTGTCGGTAATTCGCAGCAGGGAATTTGTTTTATTCGTGTCGAAAAAAAACAAATCTGTTTGGGTGCTTTGTTCTTCGGGGGGTGGCGGGGTATTTGTGATGACGGACTGGGCGTAGCCTTTAGCGGAATCAGTATAAAAACCGCGCCGCAATGACATCCTTTGTTCCGTTGGCAGCGTGCCGATTTTTACTTCTTGAACACCTGTTACCGTGTTAACTGCCCAAAGAGCGGCTCCGGCATCGCCCAGCTCGGGCGCGGGGCCTTCTTGTAATTGAATTAATGTTTTATACGTGGGCCTGGTTGTATTGGCCAGGTTGAGCGTGTAGTCACTGGGAAAAACAAACCCTATCCATTCCGATGCGCGCTGTTCTGTTTTATTGCTGCCGGTTTCCGTCATGTAACCGGCCCCCAGCGAAATAGGTTTAAACCCACCGCGTTCGGCATAGCTATAACTGCTGAAGCTGTAATAAAGCCTGTCCGCCACATAAGAATAATGCGTCAATTTGGCATCGGGCATGGTGGCCAGCTCAGCCGTTGTAAGGCTTGTTTTATCCAGCGCAGCAATGCTGATACTTTGGGGATCTTCGTTTGTTGTTGAGTAAATGACGTTGTTCGCTGTCACCGCCAGTGTGGATAAATTATTACTTAACTCAACCAGAGGCGCCGCCGCTGCGCTGCCATTGCGTGGCATACGGTAAATCGAATTCCCTGCCATCAAGTAGATATGCGTGGCATCAGCATCGGCAATGGCTGTATCCACCCCGGCCAGTGTGAGTAGGGAAGCCGAGAGTTGGTTTTTTGCTTGATCATAAATATAAATATTTTGATCAATTTGCAGCAACTGGGCGTTAACGCTCAGCTGCATTAACTCTTCAACGTGGTTGCGAAAGGGCGCTAAAGCCGTGCCGCAATTTTCAAAATTAGCGTCACAGCGTTTTACCCAACCGCCATCGTTAACCAGCCACCCGGCAAGCTTGGCGGCGGTAAAATCGTACAGTTCTAATAGGCGCTCTTTCACCTGCACGGGTGCAGCCGAAGCATTCATATCAAGAAATACCATTTTCCACACATTGTCATCCCGCTGAAAACAGTCATCATCCACACCGGGCAGGGAATAAAAAATGGCTGCATGGGCCGGGTTTTTACCGCTGCTGTCCTGGCTTTCGATGTCGCAAATCTTATCTGCGTGGGTTTCGCTGGAGACCTGCACCGGGGTGAGCGAGCCGGTTTTAAGCGCGCTAATTTTGTATAACTTGCCGTCATTATTGGCGTATACGAGCGCATAACGGTGGTTGCCCACTAAATTAACAGCGTTGCCATCGCTGGAAATGGAATCATAGGCAGAAATTAAAACTGGTTTAGTCGCCAAGCCAGAAGCGATAACCACAGGGGGTGCGGAGGGCGCTTCTGGGTCTAATGCGCTTAGATTGCGGGGGGCGTCAAGCTGCTGGGCGACACTGGTAAAAAACTCATAAGAAGCGGCCCTTGCTGCACCGCTGCTGGAGCTTGAACTGCTGGAACCAGACGAACTACTGGAGCTTGATGAACTGCTACTACTAGAGCTGCTGGAGCTACTTGAGCTACTTGAGCTACTTGAGCTACTTGAGCTACTTCCGGCAGCCGGGGTTCTGGAAGACTTGCCTGAAGATCCGCAAGCTGAAAGGCCGGTGGCGGCCAATAAAATAAGTGAAGTGGTCAACAACTTCATGATTATGAGCGCTCTGTAATAGGTGGGAATACAAACACGGACTTAAAAAAATCCTGGGAGTTTATGGTCGCACACCTTTTACTCTGATGTCATCACGTTCCACCACCAATAAAAACCTGTTCTGATAATGTCGTCACGCATCGATGCGTTCATACAAATGCGTTTTAATTGTGTTTTTAATGGACTACCGTTCAATTAACTTACGGTTGTTTGGTTTGCAATTTTTTATGCGGGTACACTTGCAACTCTGTTTACAATACTGCTCCAACATTACCATTCCATTTAAAATACGAGACCTTTGCACGAAACAAAATCTATCGTCATTCCCGCGAAGGCGGGAGCCGTCAGTCCAGCGAAGCTTATCTAGCTGTTCAAAATAACCTAATGAAATCAAGAACTGGCTTCCCGCCTTCGCGGGAATGACGGGGCAAAAATAAACAAAATCTAATTCGTGCAAAGGTCTCAATACGTATAAAAAATTTAATTTTCAACCACAACACCCTAACGATATTTTTGTTTTAATTTTATAACCCCATAACACCCAGGAAAGTGTTTAGACCATTATGAATAAACGCGTTTTTTATTTTTCATCATGCAGTGGTACCATGCCCACCACAAAACCACCTAGCCACTAAAATTCGTTCATACCTTGCGAGCCTTTTATGAAACCAAAATACGCTCTTACGTACACACTAATAACCGCATCCCTTATTGCCTGTGGTAGCGGTGGTGGCAAACGTAGCGCTCCTCCAGCGAACACTCCGAGCAGCTCTTCATCTTCTTCTAGTTCTTCATCTTCTTCTAGCTCTTCTTCTAGCTCTTCTAGTTCCTCATCTTCTTCCAGCTCTGCGTCTTCTTCCAGCTCTACGTCTTCATCCAACTCGTCCTCAAGCTCATCCTCCAGCGGTGGCTCCGTGGTGTCGGCGAATATTTCAAATTTAATTGTGGTGGATCAATTTGGTTATTTGCCCGATGCACAAAAAATAGCCGTGCTGCGCGACCCACAAACCGGTTATGACGCGGATAAA
>JBEGTZ010000071.1:0-4407 GCA_041179125.1 Pseudomonadota bacterium | reverse complement strand
TTTTCGTGATGCTCGCAAGGCATTTTCGCGCGGAGGGAGGGAGTTTATGCGGTATAAATGACCGACTGAGCACGAAAATAACGAAGCGAGGGCGCGAAAAGTGGATTTCCGGAGGTGCCCTTAACGTTAAAACTAAAAAACCTCAGTTGGGTGTGCCCTGCTGGGGTTTCTTGTTTTATGTGTTTTGGAATGAAAAAGACCTAGCCTATAGAACCCCCTTAATAAGTGCGGCATCAAAAAACAAAACCTAAAAATTTCGCTTGGCCCAGCGGTACAGCACGTTTAAAAAACATTCCACCCTCTGAGCCACACAAAACCCCAGTAACGCACAACCCCCAGTGCAAAGGGTATACTGCCCGCCCCTTTCCCCACGGGTGCCATCATGTCCAACACTAACACCGCCGACCTTATTCTGCACCCCAAATGGTTGCTGCCCATCGCCCCGCATAACCGGGTGTTGGAGGATTGCTCGCTGGCGGTTAAAGAGGGTGTGATTGTCGCCCTCGCACCCCGCGCCCAAATTGAGCGGCACTGGCAAGCCGGTGACGTGTTGGAGTTACCCCAGCAGGTGTTGATGCCCGGTTTGGTGAATGGCCATAACCATGCGGCCATGTGTTTATTGGCGGGGTTTGCCGATGATTTGCCGTTGATGACTTGGCTTACCCAGCACATTTGGCCCGCAGAGGCGCAGTGGATGAGCGAGGAATTTGTGGCCGATGGTAGCCGTCGCGCCATTGCTGAAATGCTGTTGAGCGGCACCACTTGTTTTAGCGATATGTATTTTTTCCCCGAGGTTTGCGCCCGCGTGGTGAATGAAAGCGGCATACGCGCTCAGATCACCTTTCCTTTATTAGACTTTTCAAACCCCTGGGCTTGCGATTTAGACGAAGCACTGCGCAAAGGCCTGGATCTCTTCGACACCTACAAAGACCACCCGCGCATCCGCATCGGTTTTGGCCCCCACGCGCCTTACACATTAAGTGATGACAGCCTGCGGCGCATCGCTATTTTGGCCAATGAACTCCAGGCCCCCGTACATATTCACCTGCATGAAACCGCACAAGAAATTAGCGATTCCCTGAAAAACCACGGCCAAAGACCCATCGACCGCATCAATGAATTGGGCCTGCTCAGCCCGCAAACCCAGTGCGTTCACATGGCGCATCTGAACGAACAAGACATCCGTCTGCTGGCTGAATCCGGCGCCAAAGTCATTCACTGCCCGCAATCCAACCTTAAGTTGGCCAGTGGTTTTTGCCCTTTGGATCAGCTCATAAAAGCCAATATTGATGTGGGTTTAGGCACCGATGGCGCGGCGAGTAATAACGATTTAGACCTGTTCAGCGAATTACACAGCGCAGCCTTATTGGCCAAAGCGGTGGCCGGTGATGCCAGCGCACTCAATGCCGCAGAGGCTTTGTGTTTGGCCACATTAGGCGGCGCCAAAGCCCTCGGGTTAGACAGCCAGATCGGCAGTTTAGAAGTGGGCAAACAGGCAGATATGATTGCGCTAACACTTGACCCACTCTTGGCTTCGCCTACATTTCACCTCATGTCGAACCTGGTGTACCGGCCCAACAGCCACCGCCTCAACCACTTGTGGGTAAGCGGTAAACAGTTGGTGCAAGAGGGCCAACTTAAACATCTGGATGCCGAGCAGATCAGCCAGACCAGCCAGCGCTGGCAGCAGCGTATCAGCGGCAATACCGCCATTCATCGATAGCGAGGCAGCACATGACTCCATCAGCCAATATAGACCCCCACGAAATCGCCAAATTCAGCCGCTTAGCTGCGCGCTGGTGGGACCCTGAAGGTGATTGTAAACCGCTGCACGCCATGAACCCCGTGCGCGCCAACTATATAGACGGGCAAACCGCTGTAGCGGAAAAACGCCTACTGGACATTGGCTGCGGCGGGGGTTTACTGGCCGAAGCGATGGCGCAACGCGGCGCCGAAGTAACCGCCATCGACCTAAGCGAAGAGGCCCTGCAAGTGGCCCGGTTACACGCACTGGAATCTCAACTCAGCATTAACTACCAAAACATCAGTGCCGAAGCCCTGGCTGAAACCCAACACACATCTTTTAACATCGTCACCTGCCTTGAAATGCTCGAACACGTCCCCGAGCCTGCCAGCATCGTCAAAGCCGCAGCACAACTGACCGTCCCCGGCGGCGCGGTGTATTTCTCCACCCTCAACCGCACCGCCAAAGCCTACGGCCTCGCGGTATTGGGTGCGGAATACCTGCTGCAACTGCTGCCCAAAGGCACCCACGACTACCAACGGTTTATCCGTCCCAGCGAGTTGGCCAGCTGGTGCCGCGAGGCGGGGTTAATCGTGCGGGATATTTCCGGTCTCAGCTACAACCCCATCACCCAAGCCTTCCGCCTCACCGGGCGAGATGTAGACGTTAACTACCTCATCTACTGCCAAAAACCGGAATAATTGCCATGCCCCTGCACGCCCTGTTATTCGATTTAGACGGCACATTACTGGACACCAGCGGCGATATGGGCCAAGCCTTAAACCGTCTATTAATGGAAGAAAGATTATCGCCCTTGATGGCCCATCAAATTCGCCCACATGTCTCCAATGGCGCCAATGCACTCATCAAACTGGGATTTGGCGAACTACCCCAGGAAGAACACGAAGCCCTGCGCGCACGATTTTTGGATCTATACCTTGCGGACATAGCCCGCCACACCCTGCCCTTCCCCGGCATAGAACCGCTTTTAAATCAATGCCTTGAACAAAAAATTGCCTGGGGTATTGCCACCAACAAACCCTGGCGTTACACCGAACCGCTCATGCGCCACTTTGCCTTCGCCGAACGCGCAGCGATAACCCTCTGCCCAGAACACGCCAAACCCAAGCCAGACCCGGCCATGCTGCTGTTGGCCTGCGAGCAACTCAATTGTTCACCCGACGACGTTATTTACATCGGCGACCACCAGCGCGACATCGAATGCGGCAGCCGTGCGGGCATGAAAACCATTGCGGTGGGCTATGGCTTCACCCAAACGGCGGATGAGCACACCCAATGGGGCGCCACATTTAACGTGGCCCAAGCAAGTGAAATTTGGCCGCTGATTCAACACCACTTTCTATAAAAGAACCGATATGACGCACCTAAACACCACAAACATCCCCAGCCATAGCCTCAAAGGCCGCATCATCCTCATTACCGGCGCCAGCGCAGGCATAGGCAAAAGTGCCGCCCTCTACTGTGCCGAGCAAGGCGCCACAGTAATTTTGCTAGGCCGCAACCTGAAAAAACTCGAAGCCGTATACGACGCCATCGAGGCTTCAAATGAAGCAATTAATGCATTAGAAGCAGAAAAACGACCGCAACCGGCCATTTACGAATTGAATTTAAAAACCGCAAGCGAGCAAGACTACAAAGCGTTAAGCCAAGTAATTAGCACAGAATTTGGCCGTTTAGACGGCCTACTGCACAACGCCAGCGAGCTGGGCCAACTAGGCCCGCTGGAACACACCAGCGCCAGCAGTTGGCAGGAAATCATACAAGTGAACCTCACCGCGCCGTTTTTATTAACCCGCGCCCTACTGCCCTTGTTACATCAATCCGCCAATGGCCGCATTCTGTTCACCAGCTCCAGCGTGGGCCGTCAAGGCCGCGCCTATTGGGGCGCCTACGCGGCCAGCAAAGCCGGTATTGAAAACCTCATGCAAACCTTAGCCGGGGAGCTGGAAGCCAGCCGCATCAAAGTTAACAGCTTCAACCCCGGCGCCACCCGCACCGCCATGCGCGCCGCCGCCTACCCAGCAGAAGACCCAACCCAAGTTAAATCACCCGACAGCCTTGCGCCTGTTTATGGTTATTTATTGAGCGAGCAAAGCCCGTGGCATGGGGAGCAGTTGAGTTGGGGGCCGCTTTAGTCGGAAAAGAAAAAACAACTGTAATTATTCAGCATATATCCGTGCGGTCGTTAATTTAAGTAAAAATACCGCTAGGGTGTAGGTTGGGCAGTAATACCCAACGCAGCCGTGTCTTCGATAAAAAACAGTTGGAATGTGGCGCCTTAAACCTAGAAATCTCAGTTGAGCGCCCAAAAGATGGGTAAGCCATTGGTTCGAATAGTGAAAGTTAAAAATGAAGGGCAACCTTATTGGTTGTTCAAAATTTTTAACTTTTGCTAGGCGTGCCAAGGGGTTGCGCAGACTTTGGTGATTCAACTGAGGTTTCTAGGTTTACTCCCGCTCACTAAACTGCCATTGGAGACCCTGCGTGGACGCCGACCAGATCGAAAAACTCGCCAAACTCGCCCGCCTGAATATCGCCCCCGCTCAAGTGGCCGAAGTGGCCGACCGTATTAGCAACGTGCTGCGCATGGTCGATCAATTGCAAGCGCTGGATACCACTGGCGTGGCCCCTATGTCTCACCC
>JBEGTZ010000070.1:0-8404 GCA_041179125.1 Pseudomonadota bacterium | reverse complement strand
GGCCCAGCGCTGATCCGAAGGAATTGCCCAGGGGGTGAAGGCTTGTGTGACCACAAAGGGGCTGCTGTGCAGTTGAAGATCCGGGTTGGCGGCATAGTGGATACTCGGCACCCGTGCGCCCTGCTCAACACAGAGCGCAGTTTTGATTAATCCGGCCACGCCCGCGCTGGCGGTTAGGTGGCCGATGTTGTTCTTCAGGGAGCCTAAATGGCAAAAACCCACTTCCTGGGTGTGTTCGCGGAAGGCTTGTGTGAGCGCCGCCACTTCGAGCGAATCGCACGCATAGGTTTCTGTGCCTTGGGTTTCTGTTTCTTGGGTTTCTTCTGTGCCTTGGGTTTCGATCAAGCCGATTAACTGCGCACCCACGCCCGCATCCTGTAATGCCTGGCTGATTACCCGGCGTTGGCCTTCAAGGCTGGGTGCGGAAAAACGGCTCTTGTCGGCGCCGTCGTTGTTCAGGCCTATGCCGTTGATGCTGGCGTAGATGTGGTCGCCATCTGCCAGTGCGCAATCTAAGCGTTTTAACACCAGCATAGCGCCGCCGTCGCCCAATACCGTGCCGTGGCTTGTGGTGTCAACGGGCTGGCCTTCGGTGGTGTATTGATGCTCGTGCGGCGGGAAGCTGAGTGAAGCGCCGCCTGCCAGCGCGATATCGCAGCGCCCCAAGCGCAGCGCTTCCACCGCTTGGCACACCGCCAGCAGGGAGGTGGAGCAGGCCGAATGCACGCTGACTGCCGGGCCTAACAGGTTGAGTTTGTAGGCGATGCGGCTGGCGCAATAGTCTTTTTCATTGGCCAGCATGGCGGCGAAGGTGCCGTACTGCTCCAGCGCTTCGGGGTTTTTCAGTACCCGCTCTAAATAGTAGGAATTGTTGCCGGTGCCGCAGTACACGCCGATTTGGCCGCTGCACTGCTGCGCCACCACACCTGCATTCTCCAGCGCCTGCCAGGATAGCTCCAGCAACAGGCGTTGTTGCGGGTCGATGAACGCGGCTTCCTGTTCTGGAATATCAAAAAACTGCTCATCAAATGCCAAAGGTTCTTCCAGCACGCCGCGTGCATGGGTGTGCCCTTCCTCGTTGGCGGCAAACCGATGTACCGATTCAACCCCTTCTACTAAATTCTGCCAAAAGCGGTGAATGCTTTGCGCGCCGGGCACCCGCAGGGCAATGCCGATGATGGCGATTGGGGCTTGGGTGGTGGGCGGCCTAATGGGTGTAGTTTGAGGGATTGGGGTTTCGGCAGTGATTGGCGATGGGTTTAGTTCTGGGTTTAGTTCTGGGTTTGGCGCTGGATTTGACGCCGCTTCGTCTAACGCTATAAAGGAAGATACATCGGGGAAAACGGCATCCAGCCTGTACGGCATGGTAACAACGGGCGGCTGCTGGGGTTCAGTCGCCTCGCTGGGGTTTATGGATAACGCCTGATCCTGAAATTCCTCCAGCAACCGGTTGCGATCCACCTTGCCGCTGGGGGTTTTCGGCAGGCTCTCCCGCCGCACCAACAGGCTGGGCAGCATGTGCTGGGGCAAGGCGCGTGTCAGGTGCGCCATAAACTGCTCGTCTGTCCAAGGCATCACGCCATCCAACACAAAGGCCAGCAGGCGCTTGGCGTCCGCTTGTATCCCAAACGGCTCCACGGCTACAGCCACCTCGCGCACCGCACCGGTATTAAGCAGCTGCGCTTCAATCTCTGCCAGCTCCACCCGGTAGCCGTTGATTTTCACCTGGGCGTCCAAACGGCCTTTGTAGGCGATTTCGCCGTAGCGGTTTTTGCTCGCCACATCGCCCGTGCGGTACATCCGCTGGGGCTGGCCGTCCAGCTCCTTCACCACAAAACGCTTGGCGGTTTCTTCAGTATTGTTGATGTAGCCATTGCCCAATACTGGCCCACCAATCCATAACTCGCCCTCCTCCCCAGCCGCACATTCAAGCCCGTCTTCATCCAGCACCCACAACTGCGCGGTTTCAATGGGGTAGCCGATACTCGGCACAGAAGGCCAGCTGGCCGGGTCATCAGGAAGGCTAAGCTCCGTCACCACATGGGTTTCCGACGGGCCGTACTGGTTGATCAACCGCGCATTAGGCATGGCCAAAAAAGCCTGCCGCAATTCTTCACTCACCAACAACGGCTCACCAGCGGTAATCCACTCGCGCACCGCCTCCGGGTAAAACTCCAACCGGTTGGCCCATTGAACCAACTGCATCAGCGCGTTATAGGGCAAAAACAAACGCTCCACCCGGTGTAAATCCACAAACGTTAACAGCGCGCGGAAATCCTGACCTCGTAAATCCTGTTGGCCTCGTAAATCCTGTTGGATAGTGGGCGGCAACAACACCAAACAACCGCCCTGGCACAAAGTGGCAAAAATCTCCTGAAAGGACACGTCAAAACTCAAGGCCGAAAACTGCAAGGTGCGCAGCGCCTCGCCCTCAGCGTAGTGTTGGTTCTGCCAGTCGATCAAATTATTCAAGGTGCCGTGATTCATACGCACGCCCTTGGGCTTACCGGTGGAGCCGGAGGTATACATGATGTACGCATCGTGCTCAGGCCGAATGGGCGCCAGGGCCAGCCGGGGCAGCGGCAAGCTCATGTCTAAATCGCGCACATCCACCCGGTTTACCCCGGCGGGCAGAATATCTTCGTTATCACACACCATTAATTGGCAACCGGCGTTTTCCACCATGTACTGCAAACGCTCAGCCGGGTACACCGCGTCCAGGGGCAGATAAACCCCGCCCTCACGCAAAATAGCGATCATCGCCGCAATGGCCAGCACCCGCGAATGGGCATGAACCGCCACCACCTCCCCCGCCGCTAACCCGGCATCCGCCAGGTAAAACTGCAAACGGTTGGCGGTTTGATCCAGCTGTTCATAGCTCCAAACCTCATCGAGCAACACCAACGCCTGTGCATGGGGTTGGTGTTTGATTTTTGCCGCCAATTGGGCAAGAAACGACGGAGCAGCCAGGTTGTGAAACATACGTAAGGTTCCAAGCGGTGAAGGGAACAGCGACCAAGCGCCACCGGTGCGGGCATGGGGGCGGATGGGGTGTGAACAGGCTAGTGTGCAAAAAAACCTTCGCAAATAAAACCGTCTTACCCCGGTTTGGCTTTATTACCCGATACAGCACACATTAACCGAGGGCCTGTTCCCATTTGCCAGCTTGAACGGCTATTTTTTATCGCCCAAGCGCTCAGTCAGCGCCGGGTTTAGCTAGTAAAAGTAACTATTCAGCACATTCGCAATTTTCGTACATCATCTCCACCCTGGCTCTGCGGGAATGACGATGAAATGCGCTGAATAGTTACAATAAAATATCGTACTTTTTCACCATAACAGCCGTGGCGCTCACCCTTAAGTTTTACTACACTGTCGGCCCCATTTACACCTTATTAGTACGCCTTTCACCTTAACCGCATTAGTTTAGGAAGCGAATATGAGCAATACCCAACACCACCGCCTGATTATCCTAGGCTCCGGCCCCGCCGGTTACACCGCTGCCATCTACGCCGCCCGCGCCAACCTTAAGCCCGTAGTCATCACCGGGATGCAGCAAGGCGGCCAGCTCACCACCACCACTGAAGTAGAAAACTGGCCCGGCGGCACACACGACTTACAAGGCCCGGATTTAATGGTGCAAATGCAAGAACACGCCGAGCGCTTTGAAACCCAAATTCTGTTCGACCACATCAACGAAGTAGACTTACAAAACCGCCCGTTCCGCCTTAAAGGCAGTGAAGAATACACCTGCGATGCCCTCATCATCGCCACCGGCGCCTCCGCGCAATACTTAGGTTTAGAATCCGAAACCGCCTTCCAAGGCCGTGGTGTTAGCGCCTGCGCTACCTGCGACGGGTTTTTCTATCGCGGCCAAACCGTCATGGTGGTCGGCGGCGGCAACACAGCGGTGGAAGAAGCCCTGTACCTGGCCAATATCGCCAAAGAAGTGATCTTGGTACACCGCCGGGATTTCCTGCGCTCTGAAAAAATTCTGCAAGACCGCCTGATGGCAAAAGCCAAAGATGGCAACGTCACCCTGATGTGGAACAGCCAAATCGACGAAGTCCTCGGCGATGAAAAAGGCGTTAACGCTTGCCGCATTAAAAGCACACTGGATGGCAGCACCAAAGACGTGCCCGTGAACGGCGTGTTTATCGCCATCGGCCACAAACCCAACACCGAAATTTTTGCCGGCCAATTAGACATGCACAACGGCTACTTAAAAGTGAAAAGCGGCACCGAAGGCAACGCCACCCAAACCAACATTGCCGGTGTTTATGCCGCAGGCGACGTAGCCGACCACATCTACCGCCAAGCTATCACCTCCTCAGGCTCCGGCTGCATGGCCGCATTGGATGCTGAGCGTTATTTAGACGCGCTCAAATAACCACCCCACCCAATGCGCCCCCCCTGGTTAAAGGCGGATACCCGCTGGTTTCCGCCCACCAGCACAGCGCTAAAAGAGCCAAACGGGCTTTTAGCGCTGGGCGGGGATCTCACCCCTGCCCGCTTAATTGAAGCCTACCAACGCGGCATATTCCCCTGGTACAGCGAGGGCCAGCCGATCCTCTGGTGGAGCCCCAACCCGCGTGTGGTGATGTACCCAGGCGAGGTGCATATCTCCGGCAGCTTAAAAAAATTCCTGCGCAAAAGCCCCTGGCGCGTTCGCATCAACCAAGCCTTCCCCCAAGTGCTCAAACACTGCGCCGCGCCGCGTGCCGACAGCCACGGCACCTGGTTATTAGATGAAATGCAGCGCGCCTACATCCAACTACACCAACAAGGCGTGGCCCACAGCATTGAAGTTTGGGCCGATGATGAATTAGTTGGCGGGCTATACGGCGTTGCACTGGGGCGTGTTTTTTTTGGAGAGTCGATGTTCAGCCGCCGGGAAAACGGCTCGAAGGTGGCACTGGTGGCGCTCAGCCAACTACTCAAACAAGCGCACTTTGTGTTAATTGATTGCCAAGTGGGCAATCCTCATTTATTTTCCATGGGCGCCCTTACGCTGCCCCGCGCCACATTTGAAGCCTTATTACAGCACCCCAACCACAACACCCCGCCACCCTGGCCAATCTGGAGCGAACAAAGCTTTCCCTGTGAGCACTTTATCCAACCTTAAACTCTACGCCACTCAACCCCACGCCTGTAGTTACCTGGACGGGCAAGAGGCCACCACCCTGTTCATCGACCCACAAACTGAAGTGGATGTGGAGCTGTACAGCCATTTATCCGACTTAGGCTTTCGCCGCAGCGGCGACCACATCTACCGGCCCCACTGCCAAAGCTGTGCCGCCTGTATTCCCGTGCGCATCCCCGTCGCCCAATACGGCCCCACCCGCCAACAAAAACGCACCTGGCGGCGCAACCAAGACCTTCGGGTACACATTGCCAAAACCCTTAACCTCCCGCTTTATTACCCGCTTTACGCGCACTACATCCGCGAGCGCCACGCCGACGGCGACATGTTCCCCCCCAGCGAAGAACAACTGCTGAATTTTTTAAAACCCGCCAACGTGCGCAGCACCGATTATTTAGAATTTTGGCACCAAGACGAACTCATCGCCGTAGCCGTCAGCGACCGCCTAAGCCAAGGTTTATCCGCCATCTACACCTTCTACAGCCCCGCCGCCGAACACCAACACCGCAGCCTCGGCGTCATGGCCGTGCTCTACCAAATCGCCCGCGCCCAACAACTAAAACTGCCCTATGTATACCTAGGTTATTGGATTAAAAACTGCCGCAAAATGGCCTATAAAAACCAATACCAACCGCTGGAAATGTTAATTGATCAGAATTGGGTGCTGGATGGGTTTTAGGTGGGGTGTTTTGGTTTGAACCTAAAACCTCAGTTGAGCCTTGCAAACTTGGGTGATTCAACTGAGGTTTCTAGGTTTAACCTTTGCGGTAAATCCAAAACTTATGCAACAGAAAGTTCGCCACCAACGAAGCCCCGGTGGCGACACACTGGCTGAGGCCGTACCAGGGCAAAATGGCATTGGCGATATAAAACACCAGCGTATTCACACTCAAACCAAACCCCACCACCGCCACAAACTTCGGCAGCGTAGCCAGGTGGCTCTGGCCGCTATTAAAGGTCACGTAATAATTCAGCAGATAATTCACCACCGCCCCTGCGCCATAACCCAAGCCAGAAGCCACCAGCTCACTGCAAATATGCAGCTCCACCAACAGGAACAACACCGCAAACTGAGTGGCCGTAGCCAACCCGCCAACGATTAAAAATTTGCCCAATGGGCTGGAGAAAAATTGTTTTGCGAATTGAATAGGCACTTGCACAGCCTTAGGACGCCGCCGGAAATGATCGGGCGGGCAGTGTAGCAGCCAGCTGTTGGGGGCGTGCAGGGTTTAACCTAGAAACCTTAGTTGAGCGCCCAAAAGCTGTGTAAGCCATTGGTGCAGATAGTGAAAGTTTAAACTTTTGCTAGATGGGCCAAGGGGTTGCGCAGACTTGGGTGATTCAACTGAGGTTTCTAGGTTTAACCTAGATACCTCAGTTGAACGCTACACGCCCCCAGCTGATAACAAGGTGATCAACGGCTTACATTCCGGTGTATGCCGTTGATCCACTCGCTTTTTATTCCATTTTTACTGTTTATTTCCTTTTTGATGGCTTTCGCTGCTCAAGTTTTAGCTTAAACACACCGGTATCCATAGGCTTGCTGGAGGTCACTTCAACCACATAATTACCTGTTTTTGGCACGCGCCAGTAGCCGTGTTTGGCGGGGATGCGTGCGTCGCGGTGGTGGCCGCCATTGTCGTCTTTGGCTAGCAGTTCTTTTTGGTTTTTGAGCATTAAATAGGTATCGAAATTACCGTCTAATTCCAAGGCTATTTCCTGGTTTTTGATCAGGGATACATTAAAACTCTGGTTATAGCGGTTTTTTAACGTGCCTTTTTTGCAACTGGCCCGGCTTAAGCGCGAGGTGATTTGGCTGTTTATTTTGATTGGGCTTGTGGCACAGGCTAGATCGTCGTTTGAAACGGAACCTGAGCTAGAACCGGAACTGCTGCCAGAGCTTGAGCTGCTGGTGCTGGTACTGCTGGAAGACGATGTGCTGCTGGTGCTGGAAGAAGGCTGGCCGCCGAACCCGCCGGAAGTACCAAAGCCACCGCCGCCAAACCCGCTGGAAGATGACGTGCTGCTTGGAAACCCGCTAGAGGACGATGTGCTGGAAAACCCACTAGAAGAGGAGGTGCTTCCACCCGATGAAGAGTTGCTGGTACTGGTGCTCGTGCTGGAGCTGGTGCTCGTACTGGTGCTAGATGAATTCGGCTGCCCGCCGCCAAATACTTCATCTTTGAGACCATAACCAAATCTATAACCCCCTTGAGTTTGCGGCTCCAGAGATGAAACTGTAAACGTATATGTGCCGCTGCTGGCTACTGCGAAGCTGGAAATATGGGCCAATATATCCAGCACATCCGCCGCGTAATAATCCACTAAAGAGATTGGCTCTCCAGCTGCATTTTTAAGTTGTACAAACTGTGCAAAATTAGCTGCGGTAACGGCATAAATAGTTTCGCCCGCCGTCAGCTCTACGGAGTATTCGTCACTGTAATGTACTTTTCCACCGCTCAGATACGTGCAATCGGTCTCGGCCAAGGTGTTTTCAACAAGCTCTAACCTGGGTGCAATGGTTTGTATGCCACAGGGTGCAGAATTAGCATCCGGCAGGGGAAATGCTTTATCAGTAATTAAAAGCTGGTAAGGCTGGCCTTCGATCAGTTCAAAGTTAAAGGGTTTTGCGCTGCTGCCGGTACCAAAAACACTGAGACCAAAAGGCTCAATGGACAAATCCCGCGCCATAAACGCGCCAACAGAATTGCCGGTAACACTGATAAAGTGATTGGGCTGTATCGTGAGGCTGTAGCGATCAACAAAACCGGAGAAATAGTAACCATCCGCCTCACACGCGTTGGCCCCCACAATACCGCTCACCTCCAGAACACCCGAAGCTGGGATGCTCAGCGGCGTTACTGTGCAGTTGCGGGCAATGCCACCGGATGATGACGAGGTAGACGAACTGGCACCGCCTGATGAGGTGGATGTGGACGTGGAAGAAGATGAGGAGGTAGTGGAGGATGAGGTGTTATAGGTGGTAGCCCAAACACTCGGCGCCGCGAGGGTTATCGCGCCGATCAACACACTCAAAACACTCTGTTTAAAGCTTGGAAATAATGAAATAGTCATGTTTTTGATCCGTATGAATTATCCTAGAAACCTCAGTTGGGCGCCCAAAAGCTGTGTAAGGCACGGGTGCGGATAGTGAAAGTTAAAAATGAAGGGCAACCTTATTGGTTGTTCGAAATTTTTAACTTTTGCTAGACGTTGCCCGTGACTTGCGCAGACTTGGGTGATCCAACTGAGGTTTTTAGG
>JBEGTZ010000069.1:0-9782 GCA_041179125.1 Pseudomonadota bacterium | reverse complement strand
GAAAAAATGTTTGGTTGGCGCGCGCCTGTTCGGAATTTTCGTAGGCATTAATATTTTCAAACGAAATACCGCCCCCTAAAAAAGACACCAACGAGGCCATTTGTGCTTTTAAACCGTCGGCGCCGAGGTTAATGTCAAAACCACTGACATTCCAAAAACGGCTGTGGTGGGTAATTAATTTATCGTGCGGGGCTTTTACGAAAATGCGAATTTCTACGGCGTCGCCGTTTTCGCTGAGTTTATAACCGGTCACTTCACCGACTTTTAATTGCCGATAATAAACCGGCGAGGCAATGTCCACAGAATCTAGGCTGTCGGCGCGCAGTACAAAAGGGGTGCCTTTTACGCTGGATTCAATGGCAGGCGGCTCGGCGAGGCCTTCAAAATGGGTGGAAAATGTTCCCGCTTCGCCGGGGTCCATCACGATATAAACACCGGACACCAAAGTGCCAAGGTTTGAAACACCGGCCACACTAATACGTGGGCTAACCAACCAAAAACGCGAGTTGCTGCTTAAATGTTTGGCAATTTCCCGCTCCAGCGTGACGGTTAACCGCACCTGGCTTAAATCGGCGGTTAATTGCATTTTTGATACTTTACCCACGGGCACATCTTTTAAACGCACCTGGGTTTTTCCCACTTCAATCCCGGCTGCGGCATTTAATAATATTTCTATTTCCTGGCCTTTTTCCTGCCAGGAATTAACCGCCAGCCACAGCGCAATAATTAAGGCTACCAGTGGAATTAACCACACGGGGGAGAGTTTTTGTAAGGGGGTGAGCATAGGTTTTGGCAGGTTCATTATTTAAACGCTTGGGCGGGGAATTCCCCTGGTTGTTCTTGCGGGGCATCTAATAAACGCGGGTCGAAGGATTCGGCGGCCAGCATGGTGAGCACAACTACGGCGGCAAAGGCTACCAGAGCATTGCCCGGTTGCACATTCCCTAAAAAACCAAATTGCACTAAGGCGGTGAGCAGGGTGACGACGTAAACGTCCACCATAGACCAGCGGCCTATGAATTCGGTTAAGTGGTATAGGCGTATTTTGGTGGTTTGGTTGCGGTAGTGTTGCCAGTGGGCGCTGGCGAGCAAATAAATTAACACGCCTAATTTAGCCATCGGCACCACAATACTGGCTAAAAATACCACCAGTGCAATCAGCCACATGTCGTGTTTCATGAGGCTAATCACGCCGCTCACCAATGTGTCGTCGCGGTCGCCCGTGAGGGTGCGGGTGGTCATAAAGGGCAATAAATTCGCAGGGATATACAAAATAGTGGAGGCCACTAATAACGCTGTGGTTTTTTGCAGGCTGTTGGGGATGCGTTTGTGCATGGGGCTTGCGCAGCGCGGGCATTGGGTGTGTTGGTCTAATAGGGTTTCACCCACCATCGCTTCGCACACACCGCAGGCATACAGTTTGTCTTGCGCTGTAGCCACATAACAATTATGCGGGGCTAAATAATTCCATAAACTTTGGCGATTAATTTGTGTGTAAGCGAGGGTGAGTATGGGCACCAGGCTAAAAAAAGCATACATGCTGATGCCGGGGATTAGGCTTGCCATATCGCCGAGTTTTACGGAAGTGACTAATATCGCGAGTAAAAATATTTCTAACATGCTCCAGGGTTGGGCGCGAATTAACCAGCGCAATACTGCAATTTGGCCGGGCAATTTTTTATTGAGCTGGTGCGGGATTAATAAATACAGCAGCGCGGATATTTCCAGCAGGGGGAATAAAAAAATTGTGGCAAATACTAATGCCGCTAACAGCCATTGATCGTGCGCCAGCAACGCACCCACACCGGAAATAATACTGGCGCTCTGCTCAAACCCCACCAGTTTTAAACTTAAAAAATCAAAAAAATTACTGATGATAAATAACACCACCGCCGCCACAGACAGGGCGGTGGCAGGCTGCACCCAGCGGGTTTGGCTGTGCGGCAGGGGCAGTTGGCAGTGGTGGCACACCGGGGCGTAGGCTTCGCTTGTGTGCGGGCAGCTTTGTAACCCGCCGCAATGGGGGCAGATTTGCCAGGCCTGGTGCGTGGCGTTTTTAGCGGTTGAGGAGCCGAGGCTTGCCATCAGCCACCACTCGCCAAACGCATAAATTGCTGTTTTAACCCCGGCCATTGCCCGGCAAGGTTCAAACCCACATTGCGCAGCAAACCTACATAGGGGTTGGGGTTGCCGAACAGGTGTTTGAAGGATTCCATCGCCGCCATCGCCGCTAAGTTGTGTGGCATTCGGGCGCGTTCATAGCGGTTAAGGGCGCTGGAGTGGTGGATGGGTAGGCCGCGTGTGTGGGCGCGCTCCAGCTGCGTCACTAACGCATTTACATCCGCAAGGCCGAGGTTAACGCCTTGGCCTGCCAATGGGTGAATGGCGTGGGCGGCGTCGCCCACTAGGGCCAGGCCCGGTAGGTAATAACGGGTGGCGTGGCATTGAAATAGAGGCAGTGCTTGGCGGGCGTCGCAGTGTTGAATGCGGCCTAAGCGCCCTTCTAGCGCGGCTTCCAGGGCGGTTTTGAAGGTGTCGTCGTCAAGCTTTAGCATTTGTTGGGCGCAGGCTTCATCCAACGACCACACGATGGAACTGTCCCGCTCGCCTGCGCTCAACAGCGGCAAAAAAGCCAGCGGCCCCTGGTGGCTGAAGCGCTGGTAGGCGGTGTGCTGGTGGGGAAGTTCGCTTTGCACGCGGCAGACGATGGCGGTGTGGCCGTAGGGCCATTGGCGCACGGGGATTTGGGCGAATTGCCGCACAGCGGAGCGGGCGCCGTCGCAGGCGAGCACGAGGTTGCTGTGGAGGGTTTCGCCAGAATCGGTGTGAATATGCCAGCCTGCGTCCTGCCGATGCAGCTCGGTCACAACGCTGTGTTGCCAGTGAATCTGCGGGGTTTGTTGGATCAACCCGTGCAACAGGCTTAGCACCTGGTTGTTCTCCAGGATCCACCCCAACTGCGGCAGGCCCAGTTCGCGGGCGGAGAACTCAATGCTGCCGCTGCCTTCGCCGTCCCATACCTGCATGGCGCGGTAGGGGCAAACGCGGCTGTGTGGCCAGGCTTCATGCGCGGCTAAAAAGCGCTGGGAGGCCGGGTTGAGCGCCACCACACGGGGGTCGAAATCACCCTCTTGCGGTGCAAGTGCGGGCGCTTGGCTGTCGATCAGCCGAATCGACAAAAACGGCAAGCGCCGGGCCAGCGCCAGGGCTAAGCTTGCGCCCACTAACCCGGCGCCTACGATCACCACGGCTGCGTCACTGGGTTTCAGCATGGTGCCCCCAAGGGAAAATAACCGGCTGGGCCTTGCCTGAGAGCTGCTGAATAAACGCTTGGCGCAGCGGCGGCAGGGTTTCCAGCAGCAACATGCCAAAGTCGCGGCCCCAGCGCCAGTGCGGCTCGCGGCGGGAGAACACGCGGTTGAAACCATCGCTTAGGCTGATGGTGCGCGTTTGGTCCTCCTGCACGGCCTGCTCATAGCGTTTGAGCTGGGCGAGGCTGCCTAATGCGTCTGGGCTATCGCTTAAAATTTCCGCCAAACGCAGGCCGTCCCGCAGGGCGAGGTTAAACCCCTGCCCCGCCACAGGGTGCAAAAAATGCGCGGCGTTGCCCTGCAATACCAAATGCGAGCGCACCTGTTCTTTGGCCACCAACAGGCGCAAAGGGTAAAACTGGCGCTGGCCTACGGCTTCAAAACGCCCGAGGCGGTGGCCAAATGCTTCTTGCAAGCGCGCAATTAATTCATCGTCGCCAAGGGCTGCGATGGCGGTTTGTTCAGCGCGGGGAAAGGTCCACACCAAGGCGCCCACACGGCCCTGGTTGGATTGCCCGCGCGGCAACAACGCCATCGGCCCCTGCGGGCAAAAGCGCTCGAAGGCACAGCCGCCGTGGGGTAAGGCAAAACGCACATTGGCCACCAGCGCCGTTTGTTCGTAGGGCACCTCGCGCACGGGAATGCCTAAAGCGTGCCGCAGCGGGGAGTCGGCGCCGTCGGCCAGAATCACCAGTTTGGCAGCGCTCGTCTGCTCACCCTCGGGCGATAACCAGCTCAGCTGCATTCCTTCGGCGCGGGGTTTTAACGTGCTGATACGCTGGGGGATCAACTCAATATTGGGGTGTTGGTTTAAGGCGTGTTGTAACACGCTCTGAAGGCCTGAATTTTCCACCACCTGGCCCAAGGGCTGCTGGTTATTATCCTGCCGAGTGAACTGGCTTAAGCCCCAACTGCCTTGGTCTGAAACATGAATACGCTCGATGGCGGTGGCAAAGGGCGCAAGCTGCGGCCACACACCCAGGGCGCGAAATAGGCTGACCGACGTAGGGGCCAGCGCAGTGGAGCGGCCATCCCAAGCGGGTTCGTTTTGAGGCGCAGCGTGGGAGGCCGCCGCGCATTCAAACAGGCGGATCGGCGTGGCAGGCAGGGTTTTGGCCAACAAAAGCGCCAGGCTCGCCCCCACCATCCCGCCGCCGATGAGGCTGATGCCTTCTTCATAATTAATCATCTGAGCCACTGCATCGTTCCGCGCCCCTCGCGGGCATTGTGAAATTAACCTAAAAACCCAGGGTTATCCGTGGGTGGTGCGGGTTTGGGTGATCCGGCCGAAGTTTAACCTAGAAACCTCAGTTGAGCGCCCAAAAGCTGTGTAAGGCACGGGTAGTGGATAGTGAAAGTCAAAAATGAAGTAACTATTCTCAGCACAGTTTCCATTTCAGCTCAGTTTCCATTTGATTCACGTCATCCCCGCGCAGGCGGGGATCCAGGTGGCGATGGGGCTGCAACACGGGTGTACTTGAGTCACGCAAAACGTCTTATTTACCGCTGGATCCCCGCCTGCGCGGGGATGACGAAAAAATGTGCTGAATAGTTACAAAATGAAGGGCAACTTTATTAGTGGATGTCCTTGTTTTGTTTTGTTTTGTTTTGTTTTGTTGTTTTGGTATCAGAAATTAGTGTTGGGATACCCGTTGGATGCTCCGGAAATTTATTTGCAAACAAAAATTAGTGGATGTCCTTGTTTTTTTGTTGGAAAGTTGCTAGCAACGCACTATCCACATTTGCTAATTGGAACTCGAATCCAGATACTCACAATCAGATAAACTCTAGCTTGCAGAAACTTGCAAACATAAACACTCATGCCAGAAACCCTAGCTGGTAAATCGAGATCAGGTGTGAAAATCACAAATAGAATTTTTGTTTCGGCTGTATTTTTAGCCGCTATCGTTAGTGGAGTCGTGACATTGGGCAATGATAACTTACACCCCGAGATAAAAGGCAACCCGGTAATCCGCATTGCAATTGACATGGATCCTGGAGAGGTTATAAAAAAATCAAGCTATCCCTTAGATTTCAGCTTGCAGGATCAGCCTTTTGTCGATAAAGCGTTTAAATATGGAAATTTGATTGTTACTGCCAACGTTGATTTTGAAATTTTGGGCCCGCACAAGTTTTCAATTAAACAAGTTCGTTATTGGGGGGCAACAACCCAATTCGATAAAATTAATTCTTTTAGTGCGGATGCGCCAAATCTAACGATTGACGAGGCAATTTTGCGCGCCAAGCAGTGGGTGGCTGATATAGAAAACGCCGGATGGGTGCGCCAAAAATTTTTGTATGCGATTCCTGAGCGAAGAAACTTTAACAATTGGTCAGAATTAAGAGAGGCGTTCCTGTTACTTGGTGATCGAAAAATTCTTGGAGTGGCAGTGGGTGAATGGCGTAGCCAGGACGAAAAGCAAAGGCTTTCCATTTCGATTACGCACAAAAGAGAAGATGGCGGACCGCGAAGTGCGGATTCTCCCGAGCCAAAAGATGGTGAAAATGATAGAAATTATTTATTACGCTTTGGCATTGGTTATTCGGACAAAGTGCGGGATTACCGAAGTAAACACTTGATGGAATTACGGAAGGAGGCACTGAAAAACCCGTAACCCTTAAGCCGTGATCGGGTCGAGCTAACGGGACATTACCCGTTAGCCCTCCCACACCACCGGACATGCGGTTTTCCGCATCCGGCGGTTGAGTCCAGCAACCTATTTGGCCGCAAGCTCCCAGGGTAGCCCAAATCCAAAACGATTGAATGTCGCGGTTTTCAAGGCTTGGTTCACCACCACATGGATGGCCATTCGCCAAGCTCCACGGCGGCAACCGGCCACATTCAAGCCGCGCCCTCGCACGCCTAGTCGCCTTAACGCTTGGTAGCGTCCCGCTCGGTTATGCCAGCACGTAGGTTGGGGTGCCAACCCCAACATCCCATCGCGCAGCGGAGAAAAATTAAAACTCTGCTCGTATTTATGACTGACTTTGTACTCGCGGATACATGGAATGTTGGGGTTCGCAAGCTCACCACCAACCTACATTTAACCCAGCCCCTAAAGTCTTTTTATTTGGCACAGCAATCATGGCTAAAATATCGCGAGTTACAGTGCGCATTGGCTGGCGAATTTGTAGGCTCTTCTATGTACACTTACTGCCCAATGAAATTGGGGATTGCGCGCGTTAGGGAGCTAAGAGCGTTTGCGCAATAAAAGTTTCTTATTACTCGCGGGTTCAAACATTAACAAAAACCTCCAAACTAACTGCACCTAAGCGTTACATGAATAAAACCGCACAAACCCTAAAGCCAATTCAGAAAGGCCCGTATTACCCTAAAACCACCACAGCCTGCACAACACCCCAGGCCTCACCCAACAAAAATTAAAAACCACGACAACCCATAAATGATTGACACAACCATGCCCCCCCTAAAAATCATCTTTGCCGGTACCCCGGAATTCGCGGCTCACCATCTGGCGGCGCTGCTTAATGGCCCTCACTCGGTAGTGGCGGTGTATACCCAGCCGGACCGCCCGGCCGGGCGCGGTAAGCAGTTGCAGGCCAGCGCCGTTAAAACCCTAGCGCTTGAGCACCGGCTTCCGGTGTGCCAGGTGACAAGCCTTAAAAGTGCTGAGGCGCAGGCGGAGTTGGCTCGATGGGGGGCGGATATTATGGTGGTGGTGGCCTATGGCCTGCTGCTGCCGCAGGCGGTGCTGGATACACCGCGTTTGGGCTGTATCAACGTTCACGCAAGCAACCTGCCGCGCTGGCGTGGGGCGGCGCCCATTCAGCGCGCCATTGAAGCGGGCGATACCGCCACCGCCATCACCATTATGCAGATGGATGCAGGCTTGGATACCGGGCCTATGTTGCATGTTACGCCCTGCCCAATTTTACCCAGCGATACCGCCGCCAGCCTGCACGACCGCCTGGCCGCAATGGGGCCGGATGCGTTGCTTGAGGTGTTGGGCCAACTCGCCCAGGGTACCGCCGTGCCGCAGGTGCAGCCTGACGCAGGTGTTACCTACGCGCATAAACTCACCAAAGAAGAAGCGGCGATTCGCTGGAGTGACCGTGCAGAGCACATTCAGCGCCGCATTCGCGCCTTTAACCCCGTACCCATGGCGTATTTTTGCCTGGGGACAGAACGCGTGCGCGTGCTGGGCGCTGAGGTTGTGGACGGCCCGGCCAGCACACCTGGGGAAATTCTGCGCATAGATGCCAATGGCCTTTTGGTGGCCTGCGGTGCCGGTTGCCTGTTGATTCACCACCTGCAACTGCCGGGTAAAAACCCCGTGGCGGTGAAGGCGTTGGTTAACGGCAGCCACCCCTTCGCACCCCACCAGGTATTAAATTAATGAAACAAACCCAAGATGTACGCGCCCTAGCGGCCCTGGTGTTACAACAGGTATTCCAAGGCCAATCCCTAAGCCAAGCCCTACCCCAACACGCACCCGCCTGCCCGGAGCGCGACCGCAGCCTGCTCAAAGAACTCTGTTTTGGCACCCTGCGCTACGCCACCACCTATTTTTTAGTGCTGGAACAACTCATCCCCACGCCGCTAAAACGCAAGGATGGCGACATTCAAGCGCTGCTGTTATTGGGCCTGTATCAACTTGAGCACACCCGCATCCCCGACCACGCCGCGCTGTCGGCCACCGTCGAAGCCAGCCGTATTCTTGGCAAAGACTGGGCGGTAGGCTTAATCAACGGCGTGCTGCGCCGCTACCAGCGCGAGCAGCAACAACTGGCGGAAAAGTTCGCCAAAAACCCCAACTACACCTACGCCCACCCACAATGGCTGCTCGATCGCATTCGCGCAGCCTGGCCGCAGCACTGGCAACAAACCCTCAGCGCCAACAACCAACACCCGCCTATGACCCTGCGCGTGAACAGCCAAAAAAGCAGCCGCGAGCACTACCTTGAGCGCCTGAGTGAAGCGGGCATTGCGGCGGTTGCCTGCCTCTCCAGCCCGGCGGGCATCATGCTAAGCGAGGCAGTAGCGGTGGAAGCCCTGCCCGGTTTTGCGCAAGGGGACGTAAGCGTGCAGGACGAAGCGGCGCAACTGGCCGCCTATTTGATAGCCCCCGCTGCGGGCATGAGAATCCTCGACGCCTGCTGCGCCCCCGGCGGCAAAACCTGCCACCTGTTGGAATTAGCACCGGATGCCGACCTCATCGCCATCGACATAGACCCCACACGCATGGCCCGCGTGAGCGAAAACCTAGACCGCCTCGGCCTCAACGCCGAGCTTAAAACCGCCAACCTGGCCGAACCCGCCAGCTGGTGGGATGGCCGCGCATTCGACGCCATCCTGCTTGACGCCCCCTGCTCCGCCACCGGCGTGGTGCGCCGCCACCCAGACATCAAACACCTGCGCCGCGCCAGCGACCTAGCCCCGCTCGCCAAACTGCAACAACGCCTGCTGGACACCCTCTGGGGCCTGCTCAAACCCGGTGGCCGCCTGGTGTACGCCACCTGCTCAGTCTTGCCGGATGAAAACCACAAACAGCTGGTGGAATTCACCCAGCAACATGCCGACGCGCTTCATATAGAACTGCAAGTACCCTGGGGCTTAGCACAGGTGTTCGGGCGGCAATTACTGCCGCAAACCGAGGGGCATGATGGGTTTTATTATGCGGTGCTGCAAAAAAATTAAACCAGGACACTCCCTCTTATTAAACCAGGACACCCCCTCTTAGCAGGAGAAGAACTGCACTCAAAATCCCCTCCTTTTTAAGGAGGTGTGCCCCACTGGGGCGGGGTGGTTTTGTTAAGCACGTTATTGCCACCCAACAAATGTAGAATGCGGAAAATTCAATCCTATTGGGCGTCACCGATGGCCGCAGAACATAAAATTGAACTGGATTTAATCACCAAGCTTACGGATCTCAAATACATCCATCGCCCCGACATCCGTGACCGCGTAAGCCTTGAGCAAAACTTCCGCCAGAAATTTGAAGCACTCAACATGGTGTCACTCACGAACGCCGAGTTCGCCCGCCTGCGCGATGGGATTGTCACCAGTGACGTATTCGCCGCCGCCAAAACCCTGCGCACCCGCAACACCTTTATGCGCGAAGACGGCACGCCTCTGCAATACACATTGGTAAATATCAAGGAATGGTGTAAAAACGATTTTGAAGTCATCAACCAACTGCGTATTAACACCACCAACAGCCACCACCGCTACGATGTGATCTTGCTGATCAACGGTGTGCCCGTGGTGCAAATTGAGCTTAAATCGTTACAGGTCAGCCCGCGCCGCGCTATGCAGCAAATCGTTGACTACAAAAATGACCCAGACAATGGATACGGCAATAGCCTGTTGTGTTTTATGCAGTTGTTCATGGTGAGCAACCAAAACAATACCTACTACTTCGCCAACAACCACAACCAACATTTCAGCTTTAATGCCGACGAACGCTTTTTACCGGTATACAAATTTGCCAACCCAGATAACCGCAAAGT
>JBEGTZ010000068.1:0-17847 GCA_041179125.1 Pseudomonadota bacterium | reverse complement strand
GTACACATTACCCGTCTTTTAAATTGGCAATGCCATTGGGCACATGGCCTGTCGCCACATGGTCTTTGGCCGATAAACAATGGCTTTGCTGGTCATCGAAAAAAACATCGGCGCCATAGGCTTTTAAAAATACGCCTTTTTCCATACCGCCTAAAAATAAGGATTCATCTATGCGAATATCCCAGGCCCGCAAAGTGCGGATAACCCGTTCGTGGGCGGGGGCGGAGCGGGCGGTGACGAGGGCGGTGCGGATGGGGCAGGTTTCGCGGTCGAATTCGCGCTGTAAACTTTGCAGTGCGGCCAAAAATGATTTAAACGGCCCGCCACTTAACGGTGTTTTGGCGGCTTCGGTTTCGCTGCGGGTAAATTCCAGCAGGCCTTTTTGTTTATACACGCGCTCGGCTTCATCGGAAAACAACACCGCATCGCCATCGAAGGCAAAGCGCAATTGCCCGCTGGTGTCGTTAGCACGGTTAGACGCCAGCAATGTGGCCGCAGCAAAGCCATAATCAATAGCCCTGCGCACATCGTCGCCATCGGTGGAGAGAAATAATTGGCAATTAAAAGGGGCGATATACCGATACGGGCTTTCGCCGCCGCTAAAGGCGGCGCGGGTTATTTTTAAACCGTAATGATTAATAGAATTAAAAACCCGCAGGCCGGTATCGGCACTATTGCGTGATAATAAAATCACCTCAACACGCGGCTCGCCGCCGATTAATTCATTAATGGCTAACAATTTTGTCACCATCACAAACGCGTCGCCCGGCTCTAAAATATCGTCTTCGTGTTCAATTTGATACTTAGAATAGGCATCCAACCCCTGCTGTTGATACACCGCATGGCTGGCACTTAAATTAAATAACGCGCGTGAAGAAATGCCTACCACCAGTTTTTGTGGGCGTTTTTCAGACATATAACCTCCAAAAGCAAACCGGCACTATAGCAAAAGCGGTGCTGGGTGCCCTATACAACAATCCCCCCGTTTCCATAATTGTAAATAGTTTGATTAATAGCCCATTCCAACCCGAGCAAACGAATGACATCGGGGAATATTTTATAGTGGTCATGGGATAGATTTTGGCGGATACCTTTAAACCCGCTAATACCGGAGGCTACGGTAATGGGGCCGCCACTGGGCGAGTTGGAGGTGCCATCGCCCATGTCGCTCACGCATAACACTACGGTTTCGTGAAAAATACCGGCCTGCATCAGCTGGTTAATAATATGCGCTACGCCTTTGTTCATATATTCATTCATGGCGGGAATATATTGTGTCATCCCGCCGTGCAGCACCCAGTGATGGTCCCCCGGAACCGCCACCGCGTCCTCCGTGCCGTCATTGGGCAGCCAGCTCGCCTGGGTATTACTAAATTGTATCGACGCGACATTGGTTAACCCGCAAGCCAACGCGGTAACGGCGATATCCCCCTGGGCGCGGTAGAGGTTTAAAGGGCTTGTTCCCTGTGTGTACACCAGGTTGCCGCATGGCCCATCGCGGCCCACTAATTTATCGCTGTAATCCAGGCGAGTGTGCAGGTTTTCGATCGCGGCTAAATGTGCTTCCAATTTAAAGCGCTCGTCGCTACTGATGTTTAACAGGATTTGATCCAACCCTTGCTGGTGTGCCGCCAACAGAGTTTTACGCCGTTCATAGGGGCTGATTACGCCCCCTGAAGGTGAGGCGGAGAAGCGAGCAAAATAATGCTGTTGCGCCAAGGCGGGCTGGTCAATGCCGCGCAGCATCTGCGCTTTCGATTGGCACAGGCTGTAGGAGGTTTCATTTAACACCCCCAACTCCATAGACCTTAAGGGGGTTAAATGCCCGACGGTATCGGCGATTTGTTGGTCGATGGTGCTGGAATTAAGCTGGCTGGCGTTGAAGCTACTAGCCCCTGCGGCCATGTATGTGTTGCCGTGGCTACCCGGCTTAGAAATACTCATCGCCAATAGCGCCACAGCCTTGCCAAAGGTGTCGAGGGGTTTAGTGGCGATGGTGTTTAAGTAGTTACGCGGGGCGCCACCGGGGTGGAAAAGCAGAAGAAATTTCTTGGCCGGGCCGCGCTCGGCAAGCCGGTTGGCCAACACCGCAGCGGCCAGCGGCGAAGAAGCAGCCAAGCCCGCCACCGCTCCGCCCTTCGCCAAAAGGCTTAACCATCGGCGTTTATGGTGCTGAATATTTTGGGTAACGCAGGGTTTTGAGGGGGTATCCATAATGAGATGCTCAAGGTTTTTAGATCCGCGCGGGATGCTAAAACATTTAGCTGGGGTGCGGTGTCGATTGGCTAACAGTCAGGGCTTAAACCTAGAAACCTATTTTTTAATTACGTGTTACAGATGTTTAGCCCTACGCGGAGTATTGAACCGCCACCACGTAATAAATATCGGTTTTATCCGCCAGGTTTAGTTTGATTTCATCGTCCAGGGTTTTACCCAATAAGGCTTTGGCCAGCGGTGCATCCAGGCTGATTTTATGCTCACTTAAATTGAATTCATCCGGGCCTACGATGCGCCAGGTGACTTCGCTGCCGTCTTCTTTTTCCAGCGTGACATAGGCACCGAAGTAGATTTTGCTTGGGTCGTCGGGGGTTTGGTCGACAATTTTTAATACATCTAAACGGCGGCTTAAATAGCCGATGCGGCGGTCAATTTCCCGCAGGCGGCGCTTGCCGTAGATGTAGTCGCCGTTTTCCGAGCGGTCGCCATTTTTGGCGGCTTCGTGTACCACTTGGGTAACTTTGGGGCGCTCGTCATGCCAGAGGTGTTGAAGCTCCGCTTGCAGGGTTTGCCAGCCTTCGCGGGTGATGTAGGGGGCGCTTTTGGGGGCGGGTGGGCGGTAGCGGCTCATGGGGTGTTGGCTGTTTTTGCTGTGGGTTTTTGTTGTGTTTGCGGCTGTTGCGAGGCTAACAACAACTGATAAAAAACCAACTCACTCCGCAACTGCTGCGCAACAGAACCCGCCTGGCGAAAGCCGTGGCCTTCTTCGGGGAATTCCACATAAGTAACCGCGGTGCCCTGTTGTTGCAGGGTGGCGACGAGCTGCTGAGCTTGGTTGGGCGGCACCACTTTATCCAGCAGGCCTTGGAAAATAAGCACCGGGCAGGTAATGCCAGCGGCGGCAAACAGCGGTGAGCGGGCGCGGTAGCGGGCGGCTTGTTCTGGGTAGGGGCCGACTAATAAATCCAAATAACGCGCTTCAAACCAGTGGGTATCTTGGGCCAGCAGGGCCAAATCGCCAATGCCATAGAGGCTCACGCCCGCATCAAAGGTGTTGTGGAAGGCCAGTGCGGCCAGCACGCTAAAGCCGCCTGCGCTGCTGCCTTTGATAAGCCGCAACCCGGCCAGGCCTTGCAGGCTCACCCATTCGGCGGCGCGGCAGAGGTCTTCTACATCCGCAATGCCCCACAGGCCGTGCAGACTGTGGCGAAAGGCGCGGCCAAAACCGGTGCTGCCCCGGTAGTTCACATCCAAAACCGCAAAACCCCGGCTGCTCCAGTATTGGTTTTTTAAATTCAACAAAGCGGAAGCTTGGCCGGTGGGGCCGCCGTGACACAGCACGATGACCGGCGGCGCGCCTTCGGGCGCTACATAACCGGGGTTGTGGGGCGGGTAATAAAAGGCGTGGATGCTGTGCTCGCCGCTGGGGAAGCGAATGCTTTGGGGCGGGCTGTAGTAGGCTGCGAGCGGGTCTTTGGGGGCGGTGTTTAAGGGTTTGAGGGCGAGGCCGTGGTAGCTGAAAATTTGCGTCAGTGCTTGGGGTTCAGCCGCCAGCAGCAAGGCGCCTTCACCGCAACGGCTCAATTGACTGATGTGCGGGTAATCCTGCAACAGCGGCTGCCAGCCGGCAGATGTTAGTTCGCTGCCGGAGTTTACATCCAGCAGTGCCAGGTTCCACAGGCCGTTTTGGGTGTAGCAAAACAGCAGGCGGTTTTGGCCCACAAAACAATAGCTGCTCATGCCGCTTACCCAGCGCGGGGTGGTGCATTCGGCGGGCATCGGCGCGAGGGCTTCTATTGCGGTTTTGAAGGGCATTGTGTTTTTGAAGGGAATGCGCGCGTCGAGGGGTTTGCAGCGGTAGAGGTTCCACCAATCGCTGGCGTCGCTCACCCAATACAAATAGCCATCAGGGCCGAATTGCGGTTGGGCGATGGCCTGCTGTTCCGACTCAGCAATCAAGGTGATGGGGGCATTCAGCGCGCCTTCGGGCGTGAGCTGCGCCAGCATCAACGCCGTGGCATCCCAGGGCATATTGCCTTGGCTCCATTGGATAAACGCCAGCTGCTCACCCGAGGGGGAAAGGCTGAGGTAGGCGTAAAAATCCGCGCCTTGGTGCAGCATCTGCGGCGTTTGGTCTTCCTGGGTGAGGTCAATCGCCACAAGGCTGAGGTGTGAATCTGCGCCCGCAACGGTTTCCATCACCGCCGCCTCCATCACCGCCAACAAACGCTGCCGCGTGTTATCCCACACCACATCGGCAAAACGCCCGGCGCAATGGGTGAGACGGCGCGGCGGTTCGCCTTCGATTAAAAACCTTAAGCTATAAAGGTTTTGATCCTGGGCGTTCACCCAAATCAACTCATCACCGGCCAGCCAAAACGGGCAGCCGCCGTACTCCAAAAATTGGCTGCGGGCGCTGAATTCAGCGGGCAGCAATTCCCGCTTGGTGCCACAGGGCTTCTGCGCCACAATAACCTGGCGGCCCTTTTCAGCCGGGCGCGCCTCCAACCAAAACAACCAACCCTGGCCCCCTTGCGGGTACAGGGGCGTGGTGGCGCTGGCGAGGACTGATTCAACACCAATGGGGGAATCCCAAAATCCGTAAGGGGCTTGTTTTGGCGCGGGAAGATGGTTTGACATTAAAAAGCTCGCATTCGGCAGCTGAAAAATTTGACGAGTCTATGGCCGCATTACCTGCGGCACAAGGTTATTGGGTGGCGATCAGTGGTGGGTTGGACTCTATGGTACTGGCCCACTTAGCCCTACGCAGCTTGGCGGGCGTGCGTTTGCTGCACATCAACCACGGCCTCTCCCCCCATGCGCAGGCCTGGCAGCAGCAGGTGGAAACCTGGGCCAAGGCGCAGGGCATCCCCTGTAAAAGCCTGGCGGTCAGCGTCGATAAAAACAGCGCCAGCTTAGAAGCCGCCGCCCGCGCCGCCCGTTACGCCGCATTTGAACACACCCTCGCCGCAGGCGAAGCCCTACTCTGCGCCCACCACCGCGATGATCAAGCCGAAACCCTACTGCTGCGCCTGCTGCGCGGCAGCGGCCTCAAAGGCCTTGGCGGCATGGCCCCCGCCCGCCGCCTGGGCGCAGGCTTATTGCTGCGGCCCCTGCTGGCAGCCAGCCGCGCCGAGCTACACGCCTACGCCCAAGCATTCCAACTGCCCTGGGTAGAAGACGAAAGCAACCAGGACGAACGCTTCCAGCGCAACTGGCTGCGCCATCAACTCATGCCACAACTGAGCGAACGCTGGCCCACCGCCGCTGCACAACTCGCCCAAACCTGCTTGCGTTTACAAGAGGAACAAAGCCTTTTAGAAACCTACCTAGCAGACGACCTAGCCGCCTTATCCCCCCGCCCAGAACGCCTAGGCCATAGCCTTTTACTAAAACCCAGCGCCCCCGAACGCCGCCGCAGCCTGCTGCGTTATTGGTTCAACCAACTCGGCCTATTGCCGCCCAGCCAAGCCGTGCTGCACCAAATGGAACAACTCATCCACAGCCGCATCGACAGCGAAGCCTGCGTAACCTGGGGCCAATGGCAACTGCGCCGCTATAACGGCAGGCTCTACGTACTGCCACAACTGCCGCCCATGCCCGCCCATTGGCACGCGCAATGGCACACCAACAGCCCACTACCCTTGGTGATGCCCAACGGCCTCCAAGTTACAGCAGCACCCCAACCCAACGGCTTCCCCGCAGCAACCTACACCCTGCGCCTGCGCCAAGGCGGCGAACGCAGCCACCCCGCAGGCCGCACACACTCGCAAACGCTTAAAAAATTAATGCAAGAAGCAGAACTTGAACCCTGGCTGCGCGGTGTAATACCGCTGGTTTATCAGGGCGATTGCCTGGTGGCCGTGGGGGATTTGTGGGTGGAACAGGGGTTTGTGGTGGCTGGGGGTTTAGTGCTTAGAACCTGCGGCTACGGGCTTGGGTTGCCGGAAACATCCTCGATCAGGATGTTTTAAAAATTCAGCCAAATCCGTTTTCACGCCCACCCAAAACACATAAAACATGTGAACCACATGAAGCGTTAAAGTCGAATTTGAAACTAATAAGACAGACGCATATTCAAAATAAACCGCCACCCATTTGATTTATTTATTGGCACACAAAAAACACCCCGCGCCCCAAAAAATATCTTGTGTTAAGTTATTTTAAGGATTATAAAACCCCACGAGATGCCAACCATCGCACTCAGCCCTCCAGCAGAATCGTCAACATACATTTTATTTTCAGAACTCATCTTGCGGTGAGCAGAACACAATAACTTGCGGTTTTGCTATTTATTTATAGCTCATTCTTAGTGGCACTAATTGGAGAAAATTATGGCTATTGGTCAAGAATTATCATCAATTGATTTTCAATCAATGATTGGCGGGCCGCTGAATGCGGTGATTAAAGCGCAGGCCCAATCAGCACAAACATCCGTTGATTTCATCAAGAGCGTAGGCTTCAACGCCGCCGATGCCGCCACGGATCCCGGCAAGCCAACTATGGTAACGTTTACCTACGACAAACCTATTGAATCAAAAGACTCAGCAGGCGTTATAACGGTTACACCCACGCCGTTTCATCTAACAGTACCCATCCTTACCATGCTTCCCATTCCTTTTATCCGGGTGGAAGAGGTAACTATCGACTTTAATGCCAAAATCAATTCCGTGCAGGAATCCACCACCACATCATCAAGTGATTTAAATGTATCTCTAGGGGTGAAAGCCGGCTGGGGGCCTGTGTCTGCCGAATTAAAATGCAGTTACAGCAATAAAAAATCCACATCAGCCACGGATAAAACAGAGCGCACATATAGCCTGGTCATTCACGTTCGAGCAGTACAAGATGAACTGCCCGCCGGAATGGAAAAACTCTTGGGCGTCTTAGAAAACAGCATCAAAGAAGTACCCGTAGCATAAGTCTGATATCCGGTTAGAGGTGTCATTAATGACACCTCTTTTTTACTGCCGCTCCAATTAAAAGAGAATAAATATGGCTGACCTAGGCGATGTTGTTGGTTCCCTAATGTCGAGTCTGCTGCGCGCCCGTTTTATCGCTGACGAGCAAACAGCAGCGCTCGCAGAACTCTACAAAAATAACCCTCTGCTTGAAGGTTTATCGGTACCACGCATCCGCATCCCCGAATTAACAATTGATATGCCTATACTGATTGAAAATTTCCAAGAGGGTGAAGTTGGTGAAATGGCGCATCCAGATAACATCACAAACGAAGCGGTTTCGCAGTTAAAATCCAGCTTAGCCAAAATCAAAAAAGAACTGCCTGACAGTTTTTTCACATCCTTCGCCGACGAAACAAAAGAGCGGCTCACATTAACAGGACAGGAGAAAAACTCGGTAACAAAAGAAGCCGCAGTACGCAACGTTCAGACCGCCGTTTTTGACACATTGGCAAAGACAGATATAACGCTGAGCAGCACAGAAAAAGAAGCCATCGCCAGAGACATAAGGTCCAAAATTGCAGCCGTCAGCCTTTCCAAGGCATCCGTTAGCCCCAAAATAATACCCAATGTAAAAACCGCCGATGTAAAAGAGCGTGCATCCAGCACAAGCGTTGTAAGACTCAAAGTGACTTTTAAAGAAGAAGGCTTGGAATGGGCCACACAAGTATCAGAATCAGGCGGAGTTGTGCGCACTTTGCAGCCTGAATAATTTGAGAAATTAAAATGCAAAGTATTCTGCGCGAAAAACTACTAACACACGCAATCAAACTTTCTGAGGTGAGTAACATTTACATCTCTGAAAGCCATCTTTTTGTAGCGGCGTATTTTGCTTGGCTAACAGAATCCGAGAAAGATTTATCAGGTTTGCGCTCCCCCATCAGCATTTTATTACAGGCAGAAAAAAGCGTGCTGGCCTCTGCCATGGATGGTTATTCACCCGCCTATGTTTTGAATGAAAAAAGCATAAGAAAAAAACAGAAAGCTATTGCTGCGCAGTCCCTAGACAGAATTTCAAAAGAGATTCACGCAAAAATCGAAAGTATTGACCACCTTTTCGACCAATTGACCGAAAAGCTTTGCCATGCGGTTGCAATTGTAGCCAGCAAGGAACCTGAACTTTGTCGCACCTTACAACCCGATCAGCAAGGAATAAGCCTCATTTGGAAGAAGCTCGAATCAACACCTGAAACAGTACCGATGTTCAACTATTTCTGCGCAAAACTACCCCGTACAGATCGCGAATACCTGCTTTACGACATAATTCAAAATATTTCACACAACTACGAATCACACAAAACCATTGCTTCGTCATCACCCACACCCAGCGCGCAAAAACGAGGAGCCGCCCGCCCGCGCGGTTCTTCACGAGCAACGCATTCAATTGATGGTGCTGACTGAAGGGTGCCTCCGGAAATTCAATTTTCGTGATGATCGCAAGGCATTTTCGCGCGGAATGAGGGAGTTTATGCGGTATAAATGACCGAATGAGCACGAAAATAACGCCGCGAGCGCACGAAAAGTGAATTTCCGGAGGTGCCCTGAACAAACCCAATAAAAAAACCGCACAATAAAATCCCATGCATCTACAAAAATTATCGTGAGAGACAACACCGTCCGCGCGGGTTATTCACCCGCCCTGCAAAGCAGAAGAATGTAAGTCGTGAGTTGAGACACGCGTAGGTTGTGGGTGAGCAAAGCGAACCCCAACATCCCAGCCATCCGCAAGCACGCAGCCAGCCCTAAATACGAACAGTGTTTTAATTTATCTCCGCAGCAAGATGGAATGTTGGGGTTTGCAGGCTCACCACCAATACGCCCAACGAGCTACTATAATCAAAAAAGCGGCACTCTATGAAGGTGCCGCCCCCCCCCTGAGAGGGAGTTTAGTTTGTAGTCACAGAAATGTTGTCGATAGACATCCCTGGGTTGGGGTTGGTAGCCGTACCAGTCTTAGCCTTGAAGGAAATACTGAATTCGGAGTTTCCTCGCATATCATTAACCCGCACATTGCCTCCGCCAGGGCCATAATAGGCATCCAAATTTTCTTGAGTAAGCTGGTGTAAATATTTTGTCACGGTAGCGCCGGCAGTATTAACATAAGTAATTTGTGCCGTGCCTCTACCAGTATCAACAGTAGCGCTACCTAAGGTTTCATAGTTAAAACTCAAAATAGCGGTTTCATTGGCTGCACCAGTAAGGGCAAAGTTAGCGGTTGCAGTTTCGTTAGCGCATAATACCCGGGCAGTACTGTACGCATAGCGACCGCTATCATCACTGAGTTTAAATCGCTGACTCACATCAAAACCCAGGTCAAACCGAGTTCGTGAAAGATCACAGGTGCCGGATCCGCCGATGCTAGAACCGATAATGCCAAAATCGCCATGAGTTTGGTCTTCAAAGTCAGCTCGCTGGATCTTAGACGTTGTATTGGGGATCCATTCACTCAGGATGTTATCCACTTCAACCAGTTTACTCCCTGCAACTATTGTACGTAGGCTTTTCAGGTTGGCTGTATACGTAGAAGTAGCACCAAACGCTGTGTCAGTGGCAACTTTAAAAGTTGTTCCCGGCACCAAAGGATTAGTCGTAGCACTATTTAATACCCCGCCATTGAATAAGCTAATTGAATCCTGAGCCAACGGAGTAACATATTCAAAACTAAGACTTACCAACTGCCCTTTGTCTGGCCCTCCCACCGGAATAGCTTTCAGGTATAAAGGAATATTGCCGTTTGAGCCGGTGACGCGCAACGTGCGTTTAGCTATGTTGGGATCCAACGTTGTGTCCGTTGTTGCCCCTGCCCCCACCTTAGTGCCTACCGTGTAGTTAAAAAGGTCACGTCGAGAAGGATAGCGCCCTTCGAAATCGGTCAATGTAAATGTTTTTTTACAGATATCACCGTCGTCTTTCACAGCGGGAATTGCATTAAGTATCGGCTGCACAAAAGCGTGGTGACGATAAAGATTCTTAGATGCAGTCTCAGAATGGGGCATTCCGCTGGCGGGATCGCATGCATATGCCATTTTCCAATCCTCCGGGGTGAGCTGGTTACCACCGGCTATATGGCATCCACGGCAGTAGGGCCTAATAACGCTTTTATATGCTTTCTCAAGTACTGGATCAGGAAGGCCTGTCTCTTCTAGCACTGGAGCAAAACGCGCATCAACATAATTGTCGCTCATTTGGGCTTCCGGGTGAATTTCGGAATCTGGCACTGTTAATGGCTGTTCGCCGAGATAATCGTACGAACCCTTTAGATAATCAATGATTTGACTTTGAGCGCTGTTGCTTACATAGGGATAGGCATGCAGTTCCGCTCGATAAATCCATCGATTCAACTTGTTAAATTGTACTGCCGCAGGCTGTGCGGCAAGAGCATTTCCTTGCGCATCCCGCAGAACAATTTGGCTGCGATCGTTTGCGTTTGGGAAATCTAAAGCAAAGGTATCAAAGGGTAAAAAGTGGGCTCCGGTAATCAATCCAGTTGATTTATTCAAACTGCCGCCGTGACAAGCAAGGCAGACTCCAGGCACGGGCTGGCCGGGTGCCGTCTGGCCTGAAATTCTCAGGCTCTTGCCGGTATCAAATTCGTAAAATGCTTTCTCTGTTGTATTGCCAGGTGGATATAAAATTTTTCCATCTTTGTCAAAAACAAAAAACCGTACTTTGTTATTCTCTGCAGTTGGCCGATACTCCATGGCCACAGCTGCAAAACTCGTGGAATTAAGCGCCGCTAAGTTGTCTCTCATGGTGCCGTCAATTTTTCCGTGGCTTGATACAAAACAAGCCATACCCTTGGTGCGATTCGCTGTGGCATTGCCGGTTTGGTTAACGCAGGTCATATTGCGCCCAAGCCCCAAGTCAACGCCATTAAAATATTTCACATCGCTTACAACATCCGCACCTTGACTGAAACCATTTAGTTCTTTCCATTTGGTGAGGGTGAAGCTATTCATTGCCGCATCAATGGCACTCTGACCGACAGGTTTTGGAACCAAATAACCAGGCTCATCTACTATAACTTTTTCATAGTAAAGCCGAGTTGCAACTGCAACTTCGGCCGCCGAAGTGAAGCTGGAAGCTTTTCTCGTTAAGAATTTGTTGGCAGGATCGTAAATTCCCGCTGATCCGGTTACTGCGACCGCGTCGATCGCTGTTGCTGTGATTGCTAGAGCGACAAAACTCCGCAAAATTGTTGGTATCCTCATTTCGCTATTCCTCAGTACATTTTATGTATGATGGTGCCGTCCTCACGACAAGCTGCCTAAAGACGGCACCCATGTGACCTGACCACTATCAGGCAGAGCGAGTCTTAACGTTTTACATGTTCTTTTCAATTCGCACCGCCACAAATGGCGACCAGGTCACACTTTTTAGTTGGTATCCATCCATAAACAGCTTTTTTATAACACGGCGCAAAAATTAACCGGTGAAGTTGGTGCCAAAACACAGGAGGGGCGCACCATTAATTCCCTGGGACAAATTTGCGCCTAAAAATCCCAACTTTTAGGCAGCAACAAGCCCAACGCGTAACCCGCACCAATTTTAACTCGCAGCACGAACTAAATCGGTAGGGCGTCATTTTAGTGCGCCGCACCGAATACTGTGGCGCACTAAAGTGACGCCCTACCGATAATTATTATTTTGTGCGCGTTACGCGTTATATTCCAGCGCAAAAGGTTATTTATTGCTTATGCATAAAAATAGTAATTTCAGCGAAGGTGATGCCAAATTTTTTCATGTAGGAGCGATTAATTAATACTCCATCATGCATAGCCCACATCCAGTCGTCAAAATGCATACGGTAAGAACGCTCTTTAACCGGCACATCCATTACATAGCTCCACTGCCCTGCATTGCCAAAACCAAAACCCTGCGCTTTATCAAGCACATCATCGGCGCGGCCTTCATAGGTGCCATTGCCCTTATCAATAAGGGTCCAAATACGCCGTTGTTTTTTGCCATCGTAAAAACTAAAGTCTTCCACCAACGTGCCCGTGTTCCCGCTCCATGTGCCGTGCATAATAATGTCGAATTGTTGAATTACCTTTCCAGAACGATCTTGCACTATGCCCCAGGCTTTTATTGGCCCGGTAAAATATTCCTTTAAATCAAATTTGGGTTGGGATTTAACATAATCTTGGCCGTTTATTTGGCTGCACCCAGAAGTTGAGATTACTGCACTTAATGTAAGTAGCGTTGCCGCTAAATATTTTGCCGATGTTCTAAGCAGTTTATGGGCTTTGCCAAAAGGATAGTGAGCAAAATTAGATTGACCAAAAAATTTAACACGCATTTAAATGTGCCTCAGAATAGCTTTATCGGGATTATTTTGCTGCAACGGTGCAGCCTGATGAAAATAATAGCGGCGCGCGCAATAAAATAAATAACACGCGGTGGCAGCTTTAATAAAACAGGGAATTAATGCGTAGGCATAGGGCAGCACATCATTATGCGCGAGCGAACCTGGTTGAAAACCAAGCAGGCCTACCAGAGGCAATACCATTCCGGTGGCTAAGGCCAGCGCAGCTTTAGATAAAAATGCCATGAGTGCGCAGTAGCGGCTGGCCGCTGCCGGTTGCAGCGCTACTTGATCTGCCATGATGGCTTGGGGCAAGGCTAAATCGGCCCCCAATGCCATGCCGGAAAAAATACACACCAGGCTAAAAGCCATTAGCGCTTGGGGGTCTAAAAAAAATGCGCCGATAAATGCTGCGCAGGCCAAGAGCATACTGGCGGCCCAGGCGGAATTTTTGCCAATCATTTCTGCCAGCTTTTGCCATAGGGGCATAACTAACACGCCACTGACAAAATAAAGAATCAAAAATAACCCGGTGTAGGACTCTAATTGGAGGTAATCACGCACAAAAAAAATCACTAAAATTCCAGGGATTGCAGCGGAAAATGTACTCAGCGTGTAAATAAGTAAAAAGCGGTTAATCCATCCAGATTTAAATAAATCACGGATATTTACATTATTATCACGTTGGGGTGCAAGCAAAGGCGCTTGGTGCAGCCAACGTAAAAATACCCACACCCCTAATGCCAGCAAGGGCACATAGACAATACTCAACCAATAAAAGGCTTCCCTGCGCGGGAAATAATTAAATAACAGCGCGGGAATTACTGCGGCCATTAATAGACCCAGCAAACCCATAGCTTCGCGGGTGGCAGCAATTAACGTGCGTGTTTGCGTCTCAACTGCCCACAAGCCCCCTGTGGCCTGAAGATTAATACTGAGCATACTAAATCCTGTGGTACAAATTACCACGCTCATCGACAACCACATCAGGGCATAATTTTGCCCCCATAAAAATGTGTGCGGATTAAATAAAAGCCAAAATCCACCGGCTAATAACAGGCCTCCAATATAGGTAATAACACGGCGCTGCTTAAAGTAGCGGTCGCTCAACACGCCGATCAGCGGGTCTTGCACGGCATCAAAAATGCGCAGAGCAAGTAAAACAAAGCCGATGACGGCTAAGGAAATATTAAATTCTAATGCGTAAAAATCCGGTGCGTGCATGTAAATTGGCAAACCGGCAAAGGTTAGGGGTATGGCCAAAAACCCGTGTCGCAGGCGCAGCCCCAAAGCCGCCGCCGTTACGGAGTGGCTCATAATGATTGGCGCGGTAATGATGAGCCTAACAATTGCTGACGCAATTTAGGCTCAGAGGTATATTCCGCAAGCCATATAGCAAAAAAGCGTTCCGTAAATTGCGGGTCTGTGACTTGTCCGATCCAGGTTTCATTCTGATAAAACTGGGTGTGACCATTTTTGTCTTTAAAGCCGGTGAGGGAAACACCTTTTTGTACATCGGGAAAAAAACTGCGTATCGCCTGGTGCCACTGAATTAATTTTTCTTTATCAGTAAACGGCTGTTTATTTATTTCCGCCATTGTGCGCTCGGCAATTGCTTTGCCTTTAATCGGAATAAAATATTCAATTTTTAATGCAAATGGTTCGGCGGGATTAAACTCTTGGTTTGCGCCGTAAAGGCTTATGTCGTAAACATTTTTAAACATAAAACTTAAGCGCCCGCTACCCAGTGGTTGGGTGTTTTTAAGTTCCTGCTGTACCGCCTGGGGTAGCGCTTGGGCATTTAATGCCGCGCCAATTAACAGCAGCGCGATTAAAACTCTTTTAATTATCATGGCAACCTCTGGAACATCTGCGGCACGCGCAGATATTTTTTGCTGGTGAACAGGGTGCGCCGAATTAATTCTACGCTGTGTTTTTTTGTGCATAAAATTAATGGCCTTTATCCTAGAAACCTCAGTTGAGCGCCCAAAAGCTGTGTAAACGATTGGTGCGGATAGTAAAAGTTAAAAATGCAGGGCAACCTTATTGGTTGTTCAAATTTTTAACTTTTGCTAGACGTACCAAGGGGTTGCGCAGACTTGGGTGATTCGACTGAGGTTTTTAGGCTTATACGTAGGCTTTGTAGGCGTGGATGACTGCGGCTATTTACTGCGGGAAAAACCCACCGGAACCCCGAGCAGCAACCTAAAACCCTCAGTTGGGCGCCCAAAACCTGCGTGTGTTTACCCTCGAAATTTTGCAGACAGCATTACTTTTAGTTTTTTACCCCCAGGCTTAACACCTACTTTTTGCCACTGGCCCGCCTGAAAAAAGCCTAAAATACCCACCCGCCGCCTGAAGACACCGCCCCCATGCCTGCCAGCTCCAACCCTCATTCAAACCCGCAACCGCCAGATGCCGACGCCCGCCGCCGTGCGCTAGCGCCAGGTCAATCCTTTATTGTGGAAGCCCCCGCTGGCAGTGGTAAAACCGAGCTGCTCACCCAGCGCATTCTCACGCTGTTGGCGCGGGTTAAGCAGCCGGAGGCCATAGTTGCGATTACCTTCACCCGCAAAGCCGCCGCCGAGATGCACGCCCGTTTGGTGCAAGCGCTGAAAGCGGCGCAGGGGCCGCAGCCTGCTAACGCGCACCAGGCGTTTACCTGGCAGTTGGCCCGGCAGGTGTTGCAGCAGGATCAGCAGCAGGGCTGGCAATTGCTGAAGAACCCAGGGCGTTTGCGGATTTCCACCTTTGATAGCCTGTGTGCATCGCTCACCCAGGCGTTGCCGTTGCACGCGAAGCTGGGCCATCAGCTGATGATTGCTGAGGAGCCGGAGCGTTTGTATAAGGCGGCGGTGGACGAGTTGTTGATGAGCCTGGCCGATGCGCCTGCCCCGTTAAGTGGGCATTTGGCGAGTTTGGCCACCTTGCTGGCCCACTTGGATAACCGCGCCGAACGCTTGAGCGCTTTGTTCCTGGCGGTTTTGGCGCGGCGGGATGCCTGGCGGCCTTTGCTGCGCGAATTGCGCAGCGTGCCGGATGCCCAGCGGCGGGCGGTGCTGGAGTTCCATCTGGCGGAGCGTTGTGATGAGCATTTTGGCTATTTAGCTGAGCAGTTCGCGCCGCTTTGGCCGCGCGTGCGCCGGATTGCTTTTCAAGCCGCGCAGCGTTTAGAAGGCAACCCCAAAGGTGCCGCCATCGCCCGGCTTACCGGCATCGACCAACATCAAGCCCCCCCTGAAAGCGGTGATGAAGCGCGGGTGATTTGGCTGGGTTTACGCCAGTTGATCCTCACCAACAGCGGCACCTACCGCAAACGCTTGGATGTTAATTGCGGCTTTCCACCCGGCGCCACCAAGGCGGAGGCGGAACTTGCCAAGGCCGATAAAGCGGCGATGAATGACATTATTTTTCAACTGGCAGATTCCCCCGGCATAGAGGAGGCGCTGGATGCCACGGAATACCTGCCCAGCCGCGAATACACCCAGGCGCAGTGGATGGTGCTGAGCGCCGTGTTGGATGTATTGCCGCACCTGCTCGCCCATTTGCGCCTAGCCTTTGGCCGTGCCGGGCAGTTGGATTTTACCGAGGTGGCTTTGAGTGCCGAGCAGGCGCTGGGCGATGACGAAAACCCCACAGACCTGGCCCTGCGCTTGGATTACCAAATCCAACATCTATTAATTGATGAATTCCAAGACACCTCACCCACCCAAGTGGAGCTGCTGCGCCGCCTCACCTACGGCTGGCAAGCCGGGGATGGCCGCAGCCTGTTTTGCGTCGGCGACGCCATGCAGTCCATTTACGGCTTCCGCGCTGCGGATGTGAGTTTATTCCTGCACGTTAAAGCGCACGGCCTTGGGGATGTGATGCTAGAACCGCTGCAACTGACCGCCAACTTCCGCAGCGCACCCACTTTGGTGAATTGGGTGAACCGCATCTTCAGCCGCGCCTTCCCGGAATTGAGCGACATAGCCACGGGAGCCGTAGCCTTCAGCCCGGCGCAGGCCTTCCGCCCGGAGCAGCCCGCACAGGTGCATTACCTGAGTTTGCCGCCGGGGCAAGGCGCCGATGCCGAAGCGCAAGCCCTGCTGGCGCAAGTGGCCGCCCACCGCCAACAGGCACCGGAGGACACCATCGCTATCCTCGTGCGCAACCGTACGCATGGTCAGCACTTCCTAACCCTGGCGCAGGCTGCGGGCCTGGCACCCCTGGCGGTGGACATGCAGGGCTTGGCGCAAAACGTGGCGGTGCAAGACGCCTGGCAACTCACCCAAGCGCTGCTAAACCCCGCTGATACCATCGCCTGGCTCAGCCTGTTGCGCGGGCCTTGGGTAGGGTTAACCCTGGCGGAATTACATCTGTTACGCAGCCAACCCGGCGTAACCGTGCCGGCACAAATCCCCGCCTGCCTGGCCGCTCAACAGCTGGCGCCGGAAGCCCAAACACGCCTGGACCGCGCCTGGGCTGCGCTCAACCTAGCCTGGCAAGAGCGCGCCCGCAAACCGCTGCGTTGGTGGGTGGAAGCCACTTGGCTGGCTTTAGGCGGTGGCGCGTGCCTGGCACACAGCGACGACCTCAACAATTTAGAACGCTACTGGCAATGTTTAGAAACCACCAGCACCCAGGGCGAAGCGCCGGACCTTGCCCGCATTGAAACCGCCCTAGGTAAACTCTTCGCCGCCCCCAGCGCCCGCGCCGACAGCCACTTGCAGATCATGACCATCCACAAATCCAAAGGCTTAGAATTCGACGCCGTATTCCTGCCCAGCCTGCACAAAAACCGCCGCCCGCCGGATAAACAACTCTGGCTCTGGCAGCGCCACCTCAACCTTCAGGGGCAACCGCACCTATTGGTGAGCGCCCTTTCGCCCCCCACCAGCACCGCTAAAGACCCGATCTACCAACACCTGGAAAAAGCCCAAGCCCAGCGCGACAACTTCGAACAAGTGCGGCTTATTTATGTAGCCTGTACCCGCGCCAAACGGCACCTGTATTTATTGGCCGAAGTAAAACCAGGCCAGGAAGCGGGCGAAAACCAAGCCCCCGGCAAAACCTCAAGCCTTGGTAGCCTTTGGCCGGGCTTGGAAACCCTGTGGCCCGTGGCGCAAGTGCCTGCTGAGCTAGCGCCTGCGGCTAAGATAGCCCCTGAGGTTAAGATAGCCGCTGAAGCGCCAGACGCCAGCGCCCGTGAACTGGCCCCCTTAAACCGCCTAAGCGCCCACTGGCAAGCGCCGAGCTGGCCCTGTGAAACCCTGCTGAGCGCCTACGTTCCAGCCCACAACTACCCAAACCAGCAAAACCCCTTCCTGCCCACCTGCGACACACCCCGCGCCGCAGGCACCCTCGTACACCAAGCCCTAAGCC
>JBEGTZ010000067.1:0-38093 GCA_041179125.1 Pseudomonadota bacterium | reverse complement strand
CACGTTAGCTTGACTGTCCTGAGTGCCAAATCGATCGACAATTTTCGCACCGCCACCGGCTGCGGTTTTATGGACTTCGCTAGGCGTTGCATAGCCCAGCGATTGATGGGGGCGGGTTTCGTTGTAAAACACAAAATACTCGGTCAATCCCAGCAATAATAACGGCACACTACTGTACCCTTTTAAATAAATATCCTCATATTTAACCGTCCGCCATAAACGCTCAACAAAAATATTATCCAGCGCACGCCCTCGCCCATCCATACTAATAGCAATTTTATTTTCCAACAGCACACTCGTAAATGATTCACTGGTAAATTGTGAACCCTGATCGCTATTAAAAATCTCAGGTTTTCCAAAGTGATTAATAGCCTCCTGCAAACAATCAACACAAAAACTCGCCTCCATACTGTTGGACAATCGCCAGGATAAAACTTTGCGGCTGTACCAATCAATAATGGCCACTAAATACACAAAACCCGTCGGCAATCGAATGTAAGTAATGTCCGTGCTCCACACCTGATTCGGGCGAACAATATCGATTCCACGCAGTAAATAAGGGTATATTTTGTGTGCAGGATGTTTTTTGCTGGTATTGGGGCCTGGTGCCATACCGGCCAAACCGAGCAGGCGCATTAGTCGTTGTACTGTTTTTCGATTAATAGTAAAACCCATTCCCGCCAAATAAATTTTCATGCGCCGCGTGCCAAAAAATGGATGGCGGGTATATTCTTCGTCAATCAATTTAAGCAATTCTTGGTCGCGAGCATTTTCCCCACACTGGTGACGCTTTTTTTGTTGATATACGACTGAGCGATTAATGCTGGCGAGTGCGCATTGTTTTGTGACGGCAATGGATTTATTCGGTTTAATCCAGTGCTGCCGTTCGATTATGGGCTGATCCCGGACTTTTTTTAAGCCAATCAAGCTCCATATTCAGCTGGCCAATTTTGGCGTACAGTCGGTCGGGATCGGCTTGTGCATCGAGCGGTTTTGGCCCGCGTTTGCCTTCGAATAAATCCGCCGCATGGGTCAGTAATTCTTTTTTCCACAGATTCACTTGGGTGGGATGTACGGCGTGCTCTTGGGCGATTTGATTGAGGGTTTTTTCACCCTTAATGGCCTCTAGGGCTACTTTTGCCTTCAGTGCGCTGCTGAACGTTTTACGCTCGATGTTGCTCATTGTATGCCTCTCTTTTTGGGCAGAGCTTATCTTAATTTAGTGTCTGGATTCGTGGGTCCACTTTAGTTAGATTCTTTTGGTTAAAAGTCTCCGCCATTCTAAAACACGCCACCAGTAAAACAATGTGGCAAATTGTCGCAGGGGGTGCGGCCAAGCTGAGGTTTTATCCCCAGTTTTTTGTTGTAACCTTAAGAGCCGAAAATAGTTTATTCTCGCGAATAAATTTATTTTAATGCTGTAGAGCGAGGGTATGAATACAACAGTAGAACCTTTTTTGGTGGTGGATGACGATGAAGTTTTTTGCAAGGTTATGCAGCGCGCATTGGTGCGCCGTGGGTATCAAGCTATTACCTGTTGCACTATTGCCGAAGCTGAAGCCGCATCAAGCGAATATTTTTTTAATAAAGCCATCGTGGATTTAAAAATTGCTCAAGAATCTGGGTTAATGCTAATTCGTGTGCTTAAAAATATTAACCCGGCTATGGCTATTATTATGCTTACCGGTTATTCCAGTGTGTCCACTGCGGTTGAAGCTATAAAACTCGGTGCTTTAAATTATTTCCCCAAACCAATTGATATTGACGAAATATTAAAAGCATTTGGTGGTGTGCCCGTACAGCATGAAGAAACGGCTGTTATTTCTACCCCTTCTTTGGACAGAATTGAGTGGGAGCATATTCAAAAAATCTTGCAAGATTGCCAGGGGAATATTTCCGCTGCTGCACGCACACTGGGTATGCACCGGCGCACGTTGCAACGGAAATTACAAAAACGCCCCAATAGTTAATCGCGCGTATTTTCTAGGTTAATGGCAAGATAATGGTGGTAATGGTGCCCTGAGGATTGTTGGCCGTTTGCGTTACGCTGCCGCCGTAACGGTTTAAGGTAGTGTGTGATAACAGCATGCCCAGGCCCAAGCCGGTTTCTTTGGTGGATACGGTTTTTTTGCCGAGCAATACGGATACTTCATCATTAATACCGCTGCCGTTATCACTAATCCGCCAAACTAAATTGCCCTGCTCTAATGTTATTGCCACTGTAATTTTATCCGGGCTTGCATCGGCTGCATTATTTAATAAATTAATAATGGCGTGATCCAGGCGTGAATCGTAGGCAATTATTTGTTGGTCTAACGCTTCTGAAAAATAAACTGAAAAATTAATGGCTGGGCGCATCAGTTGCCAGCGGTCGATTATTGACGCGCAATAGGCTTTGCTATTTTGATGTTTGTTTTCCCCCCGCGTTGCGGCTGAGGCGTCATGCACTATTTGTTTTAAACTGCTGGCGCAGTGGGTTACTTGCTGGGATAAGAGTTGTAAATCGGCTAGTAGGGGCGGCGAATTTTGATATTCATTACGTAATTCGGCCAACAATACTGTCATGGTAGCTAAAGGTGTATTTATTTCATGGGCGGCGCCCGCTGCCAGTGTTGCAACGGCAATTACCTGTTCATTGCGCAGTTCGTCCTCGCGCATTTGATTCATCCGCGCTTCCTGCTGGCGCAGGTTATTGGCCATTTTTACTACAAAATATGTAATAAGCACTGCGCTTACGAAAAAATTAAACCACATGCCGAGAATGTGCCAATTTAAGGGTGAATGCGCTTGGATATGATCCACAGAAAATATAGGCAGTGTGATGTGGAAAAATAATAATAGTGAATAAGCCGCCACACACAGCGTGGTAATTACCCAGGTGTAGCGCCAAGGCAGTGTGGCCGCTGAAATACACACCGGCACTAATAAATAAGAGACAAAAGGATTTGTGGCGCCACCACTGAAATAAAACGCCACATTAAGGCATAAAACATCCAACAATAATTGGATGAAAAATTCAATGTTGGTCACTAATGCGGCATTACGCAGGCGAAAAAATGTCACTAAATGTATGGCGCTGAATAAACACAAAATACTAAATACTTCTGCGCGTGGCAGGCCGATAGGTTCAATCCACGTACTGGCTAAAAAACCACACCAGAAAAAAAGCAACACGATGCTGCGAATAACCGTTAATTGGCGCAGGTGTTGTCGTGGTGGTTCGGTGGTTAGTGTGGAACGCAATGGCTATTCCTTTTTTGGTGTGTGGGAGGTTAATAGTTTTGGCTAGGCTACATCGTGCAAGTCAACCGTACAACCAACAAGGCGAGACGGCGAAAATAGTTGAGCAAACTTGGGTGCCCAATTGAGGTTTCTAGGTTTAACTGAGGTTTCTAGATTCAAAATACGCAACCTGTACCAGCCGATCAAAACCTTATTTCAAGCGAATGAGAAGGTATGTTTTGGTGAGGTTTGAAGACAACACGCCACATGCGCTGGTTAGTCGGTGTCTTGGTTGATTCCGCAGAAAAACAGTTCGATTAATTCCCGGCGAAAGCCTTTGTTTATTAGGTGTGCTTGTTGTTGGTAGCGCTCTTTGCTGTTGCTTGGCGGGGCGTTAAATTTTTTGCGCCAGATACGTTCTAGTTGTTGTTGCTCGTGTTCTTTGACGGTGCTGTCTAAAACCAGTGGGGCGAATAGTGCTTTGCTGATGCCTTTTTGTTGTAGTTCTAATTTGATTCGGTTAAGGCCAAACCCGCGCTGTAGGCGGCTGTTGATATAGAGTTGGGCGAAGCGCAGGTCTGATTGGTAGTGTTCGGCTTCTAGGCGGTCTAGGGTGCCCAGGAGCAATTCGCGGGCTTCTGCGCCAAAGCGGCGGGTGATTTTTTGCTGTAGTTCGGTGCGGGAGTGGTCGCGCCGGGCGAGCAGCGAGAGGGCGTAGTGGTATAGCTGTTGGCTGGTGATTTGTGTGGGAGCGGAGTTTTGAGCGTCCATTGAGATTGCCTTTGCCTTTGTTTTACGGCCTTGCGCCTAGAGGCTGGAAAAACCCCAGCAGTAGCTGGGGTTTTAGATTAAGCCTAGGTTTACGCTTCTTCTTCCGCAAAATCTTCTGAACTGCTCGTGGCGGTGAGGCCTGCGCCGGTGCCGAGCATTTCACTTTTGATGCGCTCTTCAAGGCTTTGGGCGAGGTCGGGGTGTTCGCGTAGGTATTGGATGGCGTTTTGTTTGCCTTGGCCGATTTTTTCGCCTTGGCAGCTGTACCAGGCACCCGCTTTGTCGATCATGCCGAGTTTTACGCCGTAGTCGACAACTTCGCCTAAGCGGTTGATGCCTTGGCCGTAGAGGATTTGGAATTCGGCTTGTTTAAACGGCGGCGCTACTTTGTTTTTCACCACTTTGACGCGGGTTTCAGAGCCGGTGACTTCTTCGCCTTCTTTAACTGAGCCGGTGCGGCGGATGTCTAAGCGCACGGAGGCGTAGAATTTTAGGGCGTTGCCGCCGGTGGTGGTTTCGGGGTTGCCGAACATCACGCCGATTTTCATGCGGATTTGGTTGATGAAAATAACCAGGCAGTTGGCGTTTTTGATGTTGCCGGTGATTTTGCGCAGGGCTTGCGACATCAGGCGCGCTTGCAGGCCTACGTGGTGATCGCCCATTTCGCCTTCAATTTCGGCTTTGGGGGTGAGTGCGGCTACGGAGTCCACCACGAGAACATCCACCGCGCCGGAGCGCACCAGCATGTCGGCGACTTCCAGTGCTTGTTCGCCGTTATCTGGCTGGGAGACGATGAGTTCATCGACGTTAACGCCGAGTTTTTCGGCGTAGATAGGGTCGAGGGCGTGTTCGGCGTCGATGAAGGCGCAGGTGCCGCCTTTGCGTTGGGCTTCGGCGATGACTTGTAGGGTGAGGGTGGTTTTACCGGAGGATTCAGGGCCGTAGATTTCAACAATACGGCCCTTGGGCAGGCCGCCGATGCCGAGTGCGACATCAAGGCCTAGGGAGCCGGTTGAGATGGCGGGAATGCAGACTCGCTCGCGATCGCCCATGCGCATCACGGTGCCTTTACCAAATTGACGGTCGATTTGCGCTAGGGCGGCGTGTAGGGCTTTTTCTTTGTTGGCGTCCATAAAATCCTCGGTATGCAGCGTAATGATGGGGTGAATTCGATAGTTTTAATTTATTATAAAAATACTGTATGCGCAACCAGTTAGTGTAAATTTATACAGTTATTTTTTGCGAGGGCGGGCGGAGGCGGGAGGTTATAGAAGGCTGATTAAATGGCTCAGTGCGGTACTTAATGCCTGTTGGCGCACCTGTTGGCGATTGCCTTGAAATAGGTGCTGCTGGCTGTGGACGCCCCAGGGGCCGCTCCAGGCGAGCCATACGGTGCCGACAGGTTTTTCCGTGCTGCCGCCGCTTGGCCCTGCGATGCCGCTGCTGGCGATGGCGCATTGGGCGCCGCTGATGCGTTGGGCGCCTTGGGCCATCGCTTCTACGGTTGCGCGGCTGACGGCGCCTTCGGCTAGGGCGCTGTCGGGCACCATCAGTTGTTGCTGTTTGGCGAGGTTGGAGTAGGTGATCCAGCCGTGTGTGAACCAGCCGGAACTGCCGGGGATGTCGGTGATGGCGGCGGCGATGAGGCCGCCGGTGCAGGATTCGGCGCAGCTGACGTGCCAGCTTTTGCGCAGCAAGGCGTCGCCGAGGGTTTGGGCCAGTGTGTCGGTGTCGGTGTTCATAGCAAGCGTTAAAACATCGGGGCGAGGGTCGGGCGGCATCTGTTGGTCGCATTTAACGCAGTTTAAGTGCTGCCCCAGGTGGGCGTGACGGCCTGCGCTGTGCGTCACCCATAAGCGTTCAGACCAAGGGGGGTTGTGGCGTACATGTTGGTTGTGGCCGCAGGCGAGCTGGGCCACCCAGTGGGCTTCGGCGTCTTGGTGGTAGCCGACGATGGCCTGCTGCATGGGGTTAGGCGGCTTCCGGTTTGGGCAGTGCGATGACGCTTTCCTGGGCGAGGGGCAGGCGGATGAAAAAGGTGGTGCCTTCGCCGGGGACGCTTTCTACGTGTATTTCGCCGCCGAGGTGGGTGATGCCGTCCCGCGCTTGGTACATGCCAATGCCCATGCCTTTGCCGGTTTTGGTGGTGTCGAAGGGGCGGAATAGACGGTTTTGAATGAAGTCTTCATCCATGCCTTGGCCGTTGTCTTCAATAAGTACCAGGGCGTAGCCGTCTTGCCGGGTGAGGAATAGATCCACGTAGCCGCTGGCGAGGGTGGCGTCTTGGGCGTTTTGGATCATGTGGGCGAATACCATCGTGAGGCTTTCGCGGTCGGCTTTTACGCGCAGGTCGCCGTCGTCGATGCGTAAGGTGGGGGCGGGCATGGCCTTTTGGCAGCGTTTTACGGCGTCCATAAGCACTTCAGCCAGCAGCAATACGCGAATCTCCTCGGTACTGTTGTGTTGCAGTTTTTGCAATAAATGCTGCATACGGTTGACGGAGTTGCTGATGGTTTGGATGGCGTCTTCCACGAACGCGGGGTTGTCTTTGTGTTTGGCGGCGTTTTTTACCACTAAAGATTGCTGTGCGATGAGGTTTTTTAAGTCGTGCATCATGTAGGCGGAAAGCCGGTTGAAGGCTTCAAATTGGCGCGCTTCGGCCAGTTGGTCCGCCTGCGCTTGGCGCGATAGGTAGTGGGCTACTTGACGGCCCAAAATTTTAAGCAGGTCTAAATCTTCCCAGTTGAGGGCGGTTTGATTTTGGGTGGGGTTGATGAGCACCATAAAACCGATGAGTTCGGCCTTGTCGATGAGGGGCAGGATCAGCCATAGGTTTTCAATTTTGGTGGCCCATTCCGGCAGGTTTTCGTGTGTGTTGGCGCCGGTATTTTGTGTTTCATGCTGCGGGAAAAACACCCATTCTTCCCGCTCTAAGGTGCTAATAAATTCGCTGTCCGAAGGTTCGTGCGCTTGTCGAGGCGCAATCAAATAAGGCGCTTGGTAGGCGGGAATAAACACGTTGCCGCGTTTAAGCCATAACCCGCCTGCGGAGCTTTTAAAAATATGCGTGACGGTGTTAAGCGCGCGCTGGTGAACTTCGTCGGAGTTCGACGGTTTTGAGAGCTGTTCGATGACGTTGAGCCATTCTGTGCGGTAGTCGTACTTATGGCTGAACAGGTGTTTGTTGACCAATACACCCAGATGTTCGCGCAGGCGGCTGGAGCTAAAGGCGCTGGCGAGGAGAATCAGCGTACCTACCAAGAGCAGCGAATACACGATGGTGCCCCAGTCGCCGCCGTAGAGGCTCATGTAATAACCGGCAAAACTAATGGCCGACAACAAGGTGCCCGCGATGATTAGCGAGGTGGAATAGAACGCGATGGGGCGTGAGAGCACCAGTTGCGGCGGTTGGGCGTTTTGATGTTTGAGCACCAAGGTGGCGAGCATCATAAATGTGCAGGCTGCGATGGTGACGGTGGCGCGTACCTGGGCAAAAAAATGGCTGGCGTTATCGAAAATTAAGCTCTGGGCATAGAGATAAATATCGTAAATAAACATGGCGGCTAGGTTGAGGGCGAACAGCTTCAGCAGGCGCACGCTGGTGATGTTCCGATACAACTGCTCGATGGTGACAAGGCATCCGATGGATAAAATAAGCCCTTGCCACACAATCAAAGACTGCACGCCCAGGGGTAATACCTGCGGCCAAAGGCTGTTGATGCCGTTGGCGAAGACAAAAACAAGGCCGAGGGCGAGGATAAAAAAACGGTAGGCGGTGGGTAGGGGGCGCTCGCAGTAATAGGGAATGATGAGCGCCAAGGTGAGCAGCCAGGCGGTGTAGTGCGCGCACTCCAGGCCGCTGACCCAGGCGCCGCTAGGCCAGTTGCCCGGTGCGCAGTCGTAGGCCAGGGTGAGCAGCCAGAGGCTTTGAATCGCGGCGGCAACGGCAATGCCGGGGTGCAAGGCGCGGCTTTTGCGGGTACACCAGACGGTGATGGTGAGCGCCAGGGACAGCCCCGCCGCCGCCAAAAACGCCAAATGGGTTAGGGTGTTTTCCATGAAGGTGCAGCCACTCAATCAGTGCGGTGCCCTGCGCGGTGAGGCCAAGATGTGGCTCTTGGCCTGGTTGCCCGGTAGCGCACTGCGGGTTTAGGTTTCTGCTGGTTTAGTTCAGCGGGTGGTTGATGATTTACAGATAAAAACCCAAGCGCTTAGGCGTCGGCGGTTCCCTCTTTAGCGCTTTCCAAACGCGTCACAATCAGGTTCATCATGCGGTCAAAAAACGGTTGTGTGTTGATCACGCGGGCTTTGCCATTTTGTAAATCAAGGGCCAGGCGTTTGCGGCTTTTCTCCAGCACTTTAAAGCCCAGGCGGTTTACAAACAGGTAGGTCTCGCTGTCGATTTTGCTGGAAAGTTTGCAGCGCTGTAACTTGCTGTTTTCATCCGAGTAGATAAGCCAAGTGCCCAGCGGCATGTCTTTAGCTTCTACATAGTACTGGTTGAACAGCTCTTCATGGCGGGCCATTTGCCGTTCGATCACGCTCATTTCTTGCCAGGATTTTTGCGCGCTATCACCACGCCCCAGCTCCTCTTTTTGCAGCGAGGTGAGGTTGTGGAACTGCTTGCTGTCGATTTGTTTGGAGCCTACCGCCTTAAGCACTACTTCCAGGTTATCAACCAGTTGGTTGCGCTCAAGTGCGTCTGTTACTACGCCCTCAAGGCCTTGGTCTAGGCGGTCTAACAGTTCCGGCAGCATACGCTCGCGCCGCTGTTGTGAACGCTGGTCTTTGTGGTCGTGGCTGAGCCATACCAGGTCGATAACGCTCTGCTCGGCACCCATCCATTGCGCGCTGTCTTCACCGAAACGCAGGTACAAAAATACCAACACCTGCAACCATTGGCCGCATAAAAATTCACTGATTTCATCGGGCAGGGCTTGGTCTTTAATTTTTTCGTACACCAAGTTTTGCGCCATTAAACGCGCTTGCAGCATACGGTACTGGCCTTCTTCAGCCTGAAGCGTGCGCTGTTCCACCATCGTGGATTTGCGTTTTTCTTTTTCCAGCAAGCCCAAAAGCTGCTCGCGCGCTTCAACAAAAACCGCGTCGTCCTGTTGTTGGTGGGCGCAGATATGTTGCACAACATCCAGCATTTTTTTGTAGGCTGGGTCTTTGTCCAGCGGACGGCTATCGTCCAGCTCAAGGCCTGCGCTGCACAGGCTGTTGATCAACAGGCGTGCAGGGTGCTCTGGGTCGTCGAAGAAGCTGCGGTTTTTAATCGCTACGCGCAAAATCGGGATTTGCAACCTGCAAATGAGCGACTGCACGACGCTGGGCAAATGCTCATCGGCGAGAATGTGATCGAAAAACAAGGCCACCAAATTGATAACATTTTCATCGTCTTGATCCAGCGCGTGGGGCAGTTCTGGATCATTGCTGGCCAGCAAATCGCTGACGATATCGCCGATCACATTGCGCGGCGCCTGCGCGATTTTTTCCTCCACAACCGGCTGGCTTTGGCTTAGGCGGCTGGCCAACTCCTGGCCGGACATCACCGGGCCTGGGTTGCTAGTAAAAATAAAACAGTTAATGGCCGGGGCGCCTGCGTAACTGGCGGCTTGGTGTGTTGGGGCATTGTGGCCCAGTGTATTGTGGCCATACGTACTAGGTGTATTGCTCCCAGGCACATTAAAACCCGCAGCGCCATGCCGCACCGCAGCAAGCAGCAAGCTTAACGCCTCGTGGCCCATAAAAAAGGGCGCAGAGGGCGGCTGTGCGCTGTGGGTTGGCGCAGGGCTGCCCGCAGCCGTAGCCATTGCGGCGCTGGCGTCATCCAGCGATGTGGCGGGCATGGTATGCGCGCCTTGTTTTTTAACGGCGCGGGGCAATTCCGGCAGCAAACCCGCTTCTACCAGGGCGTGGTTGGCATCGTGGTAAATGTGGCCGAGCTGTTTTAAGACGTGTTTTTCAAACAGTTTAAAAACGATCAAGCGCGCTTTGATGTTGATGTGCAGTTGATCTTGGCAGGCGACAATAAACGCCTTGGTGATTTGCTCAGGATCGAGGGGATTGCTGCTGTCGTTGAGGAATTCTTGGGTGAATAACGCGTTGAAGCGGGCGCTGAGGGCGTAGAGATCCTCGTGGAACAGCGCCCGTGCGCTGCTGATCATGGTGGTTCGGGCGAGGTCAATCTCTAGGTCATCGCCTTCCACCAACGACAAATTTGTATTGCCGGAATCCTTGGTGAGTGCAGCGCCGAAGCGGTCGCGATCCAACAGATGAGAAAATCCAACGCCCAACTGATGCAAAAAACGCTTGGCGGTACCTTCGCGGTTGATGCGAATTTCCCGCATGGCTTCAAAATAGAGGTTGGCTTCGTTGTTGCTGGATGCGCGTTTGGAGAGATCGTAAAACAGGTCGTCAACGGCGGAAAACATGTGCGCTAACAGTTGCTCGCAGCCCAAAAGAGTTTGCGTGCGAATGTGCCCCACTATTTTGGATGGGGGGGTAGACTCTGGGCCTTTGGGGCTGGTCACATCAAATGTTCCGGGCTTGGAGGTGTGCTTGAACATGGGTAATATCTGCAAATCGACGCGGAGTCTGGGCTAACTGAGACAGGCAGCAAATTCTATTCCCTTTTTGTAACATCTCCTACCTTGTGGCGGATTTACTTCGCGAGCCTAATATAACCATTTGTTTTTAAATGGCTTTTAAAACAGTCTATTTTTTTGCTGGCGCAAAGGCTTCGAATATATAACACAATTAATAGGTTCAATGTAAACGCGCTCGACGTGATGCGCGTCACGTTTTTCCGTCGCCGCAATTTTGCCTCATCGCAACATTGGGGTTTACACACGGTAAACTGCCGCCTTTCTGCGCGTTCGCAACCTGTGCCGTACTGATGAAGAGCCGCCTGTGGTTTTAATGCTAGATAACTACGATTCATTCACTTACAACCTCGTGCATTACATACAAGAACTGGGTTTTGAGGTGCGTGTAGTCGCCAATGATGCGGTGTCGGTGGCGGACATTCATGCCTTGGCGCCCAGCCATATCGTTATCTCACCGGGGCCATGCACGCCCGATGACGCGGGCATCACCCTTGCCGCCATAAAACAGTACGCAGGCCGCATCCCTATTTTGGGCGTGTGCCTGGGGCACCAGGCCATAGGCCAGGTGTTTGGTGGCTGCGTCATCCGTGCGCCCAAGCCGGTACACGGTAAAATCAGCCGGGTGCAACACAATGGTCAGGGCGTCTTCGCGCACTTGCCCAGCCCATTCAACGCCGTGCGTTACCATTCCCTCATGTTGGATTGGGAAACCTTACCGGCGGAATTGGAAGTGAGCGCCTGGACACAGGAGCCGGGCGAGGAGAAAGTCATTATGGGCGTGCGGCACCGGCACTGGCCGCTGGAGGGGGTGCAGTTTCACCCGGAGTCCATCCTCAGCGAACACGGGCACCCGCTGCTGAACAATTTTTTGCGCGCTTCAGGGCCGCATTGTTAGGCCGTCTTATCTAAACATCACTCACCTGCGCTTACGCACCACACACAGGCATCACTTTATGCAGATAAAAGAAGCACTCGCCCAACTCGTTGAAGGGCAATCGCTCTCCCAGGCCCAGATGGCGCAGGTGATGCGTCAAATTATGACCGGCGAAGCCACGCCGGCTCAAATCGGTGGGTTTTTAGTAGCACTGAAAATAAAAGGTGAAACCATCGACGAAATTGCAGGTGCCGTAGCGGTGATGCGCGAACTGGCTACCCCGGTTGCCATAGCCCCAGGCCGCCCGCTGGTAGACACCTGCGGCACCGGCGGTGACGGTTCGCCGCTGTTTAACGTCTCCACGGCCGCAGCCTTTGTGGTGGCCGCAGCCGGTGGCCGCGTGGCCAAACACGGCAACCGCTCCATCACCAGCGTCTCCGGCAGCGCCGATGTATTAGAAGCCGCAGGCGTGAGCTTAAGCCTTGCGCCCGAACAGGTCGCCCGCTGCGTGGAAGCGCTCGGCGTAGGCTTTATGTTCGCCCAAGCCCACCATTCCGCCATGAAACACGCCATCGGCCCGCGCAAAGAACTGGGCCTGCGCACCATTTTTAACATCCTCGGCCCCATGACCAACCCGGCGGGCGTGAAGCGCCAAGTGCTGGGCGTGTACAGCCGCAGCCTGTGCGCCACCCTGGCCCAGGTGTTGGGCCGCCTGGGCAGCGAACACGTTTTAGTGGTGAACGCCGACGATGGCCTGGACGAAATCAGCCTCGCCGCCCCCACCCACATCGCCCAATGGCGCGACGGCGCGCTCAGTGAATTCACCATCACGCCAGAAGATTTTGGCATTCAGCGCCAAAGCCTAGGCGAGTTAACCGTAGCTTCAGCGGCGGAATCGTTAGACATAATTCAAGACGCCCTAGGCGCGCGCAGCACGGCGCGGGGCCAAGCTGCGGCGGACATGATCGCACTCAATGCCGGCGCTGCGATTTTTGTCGCAGGCCTTGCCGACAGCCTGGCGCAGGGCGTGGCGATGGCAGAAGACACCCTCGCCTCAGGCCTCGCCTTGGAGAAACTGAAGGACTTAGCCGAGATGTCTAGCCTGATGGCGCGCCCCGCGTAAGGGCGCGATTTATCGCGCCTGGGTTGATGGATTGTTTTGAGCGCAATGAGAGGGGATCAAAAACAAGGCGCCCTGTTCAATCGCCCAAAGCCCATGCCAAAATGCCCAGCCGCTCAACCACCCACCCAAAGAGGCCCACCGTGAACTCAACCCCCACCATTCTGCGCACCATCATCAGCCGTAAATGGGCGGAAGTTCAGGAGCGCCAAGCGCGTGTCAGCCTGGCTGAACTGGAGCGTTTAGCGCAAACAGCCCTCGCCGGGCGCGGCTTTGAGCGGGCATTAATTGAACGCATCGAACGCCAACAACCGGCGGTCATCGCCGAAATCAAAAAAGCCTCCCCCAGCAAAGGCATACTGCGCGACCCCTTCAACCCCGTAGAGATCGCCCAATCCTACGAACAGGCCGGAGCCGCCTGTTTATCCGTATTAACAGACGTGGATTTCTTCCAAGGCGCCGATGAATACCTGCAAGCCGCCCGCGCCGCCACCGGGCTGCCCGCCATTCGCAAAGACTTTATCGTCGCACCCTACCAAGTGGCCGAATCCAAAGTCCTCGGCGCCGACGCCATTTTGCTCATCGTCGCAGCCCTAGCCCCCAGCCAACTGCAAGAACTCAACAGCCAAGCCACAAGCCTCGGCCTTGACGTGCTCATCGAAGTCCACAACCGCGCCGAACTCGAACAAGCCCTAAGCCTGCCCAACGCCCTAGTCGGCATCAACAACCGCGACCTGCACAGCTTCAACGTCACCCTCAACACCACCTTCGAACTGCTCAGCGCCATCCCCAAAGGCAAATACGTCATCACCGAAAGCGGCATCCTCACCCGCGAAGACGTAACCGCCATGAACGAACAGGGTGTGTATGGGTTTTTAGTGGGCGAATCGTTCATGCGCGCGCCGGAGCCGGGCGGCAAATTGCGGGAGTTGTTTTTTAGCTGAGGTGCGCATTAGGATTGATCGAGGGGGCGCCCGTCTTTATCAAGGGGGGCGTTTCCTTCAGTAGTGCCCAGTTTACTGACGCGTCACCGCTTCTTGTTCTCGCTAAGATAACGATCCAGGACGACAAGAAAATTATTGGGTTTAAGCATTTCGTCGGTTAAGTATTTTGCTTTTTCAATGTCCGATTTACTCATGCTCGCCAATAGAGCTTTATGATTATCCTCGTTAATTTCCTTGATCGATGCGTTTATAGCGGCTAAAGCAATAACCGGGGAGGCAGGAACTCCAGCTGCGAATGCGTATAAATTTCCAATCCCCCAAAAGGCCATTTTATTATCCTGTGCAGCGGATTTTCTTAGCCACTCCATAGCTTTTTGATAATCTGGATCGACCTTGCCTGAATAATACAGGGTGCCAAGCCTGGCTTGAGCGTCCGCATTGCCCTGCTGGGCCGCTTGAGAAAACCAATGTACCGCTTGCGCATAATCCTGCGCGGTGCCTTCGCCGTTGTAATACAAGGTGGCAAGATTAATTTGCGCATTTACTTGCCCTTGATTGGCCGCCTTTGTATACCAGTCTCGTGCGGCAACCCAATCTACAGCCGCACCCTTTCCCGTATGGTAGATCAGGCCTAAATTAAATTGGGCTTTAGCATCACCTTGATTAGCCGCTCGGGTGAGCCATTGAATTGCGGCGGGATAATTTTGCGGCAGTTCATTGCCGTTAAGATACAACATGGCCAAGGCAAATTGGGTTGCTACATCGCCCTGCTCGGCAGCTTGAGTAAACCAATATTGAGCTTGAGATAAATCTTTTGCCACGCCATTGCCTTTAAAATACCTACGTCCCAGGCTAATTTGAGCTTTCACATCACCGCGAATAGCGTCGTCTTGGGTAAATTTAAGAATTTGGCTTGGATCCCAAGGCAGTTTACCGCCGGAATAATAGAGCGCGCCTAATTTTAGCTGCGCCAATACACTGCCAGCTTTTGCCTGTATTTTCAGTTCATCCACTTCGTGACTGTGGCACGCAGATGCACACCACAGGGGTATAAAAAAACAGGCTATCGACATCAGCACGCAGCGTTTAGCGTAAAACATAAGGGCACCTCCGGAAATCCACTTTTCGCGCGCTCACTTCGTTATTTTCGTACTCAGTCGGTCATTTATACCGCATAAACTCCCTCCTTCGGCTTTGGCATCCTGCGTCGCCCTACCTTCTGCATCCATGCAGTCGTCCGTGCGAAAATGCCTTGCGAGCATCACGAAAATTGAATTTCCGGAGGCGCCCATAAATATGGCTTAGTAATCTGCGCGAAATGAAAATTGCTGTATTTCTTTAGCTACCATGCGCTGGTAAAGCGGGAGCGCAACCCAAGAATAAATGGCGATGCCAAGCCAGAAAAAACTAATAGCAATGCCGATATTTGGATGGCCACTATCTTTAATGATATTTGCTAACAACCCAAAAAACACATAACCAAAAATAAGCACACCAACTTGAGCTAAGCGCGACATTTGCGAGAGCTTTGCATTAAATTTCCACCAGGGTGCTAAAAATATATTCTGGCGGCTTTTAACATCTGCCAGCAAGCCAAGTGCAGTGGCTGAATTGGGGTCCATCATGATACACAGGCGCGCATGGTAGAGCGCTTCGGGCATCTCTCCTTTTAATAACAACAAACGGCCCATTAAAATATTCGCGTCCTGGTGTTGCGCATTGATTTTTAATGCGTCGAGCGTATAGGCCATAGCTTTTTTATTATCACCCGTTGCGTGATAGTACTCGGCGAATGTGCAGGCCGTATTGGCGCTATTTGGTTCGAGTGCAGCCATAGAGTTAATGCATTTAAACGCCTCTGGGGTGCGTTTGTTTGCCATCAAAATATTGGCCTTAAGCTCATGGATATTGGCGTATTGTGGATTAAGTTGCAAAGCCTGATCACAAGCCGCAAGCGCAGCTTTAGGTTTATTTTGTAAAAATAAAATGCGTGCCGATACACTATGGAAAAACGGCTCGTTTGGTGCAAGTTGAAGTGCAATTTTTAATTCGTACTCTGCCGCGTGCAAGCGCATTTGTTTTAATAGCGCATAGGCCAGAATGCCGTGGCCCATGGCGTTGTTGGGGTCAGTGGATAAAAGAGTTTTGATTAATTCAATGCCGTTAAGTAGTTGGCCCCGCTCAATAAAATTCCAGGCGTGCTCTAGTTTGTAGCTGTTATCCATGTTGGCCCTGCTGTTTGACATATTCGTAAATTGAAAAGGGAACCGACTGGGTGAAAACGGTCATATATAAAGCGATAAAATAAATCGCATTCACTAAAATGCGTAAATAGGGTGCAACGCTATTAGGCGAATTAATTAAATCAATTTTAATGCCATAGCCATAAGCCCAAAAAGCCCCCGCCACACCACACAAACCCATCATTGCATAGAGGCATTCCCGCCAAAAACTAGGCGAGCCTAAAAGATAGCCGTTAAATATAAGCCAGATAAAAGGCAGCCAAAATTTCCCATAAAAAGGGATATTAACGGCGATGGGAATAAATATGGCGGCCAACAAAATTGCCGTTGGGTTTACGATAAAACGATCCGCCATTTTTACTTGGGGTTCATCGATAATTCGATAGTTAGCCACAGTTATTTCCCGTGTTTATTGATGAAATCGAGTACATCATCATAACGACCGCCGTCGTTGGCATAGCGGGCATAATTTCTCGCAGTGGTTAACCACTCAGAGGTTGATGCTTTTGCCGCAGTGAGTGCGGCATTAAAATGCTGCATGCAAATAGCGGTTTCTACACCACTTTCAATGGTGGATTCGATCGCTTCATCTGCTGCCATTTCAACCAAATTCGCTAGATCCGCACCGGAAAATCCAGATGTTTTATTTGCGATCAGATCATATTGAATATCGCCACCGTCTGGCCGGTCTTTCATGTGGTATTCAAGGATTCCTTTGCGGGCTATTTTATCTGGCGGAGGTACAAAAAACATGCGATCAAATCGTCCTGGGCGTAAAAATGCGGCATCAAGTGCCCAGGGTACGTTGGTGGAGCCTAAAATTAAAACGCCTTCATTATTTTGTGCAAACCCATCCAACTCGGTTAAAAATTGGCTTACGGTATTGGCTTGTGAGCTGTTGCGGGTATGCTCGCGCTTGCCGGCTAGGGCTTCGATCTCATCAAAAAATAAAACGCTGGGCGTGTCGCTGCGGGCTTTTTCAAATAGGGCGTGAATTTTTTGTTCAGACTCGCCAATATACATATCTAACACGTCAGATATTTCAATATTAAAAAATGAGGCCTTGCACTCGCCAGCGGTTGCACGGGCTAATAAGGTTTTACCGCACCCCGGTGGGCCATACAGTAAAATGCCACCACCAACTTTCTTTTTAAAACGCTGAAATAATGATGGCTTCTGAAAAGGAAGAATTATTTTTTTATGGATTTGTTTTTTTACTTCTTCAAGCCCTACCACATCGGCAAAATTTGTGTTGACGCGCTTAAATTGTAGTAATTCAAACACAGCGGCGGGTTCGGCCTTTTCTACCACCCGCAGTTTAACCGGTTCGAGTGTTGCCACCAGGTTCAAGCGACGTGCAAGCTCCGCCGATTCATAGCGTGGATGTTCTTTGATTAAGGCTTTGTACTCAGTTTGCGCTTGTTCAAGCTCACCAAGTTCTAGTAAGCAGCGAACGCGTATCGGGCCATGTGCTGGATCATTTAAATCCAGAAGGTTTAATGCGGTTTGATAAGCGCCGGATTTCAACGCGGCATCTCCAAGCAGCTCCCCTTCTGGCCCGGTAACTAATGTAGCTAGGTGCGGCCAGTAGGGTTTTAATTCTTCCAGCTGGCCTCGGCTAGCTAATAGCGGGGCAATGATTTTTGCCAAGTCCGCAGTGGGGCTGGCGGCAAAAATAGCCATCAGGCTGTGCAGTGTTTTGTCATCCATTTAAGGCTCCAGAGCAGTTCTAAATCAGCAGGTTTGACGATTGAGATTGCCGCATTCTACATGCGCCCAAGTGGCTGCGGTACTGCGCAGGCCTTAAGCTGTGCGGTGAACACACATTGGGTACCTCTCGCTGAGAGAGGAAATTCAACCCAAAAAAAAGCCCACCAACTCACATTGGCGGGCTTTTTTGTTGTTGGGGATTTGGTGGTTAACGGGTGCCGAAGACCACCATGGTTTTGCCCTTCACCGCCACCAACCCTTGCTCTTCCAAGGTTTTGAGTACGCGGCCTACCATCTCGCGGGAGCAGCCGACGATGCGGCCTATTTCCTGGCGGGTGATTTTGATTTGCATCCCGTCCGGGTGGGTCATGGCGTCTGGTTCTTTGCATAAATCCAGCAGCGTGCGGGCTACGCGGCCTGTTACGTCTAAAAAGGCTAAATCCCCCACTTTACGGGTGGTGGCGCGTAGGCGGCGGGCCATTTGGGAGCCTAAGGCAAACAGGAACTCCGGGTGAGCCTCGGAGATTTCCTGGAATTTGGCGTAGCTGATTTCGGCGATTTCACACTCAGACTTGGCGCGAACCCAAGCGCTGCGGGCGTCTTTTTCGTCGAAAAGGCCCATTTCACCGAAAAAATCGCCATCGTTGAGGTAGGCCACAATCATCTCGCGGCCCTCTTCGTCTTCGATGAGGACGGTGACGGAGCCTTTGATGATGTAATACAGGGAGTCGCTTTTATCGCCCGCGTAAATCAAGGTGCTTTTTGCGGGATAGCGGCGGCGGTGGCAGTGTGCCAAAAATGTTTCTACGTTACGAATATGCGGTGATAGGGAGACTGAAACCAAGTTGCGATCCTCGTGACCAGAAGAATTCGATTGTTATTCGATTGTTATTGTTGTGTGAGCATAAGCATGGGTTAAGCCTTAAGCCGTCTTCTATCCTTATACCGCTAATAGTCTAACCTGAGCAACAATTAACCGAGCCAATTCAGTGCTGAACTGTTGTCATTATAGACGCTGTTAAAAAAACCGGCGGTGCATCACAAAAATTATGCCTTTGGTGCGGCTCATAATGCTATGCAGCACGCATTTAAAATGCGAAACAGGCGTGAACTTTTAACCGGTTTAAAGTGTTAGAGCCGCCGTGACGTAGGCGCGCAGCCCTGCTAACCTAGGGGTTTTTAATGGGGGTGAGACATGCAAGCAACGGTGAAATGGGTGGATGGGACATTGCTGGTGGGGGAATCCGGTTCGGGCCACGCGGTGGTGATGGACGGCCCGCCGGACCACGGTGGGCGCAACATGGGGTTGCGGCCTATGGAGATGATCTTGCTGGGGGTGGGCGGCTGCGCGTCTTTTGATGTGATCAGCATTTTGAAAAAAGCCCGTCAACAGGTGGTGGATTGCCGCTGTGAGCTACAGGCCGAGCGCGCCGAGGGTGTACCGTCGCCGTTTACTAAAATTCAGATGAAATTTATCGTCACAGGCCGCGAACTCAAACCTGCGCAGGTGGAAAAAGCCGTGCAATTGTCGGCAGAGAAATACTGCTCCGCGTCCATCATGCTGCGCGCCGCCGGGGTTGAGATTACCCACGGGTTTGAGGTGGTTGAAGCTATTTGAGGCAGAACTAAACAGGTTGAATGTCCGTACCATTTCACCAGGTAGTCACCACGCAGTCACCACGTAGGGGCGCAATTCATTGCGCCTTGGTTTGCGGTTTAGTTGGGCGCCATGAATTGCGCCCCTACGCGGGGATGATGACGCACGAAAATATAAAATTGCGACACACTAAACCCGGTAACTGCTGTGTGTCATCGCCTTGGCGGTGATCCGCATGAGGGCTTTTACCGGGGCGGGCAGGTTAACGCCGCCCGCTTCCAGAGCGGTTTGCCCGTGGCGCTGCTCGTCTTCTAACATCTGGCGCACTATGGCGCGGGACTTGTGGTCAACCTCTGGCAGGGCAGTTAAATGCTGCGCCAGGTGTGTACACACGCCTTCTTCCGTTGCCGCCACAAACCCCAAACTGACTTTATCGCCCATCAACCCCGCTGCTGCACCCAAGCCAAAAGAAAGCCCGTACCAGATGGGGTTCAGCAGGCTGGGCTGTGCTTTTAATTCGCTTAAGCGCGCCTCGCACCAGGCTAAGTGGTCGATTTCTTCCTGCGCGGCGGTGTGCATGGCTTGGCGGGTATCTTTAAGCTGCGCCGTTAGCGCCTGGCCTTGGTACAACCCCTGGGCACACACCTCACCACTGTGGTTTACCCGCATCAGCCCTGCGGCGTGGCGCTGTTCTTCGCTGGTTAGTGGCGTGTGTTCAAGCGCGGTGGCGGGGCTGGGGCGCTGTGGGGCTTGAACACCACGGGTTAGGCTGCGCAGCGCGCTATCAAGTTGACCGATGAGTTGATCGCGAAGGTTCATAAAATACTCGTAAAATTACCTGCGGTATTCTACCCATAAATTCCGCATAAAAATGTGCCCAATCCGCCGGAGGAGCCACTGTGAATACACCTGACGTTACGCTGCAAAACCTACTGCCCAATATTATCGAGGGCGAATTTAACGTGCCCGCGCACCCGCCAGCTAAAACAAACCCCGCCCCGCCGCGTATTTTGCTGCTGTACGGCTCCACCCGCGCCCGTTCGTTTAGCCGCCTGTTGGTGGAAGAGGCCGAGCGCCTGCTGCGCAGCATGGGGGCGGAAACCCGCGTGTTTAACCCCTCCGGGCTGCCCCTGCCCGACGACGCCCCGGACACACATCCCAAAGTGCAGGAGTTGCGCGATTTAGTGCTGTGGTCTGAGGGGCAGGTGTGGTGCTCGCCGGAGCGGCATGGCGCCATGAGCGCGGTGTTTAAAGCACAAATTGATTGGATCCCGCTGGCACTGGGGGCGGTGCGGCCCAGCCAAGGCAAAACCCTGGCGGTGATGCAAGTCTGCGGCGGCTCGCAGTCGTTTAATGCGGTGAATCAACTGCGGGTGCTGGGCCGCTGGATGCGTATGTTTACCATCCCCAATCAATCCTCCGTACCCAAAGCATTTTTGGAATTTGACGAGCACAACCGGATGAAACCTTCGTCTTTTTATGATCGGTTAGTAGATGTGATGGAGGAGCTGGTTAAATTCACCCTGCTGCTGCGCGACCATAGCGACTACTTAGTAGATCGGTATTCTGAGCGCGTGGAATCGGCGGAAGCGCTGAGTGCGCGGGTGAACCAGAGGACGCTTTAACCTAAAAACCTCAGTTGGATCACCCAAGTCTGCACAACCCCTTGACGCGCCTAGCAAAAGTTAAAAAATTCGAACAACCGATCAGGTTGACCTGCATTTTTAACTTTCACTATCCACACCAATGGCTTACACAGCTTTTGGGCGCTCAACTGAGGTTTCTAGGTTCAATGGAGATTTCTAGGTTTTAGCCAATCCTGCCAACCGCGCCAACACTTGCCGTTCAATCCCCGCTTCGTCCAGCCCCACCCGCGCCAGTTGTTGTTCGCGGCGGGCGTGGTCTATGTTGATGTCGGGCAGGCCCAGTTGCAGGAGCGGTACGACCAGGCCTTCGGCGGCTAAGAATTCCGCCACGGCGGAACCTGCGCCGCCCATTAGGCTGCCTTCTTCCAGTGTGACCAGCAGGCTTACCTGTTCGAGCTGTTGGCGGATGAGGGTGGTGTCTAGGGGTTTTATCCAGCGCATGTCGCACAGGGCGAAGCCGTGGCGTTCGGCTACGGCTTGTGCGAAGGGCAGCAGTACGCCGAAGTTCAAAATAGCCACTTGTGTGCCCGCGCATACTTGGCGGCCCATGCCGGGGATGAGTGGCGGGGCGCTGGGGTTTATGGCTTGGCCTGTGCCGGTGCCGCGCGGGTAGCGCACGGCGGCGGGGCCGGTGTAGTGGTAGGCTGCGCTGAGCAGTTGGTAACACTCTTGTTCATCGCTGGGGGCGGCGAGGATTACCTCGGGTATGCAGCGCAGGTAGGCGATGTCCAGGTTGCCGGCGTGGGTGGGGCCGTCTTCGCCCACTAGGCCTGCGCGGTCGATGGCGAGGGTGACGTCGAGTTTTTGGATGCACACGTCGTGAATCCACTGGTCGTAGGCGCGCTGTAAAAAGGTGGAATAAATCGCTACCACCGGCTTCATGCCTTCGCAGGCTAAGCCCGCAGCGAGGGTGAGGGCGTGTTGTTCGGCGATGGCGACATCGTAATAACGCTCGGGGAATTGCTCTGAAAACGCCACCATGCCGGAGCCTTCACGCATGGCGGGGGTGATGCCGATCAGGCGTGTATCCGCCGCTGCGGTGTCGCACAGCCATTGGCCAAACACGTCTTGATACTTCAAACGCTGTGGGTTGAATACCGGCTTGGGCGCGCGGTTGGCCGGTTCGATTTTGTTGAGGGCGTGATAGCCCACGGGGTCTTGCTCGGCGGGGGCGAAGCCTTTGCCTTTTTGCGTGATGATGTGCAAAAGCTTAGGGCCGGGGATTTCGCTTAGGTTTTTTAAATCGTGGGTGAGGCGGGCTAAGTCGTGGCCGTCGATGGGGCCGACGTAATAAAAGCCCAGCTCTTCAAATAAGGTGCCGGGCGACACCATGCCTTTCATGTGCTCCTCGGTTTTGCGCATAAATTCGGCGGTTTGCGGCAGGCGCATGAGCAGTTTTTTGCTGCCTTGGCGGAACGAGGTGTACAGCTTGCTGGCCCAGATGCGGGAGAAATAATCCGCCAACCCGCCCACGTTGGGGGAGATGGACATGTTGTTGTCGTTCAGCACCACGAGCATATCCGCCTTGGCGTGGGCAGCGTGGTTGAGCGCTTCAAACGCAATGCCCGCCGTCATGGCGCCATCGCCAATTACTGCGACGGTTTTACGGCTTTGGCCTTGATGGGCGGCGCCTAGAGCCATGCCGAGGGCCGCGCTGATGGAGGTGCTGGAATGGCCGACGCCGAAGGTGTCAAACGGGCTTTCGCTGCGCTTAGGGAAGCCTGCAATACCACCGGATTGGCGGATTGTGGCCATAGCTTCGCGGCGGCTGGTGAGAATTTTGTGCGGGTAGGTTTGATGGCCCACATCCCACACCAGGCGGTCATCGGGGGTGTTAAAGACGTAGTGCAGGGCGATGGTGAGCTCCACCACCCCCAGGCCCGCGCCAAAATGCCCGCCGGTTTGCCCCACCGTAAACAGCAAATATTCGCGCAATTCGCGCGCCAGTAACGGCAGTTGTTTGTCCGCCAATAGGCGCAAGTCTGCCGGGCTTTCAAGGCTATCTAACAGGGGCGTTATGGGCCTTTGTAGAGGAATTTGTTCAAACATAGGGTACACACATAAATAGGCCCCAGCCTGGCCTGGGCAGCCGGGCATTGTATGTGGCGGGTGCGGGCATGGGAAGTTTTTGGCCTGAAAACCTCAGCGGGGCAAGGTCAGCTGTGGTTTCCAAGCTAAAAGGCGCAGGGTAGGCGCGCCACTTTGACATTTGAGGTAGCTAATCGGTATTGCGTGTTCTTTTTTCTTTTTTCTTCTTTTTACCCGGATTTTCTTCTTCCTTTATTTCTTCTTCCGTTTTTAAGAGTGCGCGCAGTGCTTTGCGTACTGCCGGTAGTTCACGCGATTGATCGATAAACAACTCGCTGGGCGCGCGCGTGACCGCTTTTTGATTTTCCATTTGCTCCAAAATCTCAATGCCGCCTTGATCTGAATACAATAATTTATCTTCCGAATCACGCAAAAGGATGGTTAGTGAAGAAGCACGTATCGAGCCTTCCCCAGAAGCGTGGGTCGAGTCAAAAAAGCTGCGTTTTTTTTCGGGTTCTAAAGTAAAAACATTTTGGTTCACGCCATCCCAGCGGGCGATGCCATTTTTGTATTCGGCACGCGTTCCTTCAATAACAGGGTATATCAATTTGGTATCGGGCGTGATATTCAGTGCGGTAATGGCTTTTTTGCGAATACTGCCAACTCTTTCTTCGTCGTATTTACCTGTATTGGGATCAAATAATCCTTTTGTAGTGCGCAAATCTTGTCTCATCGCATCGGCAACATTTGGCCCGCGTTGCACCACCCGGTTTAATCCTGTTAATTCAGTTTCTATCAATTTAAGGTAACGCTCTTTTGTTTCTTCTGATACTTGTATTTTTACTGTTTGTACCGGCATTAGCAGAATTTTTTTTGTCGACTCGATAATGGTAGCGCGAGGAACTATAAAAGAAGTTTTATCCACATTAGAAACGCCAAGTGGCGGCATATCTAGCATGTGGGCTTTGATTAACTCTGGATTTAAGTTTTTATCGCGGGCATTTTTTGCCATTTGTTCTGCGGTTTGAAGTAAAGGTAATGTGGCAATTGCGACACCACGTTCAAGGCGTTTTGCATCTCTTAGTGCTTGATCCTTCGGCACAATTAAAAATCCAGTAAAGCCTTTGCGGCTATTTGGGTCATAATAACTTGCTAATTGAATGCCGCCATAACGTCCAAAAATCATTTTTCCCTGTGAATTATATAAACGCACCAATACGGAATAACCCGATAACACACCGGTGATACCAGTGCTTCCAAGGAAAAACTTAGCTACTGCACTAGGCGGCATGTGCCCGAGGCTACATTCTGTTACGTAGTCCCATACGGCATCGGCGTCATAAAATTTCGCTTCACGCATTACAATATTGACTAAAAGTCGAGCATCCAAACGGGCAGTGTCGAAAAATTCGCGGCTGGCCGCCATCTGAACAGCTTGAGCTTGTTCTTGCTTTAGCTGGCCGGTATCTGGGTCGTAGATCCCACCCATTTTGTTTAAAAATTTGTTGCGTATTTCTGTCGCAACACTGGGCGGAACTACGGTATAGCCGCCTTCTGATAATTTTTTCGAAACTAAATCGACAAGCGCTTTTTTTAAGTCTTCTCGCTCTTCAAGTTGGGCTGGCAATAAAGGAGGTTCAATACCTATACGTTTTACATCACCTAGTGTTTCAGCCCTTGAGCCAACATAAAAACCAAGCGATTCATCCGATTGAATTTCAATTTTTTTTGCAGGTTTGGCATGAGATATTTGACATGCAAAACCGAAAAACACTGCAAAAATAAGCAGTAATGGTTTGTTTATGGCCGGACGAACGCATGGCTTTTTTAAGAGAAATGCTAGCGAATGAAACATTATAAAGACTCCAAATACAGTTTAATTATGGGCGCATCGGCAGCGGATGGATTTAGTTGTAAGTAAGATGTGAGATGTTTTTTTGCCGCCAGGTTGTTTTTCATTTGGCGGTAAAGTAAACCAAGTTCTCTTGAAGCTTCAGCGGGCGCATTTTTAAGCCGAATTGCTTCTTCATAGGCAGGAATGGCTTGAGCCACTTGTTCATTATTTAAGGCTGTTTTGCGTATATATTCAGCACGTAAAAATTGTGTGTTGCCGTCTGCACCTGTTTCTAGCTCAACTCGGTTGAGAATAGTATTAAATTGTGCCTTGTCAGCGACTGACATGGCATCTCGGGCTAAATCCATGCCGTATAGCCGGGTAAGTTTTTTGAACGTTTCTGCATCCACGGGCTTGAGTTCGCTGTCTGCACCGCCTGTAATTGCAGCCTCCAATTCGGTTCGGCGTCTTGTTAATGCGGTTACGTTGGAAAGTGTTGTTGTGCCAAATTGGTTTTCTGTGGTTAGCGTGTGGATCAATCGTGTGGCGGCTAGTGGCGCTTGGCGTGTGTCAAAGCCTGCTTTGCGCAGCCATTGTATGGCGAGTTTATCCGAATCACTTTGCAGCTGATCTGCCAGTATTTTGTTTTTTTTCTCATCCATTGCGACTATAGGAATTGCAGCTAAGCCGCCGGTAAACACAACCGCAAGTATGTTAGGGATTGCACGTTTAGGGGCGTAGAGTTTCTCTCTTAAATCATTTTTGCTGTCAGCATCCTGGCGAAATACAACGGCCATTTCAGATGCTAATAAGCCCGCTAACTGAGATTCATTTTGTAATCGTCCCATCAAACCTGTAGATAAATAAATAGCACCATTATCTAAACAGTAAATATATGGCAGGGCGTTATCCATGATTTTTATACGAAATAAATTCGCGGCGAGCGGTTCGCTGGCGGTAATGCGTTTGATGAGTTTTTCAAGGTAATCGTTGGTGATAGGGGAGCGAATTAGATGTTCGCTAGCATTGTATGACGCCTCAATTCGGTTAGCGTCAATAATGCGGTCGCGATGAAATTGATTTTCACACAGGGCTGGCGCCGCGAAATACAGGCCGAATAATAAAATTCCAAAAGCGCGCAGATGCATGGTTAGTGTTCCAAAAATAATTGTGCGATATGAACCTAGAACCTTCGGTTGGATCACCCAAGTCTGCGCAACCCCTCAGGCATCGTCTAGCCAAAGTTAAAAATTTGAACAACCAATAAGGTTGCCCTGCATTTTTAACTTTCACTATCCGCTACCCGTGGCTTACACAGCTTTTGGGTGCTTAACTGAGGTTTCTAGTGTGAATTGGATGGGCTGCGCAGCCTACATGGGTCAACTATTCGAGGCAATATAGGCAGGCGCTACGCGTGACATGCCCCGTATTTTACCTATATTTTGAGCCTGTAGACCTCGCCATTGGCATTTCCCGCCTACACTTGTAGGAGTTGCAAAATCGGAGCCACTAACATGACGGACGCGCCTAATGCCTGGCGGGAAAAATACTTGGATTCCCTGGATGAACACGAGCGTTTAGAGTCGCGCTTGGCGCAGTGCCAAGCGTCGTTGCGGCGTGCGTATATTCACTTGAGTGCGGCGGTGTCCGGGCAGGATGCGACGCTGGATACTGCATTGTTGCAGGCCAAAGACCGCTTAAAACCCGGTGCCACGGGCGATTTAACCAGTGCTTTGCAGTGGGTTGAAAAACAGCTGGACACTGTTGAAACGTTTCAAAACCAACAGCAAAACCTCGGCCTTAATGCCCTGCTGGGCGCCAGCCACAGTTTGCGCCGCCTGCGTTTGCCCAAGCCTACGTTGCAGAGTTTGAACCAATTTATTCACCGCTTAGAGCGGGATGTGGCCAACCCGGCGGCGCTGGCCCGCGCCCTGGATGATTGGCAGCAGTTGCTTGAACAAGCGCTGGCCGCCGCCGCGCTGCCGGATACCAGCTTGTGGCAGAGGTTGCGCGGGGGTAAACGCCTGCCCGCCGATGAGGCCACTGAGAATAGTTTTTACCAAAGCATCCCCCCCACGCAGGCCCGCGCGCCTACCGAGCCGGATTTACAGCTAGACGCTTTCACCAATAAAGCCCAAGTGCCCACCGAGCAGCAGCCCGTGGCGGAGCATATAGCGGCTGTGTTGCTGCAATTGCTGGATTTACTCAACCCCACCGAAAACCTGATTCCGCGTGCCAACGAACTGCGTGTGTGCATTGAACAGGGCTTGAGCTGGGAACAATTAGGGGAGGCGTTAGAGGAGCTGCGGGATTTGTATTCCCAAGCCTCGTCCTCGCTGGACACGGAGCTTACGGATTATTTGGAGCGCGTGAATGACGACCTGGCGCAGATTTGCCAGCAGTTGGGCCTGGTGCTGGCCAGTAGCGCGCAATCCATTGCACTGGCGGATCCGCTCAACCAGTTGGCGCAAAGCGTCAAAAACGCCACCGATTTAGAAGGTTTGAAGCGGGAGGTGAGCGCGCAAATCACCGGCATTCACGCTGCCCTCACACAAATTTCATCCCCTTGGCAGCAGGAATTACCGGCACTGCTGGAACGCCTGCAAGCGATGGAGAAACAATCCCAGCACACCCAAGCCCTGCTGGAGCGTGAACGCCTGCGCGCCACCTTCGACAGCCTAACCGAGCTGCCCAACCGGGAAGCCTACAACCAGCGCATCAAATTAGAGTGGCAACGCTACAAGCGCTATGGCCAAGGCCTGACGCTGGCCATTTGTGATATCGACCACTTCAAGCGTTTTAATGATCAATTCGGCCACCAGGTGGGCGATAGGGTGCTGAAATTGGTGAGTAAAGCGCTCGCCAAACGGCTGCGCGAGGTGGACTTTGTGGCGCGCTATGGCGGTGAAGAATTTGTCATTTTGCTGCCGCAAACACCGCTGGAAAACGCGCTGAAAACCCTGGATAAAATTCGCGCCGCCATCGCAAGCTTAGCTTTTAGGTTCCGCGATGAACCGGTACACATCAGCCTATCGTTTGGCCTGGCCTTCAGCCCGGATGCTGAAACCGCCAATCAATTATTCGCACGGGCGGATGAGGCACTTTATGCGGCTAAAAATGCTGGCCGCAATTGCTGTAAAACTTGGCCCATAGCGGAGCCGGAGGGCCAAACCCCGGCTCAAAATAATTAACCTGGGGCGCAATGAATTCGCCCCTACCCGCAAGCAAACACACATGTAACTATTCAGCACTCCCGATGGGGTGAGTAGAACGTAGGTTGGGCAGTAATGCCCAACACAACACATTTCTCTCCAGCACGCCGATATTTCAAGGCGCCGCATTGCGACCATTTTTATCGAAGACACTGCTGTGTTGGGCATTACTGCCCAACCTACACCATAACGGTATTTTCACTTAAATTAACGTACCGCACGGATACATGCTGAATAGTTACACACATTCAATAAAAACCGCACAACCAAAATCCGTGTTTTTACACCCATTATCGCAAGCGACAATACCGTCCGCGCGGGTCTGAAGACCCGCCCTACCGTGTGTGCTGAATAGTTACCGTTAGTTTTCGGTATCGAAGTTAAAGTCCATGCTTTCTGCGGGGCCTTGTAGGTAATAGCCCTGAATAAAATGCACGCCGGATTGCCAGAGTTTGGACAGTACGCTGGCGTTTTCGACGAAGGGTACGATGGTGATTTTTTCCAGTTGGTGCAGTTGGCCCACTAAGTCGCTGAGGGCTTTGGGTTCGCTGTGGCCGCTTTGCAGCTCTTGGGTGAAGGAGCCGTCTACTTTGACGAAGTTGGCGGCTAGGTGGGCGAGTACGGCGAAGGGGTGTAATACGCAGCCAAAGTGGTTGATGCATACATCACAGCCCAGTGCCTGTAGGGCGAAGCTGAGTTCTTTGGCGTGGTTGAGGTTGTTGTTTACGTCCACTTCGTTGAGTTGAAAAATCAGCCCGTCGCTGGTGAGTTTGGCCGCTTTGAAGGCCACCGCAAGCCAGGGCGCGAGGGATTTGTCTTTGATGGAGGATTCGCTCAAATGGATGATCATGCGCGTGGGGTGGCCCTTGGCCCGGTGTTCCGCCAGCAGTTTGATGGATTCCAAAATTACCCAGCGGTCGATGCGCACCATTGCGCCCATTTGTTCGGCGACGCCAAAAAATTCGGCGGGGGTTAGGTCTTCGTTGTCGAGTTCGCGCATCCGCAGGAGGACTTCGTAGTGTTCTTTGTCGGAGCCGCGCAGGCTGAGTATGGGCTGGAAGAGCAGTTTAAAACGCCCTTGATCCAAGGCTTTTTGCACCATTTGGGCGACTTGTTTTTCGCTGTGTTCGCGCTCTTGGCTGGCTTTGACGATTTCAGGTTCGTAGAGGCGGGCCAATAAATTTTTGTTTTGCGCCCGCTCTTTGCGCATCAATTCAAGGGCTTTGATGGCGTGGGCGATGGGGGTTTCGGCGGATACGGTGGTGTCGTTGACCAGGCCGATGCCGACTAAATAGCCGAACATGAGCGTGGCGTCGCCGACGCTTACGATGTTGTCGCGCAGGTTGCGGCACACAATTTCGGCCCGCTCAAGGGCGGCATCTGCGGAGATGTTGGCTATGAGCAGCATGAAACAGTCGTCGCTGTAGCGGCAGAGCACTTCGTCGGGCTGGCAGAGTGTGCGCAGGTGTGCGGCGATGGTGCCCAGGGCGATGTCGGCGGCGGCAACACCCAGGCGGGTTTGCACTATGCCGAGGAAGTCTTCCACCTCGATGCTGATGAGGGCGGAGTTGGAGTGTTCCGCCAGGGTGCGCGCGAGGAGTTGTTCCAGCTGTTCCACCAGGTGGTGGCGGTTGAATAAGCCGGTTATAACGTCTTGGTTGCGGATTTGCTGCATCTGTTGCGCAACTTGCTGCTCGGCGCGGCGCGCGGTGGGTTTTACTACCAGCTGCACGCAGGTTTCGTCGTCGTACAAGGCTTTGCGCACTTCAAAATTTAGTGCGCGGGTGCTGCCTTCTGGGTCTGCCACGTCCCATTGGGTGGTGGCGGTGTCTATGTCGTCACTTTTGAGTTTGAATTCGCGTAAAAACGCTTTGACTTCATCCTGTTGGGCATCGGCGATGACATCAATGATGGGCAGGGATTCTAAGTCTTCACGGCTTGAATAGCCGAGAATTTCGGCGAATGAGTCGTTAACGTAGAGGAACATGCCGTCTTCTTCGAAGGCGATGCCGTCGCGGGAGCTGTCGAGAAGTTGTTGGTTGCGGCGTTCGATTTCTTTTAAGCGGCGCTCCGCATAGCGGCGGCCTTGGCGCTCTTCGCGGTTGGTGACTTCGCGGTTTATGACCAGCAGCAGGTGTTGGTCTTCGTCCATACAGACGACATCCGCCGCACCCAGTTTTAGGCCCTCCACAACGGAGGTGGCGGCTTCTTCTTCGGTGAGCAGGATAACCGGCACGTCCCGCGCCAGGCGGCGCACTTGTTTGATGGCGTCCGAGGCGCTGAGGACTTTGGCGCTGTCGGCCACAACGAGGAGATCCCAGCTGGCTTCTTGCAGTAATTTTACGAGGGCTTCTTCGCTCTCCACCCACTGCGCCCGCACCTGGCGCCCGGCATTGCGCAATAGGCTGATCAAGCGCTCCGCTTCACTGCGGCTGTCGTGGATAATAAGTAAGCGCAAAGTGGCGGGGATCATATCGCAGTGTGCTTCCAGAATTGAGGGCATGATGGGAGGGGTTGAGGCTCGCCATCCTATCAAACTTGTGCGCGGTTGGTGGTTAGAAATTTAACGCTGCAATGATTTAGCTTGGAGGCTTAACTCGGCGTCATCGACAGCGTGAAATGCCGCACTTTGGCGCTGCCGCCGGTGCATTGATCCAGCCTGCCGTTGGTGAGGTTGCCGTCGATTTTCATTTTTACGCTCTGCCCGGCCTGAAAGGGCAAGGAGGGTGCCAACACGCTTTTCCCGCCGGATTGCTGCGGGGCGGCCAGCCAAAACCCGCGCATGAAGGGGCAGTACTCGCCATCATCAAGCCTAGCGCTGATGGCGATGGGTTGCGGGTTGTTGGCCAGGCGTTTAAGCCCTACTTGGGGGCCATCTTTAAGCCTGCGCAGCCAGCGCACCATACATAGGCTCCAGCTGCGCCGCCCCTGTTCGCGAATGGCGATGATGTCGCCCGCTTCAAGCCGCGCCTCGGTGTCGTTTTGCCATTGCAGGCAATAACCGCCGCTACTTTGGTTGATTATTTGAACATCAAATACCTGGCCTAAGCTCGCCTGCCCCGTGTCGCGCGGTTCGGTTTTGCCGGATAAATTGGCGAAGCTGGGCAGCGTGACTTCAACCTCTTCCACTTCCTCCTCCTGCATAAAATCGTTGAACGTGCGCTCACCGGCAAGCTGGTAATGGCATTCGAAGAGGCCGACGGCCACCTTAGCCATCACCGCTGAGCCGCGCCGATCCATGTCGCGGTGGGTTTCCCCTTCCCAGGCCTGGCGCAGGTGGTTGACCAGCGAGATGGAAAGCTCTTCGGTGCGGCCTGGATTGGTGGCGCGGTCTGAATTGGCATTGCGATCTGAGTTGGCGGTGCGGTCTGAGCTGTCGGCGGGACGGTTGTGTAATTGCGCCAGCAAGCGGCTGAAATCCAGGGAGCGCACATCGCCGCCCTGGGTTTTTAAGTAGCGATCGCGCCCCAGGGGTGGGCGGTCGGCGTCGAGGTTCAGCCAAAAAGTCACCTCGGCATCATCGGCCACCATAGGCTCCAAATGAATTAACCCGGCCCAGTTGCCCAGTGCATGGAATACGCGCATGGCTTCCATCGGCGCCACTTGGTTAAGCCGCGCCACGCCCGCCGCCAGCACGCGCAGGTAGGCCTCGCCCACGCTGAGCAGGGGGCCACCTAAAATGGGGTCGCTGGCGGTGAGGTCTTCTAATTCATAGGCGTGTGCAGTGCGGTACAGGGTGTGCAAATGCCGCCACAGGCCGCGTGGCACTTGGGTATAGAGCTGGAATGAGCGGCAGAACAATAGGCCTAGTGAGGTCATGGCCCGGTGTAATGCGCAGATGAATATATGGCGGCCATAGTTGTTGGCTTTGTTGACCGAGGCCAGCTCTAAAACGACTTGGGTGTAGCCATCAATCAAATGCTTTTCCAATGCCTGCGCGACAATGGCGGTTTTTTGGGCGGACTCCGAGAGGGTTACAGGCTGGTGCAGGTAGGTGAGTGCAAGCCCGGCAATGCACTGCTGCACCGCCGGGCGCAGACATTCAAGGATTTCGTATTTGACCATTGGGTCGGTTTTCAGGCGCAGCACTTCAGGCAGCGCATTGTACAAAGCGACGCCCGTGTGGGAGACCTGAGTGGCCTTGAGGTCGTTCACCCACTGCGCCACCTTGGTTTGCTTTGCCCCCCCACAAAAATTCAGCTGTGAGGAATTTGGCTCCGGCAAGCCCAGTGAGCGCAGCATGAGTAGCGGATCGTATATGTCTGTCATTAATTGCACCTGTGATCCATCCATAAGGTTAACCCGTCCTATCGGTCATTGTTATTAAGTGTGCGGGCATTAAATAGCCCCTGCTGGGCGCCCCGCAAAACCTCATCGAAATAGGCTTAGGGTTCAGAGAGAAAATATCTGTAAACCCCGGCACCCCTAGTGCAAAAACAGCAGTAGGGAGAGTTATAAGGAATTCTAGGCCTTTAATGTTCAAACAAGATAGCCCTTTTACTGAAGTGTTGGTGCCCGCGCTGAATTTGTCGCGAGTGCTTTGTTTAGCCTAGGGTCTGTTCCCGTTTGCTGATTTGCTCAGATGGAAGCCATTTTTTCAGTCAGCAAGGCGGCAGGAGTGCGGTGTAGTTGTTCTACATAAACGACTACCAACGCAGCTGAATGGATAAAGGGATCCATCTGGGCAAATCAGCAAACGGGAACAGACCCTAGGTTTAGTATAGCCACGGAATTTGAAAGACGTTTTTGATCAAAAGGGTGTTTTGGACAAAGCGCCTGCCACCTCGCGCACCATACGTGGCACCAAATAACCCGGCAGCTGCTCCATCAACGTGCGCTGGATGTGCCGGGCGGTGTCTTCAGGCACGGCAAAATGCGCCGCGCCTTCTACTGAGTCCAGCAGATGCAGGTAATACGGCAACACGCCGTAGCTGAACAATTTGCGGCTTAAATCCGCCAACACCTGTGTATTGTCGTTAATGTCGGCCAACAGCACGCTTTGGTTCAACAGCAAAACACCTGCCGAAGCCAGGCGTTTAAGGCTTGTATGGACATCATCGTCCAACTCCTGCGGGTGGTTGGCGTGGATCACCATCACTTTTTGCAAACGGCTGGCCTGCAACACAGCCATAAATTCCGCACTGATGCGGGCAGGCAGCACAATGGGGAGGCGGCTGTGGATGCGCAAGCGCGTGATATGCGGGATGGCTTCGAGCTGGTCGAGCAACCAGGCGAGCTGTTTATCGCTCGCCGCCAACGGGTCGCCGCCGCTTAAAATCACCTCTTCTAGGGTTTGATCCGCCCGAATGTAGTCCAAAGCCGCCTGCCATTCCTGCCGCCCAGGGTTGTTCTGCTCGTAGGGGAAATGGCGGCGAAAACAATAGCGGCAGTTGATAGCACAGGCGCCGCTGGCCACCAACAACACGCGGCCTGCGTATTTATGCACCAACCCCGGCAGCGGGTTCACCGCCGCCTCATTGAGCGGGTCGCGGCTGTAGCCCGCAGGGCTTGTGAGCTCTGCCCCCAGGGGCAAAATTTGCCGCAGCAGTGGGTCGTTGATGTCGCCGGGTTGAATGCGCGCTAGATACGACTCCGTCACCCGCAGGGGGAAGGCTTCAGCGGCTTTCAGGGCGGCGGGCAGGAGGGCTGGGTCGAGGTTTAAACGTGTCAGCAACACTTCAGGGCTGCGCACTAACTGGCTTAATTCATCCTGCCAGCTTTTTATGTGCCAAGTGGCAATGGTTCGGGGTATCATGTGCGCCTTTTTATCACCCAAATAATTGATTAAACCGAGTTGAGGGCAAAATGGCTAGTTTTTCTACCAACGATTTTCGCGGCGGCCTAAAAGTAATGCTGGATGGCGACCCCTGTTCCATCATTGAAAACGAATACGTCAAACCCGGCAAAGGCCAAGCCTTCAACCGTGTGAAGTTAAAAAACCTCAGAAATGGCCGCACTTTAGAGAAAACCTTTAAGTCCGGCGACACCCTAGAAGGCGCGGATATCGCCGACTACGACATGCAGTACCTCTATGGCGATGGCGAGTTTTGGCATTTTATGGATCTCGCCACCTTCGAACAGGTTCAAGCCGATGCCAACGCAGTAAGCGATGCGCTTAAGTGGTTAAAAGAGCAGGACAGCTGCACCGTTACCCTGTTCAACGGCGTGCCTTTAGTGGTTACTGCCGCCAACCACGTTGAGTTGGAAATTATCGAAACCGACCCCGGCCTGCGCGGCGACACCGCCACCGGCGGCACCAAACCCGCCAAACTCTCCACCGGCGCAGTCGTCAAAGTGCCTTTATTTTTAAGCACCGGTGAAGTGATCCGCGTGGACACCCGCATCAGTGAATACCTAGGCCGGGTTAATAAATAAGCCTGTGTTTGCCTCTTCAGCGGGCATTCCGCTGCTAAAAAAACGCGCCCAACTGCTGCAACAGTTGCGTGCGTTTTTTTATGGCTTAAAGGTTTGGGAAGTGGATGTGCCGGTGCTGGCCGAGCACAGCGTCACCTGCCCCAACCTTGAGGCCATCAGCTGCCAGCTGGGCGGCAGCACGCACCACCTGCAAACCTCGCCGGAGTTTTATATGAAGCGCCTGCTGGCGATGGGCAGTGGCGATATTTTTTACCTCGGCAAAGCCTTCCGCCAAGACGAACAAGGGCGCAGGCACCGGCCTGAATTCACCATGCTGGAATGGTACCGAACCGGTTTTACCGACCAGGATTTAATCACCGAAACCCTCCAACTGCTGGCACAGCTCAGCCCAACAACCCCCGTTAGCCGCTGCTTTTATCAGGAGGTATTCCTCCAGCACACCGGCCTTAACCCCCACCAGGCCGAGGCCTGCGCGCTGGAAGCCTTTGCGGTTCAAAGCCTGGGCGTAAGCTTTACCGGGGAGCCGGTGGATTTTTGGCTGGACCTTATTTTTAGTTGTGTGGTGGAGCCTGCCCTGCCGGATGGAATTGTGGTGGTGGAAGACTACCCCGCCTGCCAAGCGGCCCTGGCGCGCATTGCACCCAATGCCGAGGGCTTAGCCACCGCCAAACGCTTTGAAATTTTTTGGGACCGCCTGGAGCTGGCCAATGGCTATTGGGAGCTAAACGATGCGGCCGAGCAGGCACGGCGCTTCGCTGCGGACAACCAAACCCGCCTGCAACAAGGCAAAGCCTTGGTGAGCGCCGACCCAAAATTTTTGGCCGCGCTGGAGCAGGGTATTGGCGATTGCGCAGGCATTGCACTGGGGGTTGACCGGTTATTGATGCGGCTTGAGGGGTGTGAGGATATTGCGCAGGTGATGCCGTTTGCGGATGGTTAGGTTGGGTTAATGTAGGTTGGGCAGTAATGCCCAACAAATCAATACCCAATACACCAACGCCGCAGAATAGAAATGTTATTTTTATTACGACTTTGCTGGATTGCTGTTTGAAATATTGGGCACAGCTAATCACAACTGAAAATTAATTTGGACGACGCCCCGTGACCAAACACAAGATAGCAATAAGATTCATCAGTATCGCTTTAGCAATTCCAATTTTAATTGTAATTACTTACCGCTACGCCATCGAAATAAACACATATTTCTGGGTATGCCACACGGCAACATTAAAAAATTTAACCCAAATTAATACCCGCAGAGAGGGCGCGATAACAGCATCATACACTGTCAATGGAATTGGACAGGCCGAATATAACCGCATCTCACCAATCGCAATGGATGAATACAGATCCGATCAAAATAAATACTACCCAATAAGATTTATAGAAAAAATCAAACAAAGCGATCCATTAACTGCATGTATCTCAAAAGATAGAAAAACGGCTGTTTTATTCCCTGGCATCTCATCAGAGACTATCGAATTATCCTTAATTTTTTTAACTCTCACACTAATCGCCGCAGCCACATCAAAACAAGACAATAAATAAAGCCTTGACCCTTTTAGGGCGAATCACTGCCCCACACAGGCGGTGTCGTCATTCTCGGGAATAGATGAAATGATACAAATTTAATTTTTGCGCTGGGAGGTATTGCCTACTGTAAACACAGTTTGCTGGGCAGCAAGGCCCAACAGATCAATGCCCAACACACCAATGCCACCAAATAGAAAGGTTATTTTTTGTTACGACATCGCCGGATTACCGTTTGAAATGTTGGGCATTACTGCCCAACCTACATTTTCTTCGTTCGGAAACTCCAACATACGCCGATAAAAACGCGTAAGTTGGCGGTGAGCTTGCGAATCCCAGCATTCCATAAAAAATGTACATCGCAGAATTTGATGGCTGAGTGCCCCACAGGCTTCACAGCAAGAGGAAGCCGAAGCAATCCTGACAAGACTTGACCAGGCAATGCAACTGCATTACCCTTCAGGCAGGTTCGATTTTCCGCACACTGAGGTTCATCATGGCGAACGCACTACTCATCACAGAATCCACCCTCACCGACCGGTATCAAACCACAATTCCCGACGCCGTTCGTAAAGCCTTGCACTTGGGCAAGCGGGAGAAAATACGCTACGTCATCCAACCCGATGGCAATGTTCTTATGTCACGCGCGGATCAGGATGAGGCGGACCCGGTGCTGGGCAGCTTTTTGAACTTTCTGGCAAATGACATTCGAGCCAACCCCCAACGACTGAAAGCGGCAACACCTGAGCTCCTCTCCCGCATTAAAAGTCTTGTTGGCGGAATTGATGTGGATTTGAATGCACCACTGGACGATGAGGACGAATAATTTTGCCCAATCAAACCAGCCTCGTTATCAACGGGTGGACGATTTTTTGCCACCCGTTATTTCTCGATGAGCTTGATTCGCTCCTTAATCAAGTAGAGGCGCTTAAAGAAAAAGACCCGCAAAATTTTGGCAAGAAAAACGCGACTAAACGGTTAGCTGCAATGGCTAAATTGGCATTTGAGGCCATACCCCAGGATCCAACACTTCCAGACTATAGGCAGGGGGATACTCTGGGGAATGACCATAAACATTGGTTTCGCGCAAAATTTTTCCAGCAATACCGGCTTTTTTTTCGCTTTGATTCATCATCAAAAATCATTGTGTTTGCCTGGGTGAATGACGAAAAAAACAAACGTGCTTATGGCAGCAAAACGGATGTTTATCGTGTTTTCGAAAAAATGCTCAGCAGTGGGCATCCCCCTGATGACTGGGCTTCATTGCTAAAAGAAGCTGCAAAATCTCAGAATCGCTTCAACGAAATATCTAAGAAGTTTGTTGATTAAGTTTCAGCGGCCATAACCCGTGTCTCAATAGCATGTGGGTTTATGTAGGTTGGCGGTGAGCGTGCGAACCCCAACATTCCCTCTTGCGGCGAAAACACCTTACTCGGGTTTATAGCTAGCACTGTGCTCGCCGGAGGTTGGGATGTTGGGGTTCGCTGTGCTCACCGCCAACCTACATTTTCTTCGCTCGGAAACAACGTACGCCCATAAAAAAACCCGCCGAAGCGGGTTTTTTTGAACCATCAAAACCTATTTACGCGCTTTGCGGCGCCAGGCCAGGGGCGCTAATAACAACAGCGCTAACCCATCGCCCAACCCCATAGCACCGGCCACTGCGCCGCCGCCGTTGGAATTGTTAGAGCCTGAGCTTGACGACGAGCTGCTGGATGAGCTGGAAGATGAACTGCTGGATTTGCCGCTGGAGCTGGATGAGCTGCTGGAGCTTGAAGAAGACGAGCTGCTGGACGAGCTGGATGAACTGCTGGAGCTGGATGAGCTGCTGCTAGAAGAACTCGATGGGCCTGTTGTGGTTTTAACACCCGGCCAACCGCGAATAATTCCCGCCACTAATTTGCCGGATTCAGTTAGGTTGCTGTCGTTCCAACCGCCGGTTGCGCTGGCGCCAACATTTAAGAAGGATGCCCCTTCTTTTTTGTCGTTTAAAGCCCAGTTGGCGTGGCTGATGTTGTTGGTTTTGAGGAAGTTCATCCAGGTGTTGGTTTCGCCGCTATTCACACCGCCATCACCGTCGGCATTTACCGCACCCCATTCGGTTACGAATAATGCTATGCCTCTGTCCAATGCAGTCTGAGCTTTAGCGCGCAGGTCAGCTTTGTGGGTGCCGGCATAAAAGTGCAGGGTGTAAGCGATGTTTTTGTAGCGGCTGATCGGGTTTTGCGCGGCTTCATCGACGTTTTGCGACCAGGCGGGCGTGCCCACAACGATCAGGTTGTCCGGGTCGATGGCGCGGATTTCACCAATAACGGCTTCAGCATAGGGTTTGATGACATTGCTCCAAGAGACTTGTAGCGGCTCGTTATAGATCTC
>JBEGTZ010000066.1:0-7530 GCA_041179125.1 Pseudomonadota bacterium | reverse complement strand
ACCCCAACATTCCATCTTGCAGCGAGAATCAGTTAAATTTGCGCCTTTATTTATGCTCGGCTTTGTGCTGGCGGATGGCTGGAATGTTGGGGTTCGCAAGCTCACCGCCAACCTACATTTAACCCAGCCTACGCGCTATTTTTGCTTAACCAGCACATTAGGCAATGGAGTTATTCAGCCGCAGCCCCAACAAAAATACGCACCACGCGGCCCTTGTCCAGGTCAAATATCACACCACCATAAATGGAGCCCAAAACAATGGTTTCCTGGGGCCTAGATTCTTCAGCATTTATATCCTTAGCATAATGCGTACGCACATCCGCCTCACTGCTGCCCACGCCCACTTCGCGATCAGTTTTAATCTGGCTGGGTGCCTGAATTTCAATTTGATCGAGTGTAAGTGCGGCTTTTTTTTCTTTGGCAACAAAGCCTAAAGTAACCCCACAACCCGCCGCGTCCCAAGACTGGTGCCACGCCCCATCGACCTCGCTGGTGGCCAATTTATTTTTGGTAAATACACAACCAGGCAAACCCACCGCTTGCGCCGCAGGCATGCCGTAATGCAATTTACCCAAATGGAAGGCGCCATAATCAAATTCCGCCGCCGCAAGAGGCCCACTGGTACAGGTCATCACAAGTGCGCAAAGGATGAGTATTCGTTTCATGTTAAAAATTCCTTAAGGTGGGTTAGCTCGTAAATGTTTCAGGTTTACAACCCGTTGCCCGCTGTCGTCAAGCAGAGTTATGGATTGGTGGGGGCGGGATCAATAATGACCTTTATTTCATAAATCGTACTAGACGCTGTAACTTGCATTAGGCGGATTTTATTGATGTCAGGATCCTTCCAGTGCCATGAGTAGACTTTAATGGCATCATCTGGCGGTGGAAATGTAAGATCTTTATATCCTTTGCCTATTTTTGATTTTGTCATATTAATGAAGTCGGCGGGTGCCTTAAAACAACTAGGTGAAAATTGAAATTCAGCGCGACCAAAAAAAATTTTCTTCGAGTGTATCCCATAGGCACTGTGCGCACTTAGCAGCCAGTTGTTATTAATTTGTGAAAAATCAATCTCTCTGTCTAATTGGGAAGTCGCCTGTGTAGTATTGTCTTTAATGGGTTTTATTAAGGAGGCGGCACTCTGAAAAAACTCTTCAGGCGTTTGTGAATATATATTTTTTCTGCCAATAATATCAATTAACTCACCAACTTCTGGACAGCCAATTGCGTTTGAGCTTTTTTGCTGGATCGGTTCATTTTTATCAGCGTTTGCCGAATAACCACAGGCAGAGTGAAAAAGCATAAAAAATATTACAAATGAATGATTCATGAGGTTTAGTTGTTTCATTTTTAGGCCATTTATTTTGTTTTGATATTACTGTGTCCGACAGCTATTGCCACTTTCACTTGTTTCTCGTCCAAATTACCTGGATGTTGAGGCAATGTGGTCTTGGCGCCATCTAAAAGATTGGTGGGATCCATCAGGTCACTCCTTCGTTGATAGGCTCCACCTGATTTCGAACGATCGGTTAGTCCGCCTGGAAGCATTGCGTTGCTGTAGCATTCAAAATGCAGCATGGAATCTTTGAGCATTTTACCTACGTAAGCAATTACTTGTCCTTTTTTTACTAATGCACCCTTTTTGATTTCAGGTAAAAATGTTAGGCGTCTATCGTGAAGCGCGGTAGGTAAAGTCTCTCCATATCGCACCAGCATTTGTCCATGTTCAACCTCCAAAGCGTAAGTCCCATTGTAAAAATAGTAGGGGTTTTCATGTATCTTCCCATCCGCAATGGCGCAAATAGGAGTGCCTGGAGGTGCAATCAAATCACATCCAGCGTGTTTGCGCCCACCTTTGTCGCGATTAGCTCCAAACCGACAACCCCCCGCTTTATAACTTTGAGAAGGCAACACCGGCAAAGGAAAACTATACAACCCACTCCCCACCGGCGTGCTCACGTACCCTGGGTTAGGCGTTAAATTCGCAGGTAGCGGTTTATTAGCTTGCACCGCCTGCGCAATTTGCCCACCACTGGTAACAAGGTTTGTATTTTCCGCTTTTACCGCCTCATTCCACATCTGTGTCAATTCCGCCACCGCAATACCCGCCATTAATTTGCTAATAGTGGTTTTGCCTGGTTGGATAAGGCTGTCCGGGTGGGCGAATTTTAGAATAAATTGCTGATAATCGCGGATAGCGTTTTGGGTTTTAGTGCCGCAATCGCCATCGGTAATTAAAGGGGTTTTTAGATAGGGTGTGCCTTGGAGGTTTTTATTTAATAAACGCTGAACATAATTTGTTTCAACGGGCAAGTTCATGCCGTTTTTGCCAACGGAATTTTTTATCTGCGTCATGTGGATTCCTTTAATGCGAAAGTGAAAATAAAAGGGGGTAAAGCGCGCCGGAATCATGGCATAACCTGGGCAAGGGTGGCAACTGAATTGACCCTTGCTTGCAGCCCTAAAAATCAGGCGCCGTTTAAGCAAATAACGGCCTTTAACAAAGCCACTTTAGCGGACAAGCTGGCATCCCTTTTGTCTTTAAAATGGTGTATTGTTCCGCCCCGTGAGCGCTATACCACGCTTGAATTGCGTTATTGCGACCATGCGAAATGCATAGATAACCATGCAATAAAACACATGGACAGCCATGCAATTAAGCCAGAAAACACGAATTTCATCGGTGAAGGGGCGCTCAAAAAACCGTTGAAAATTAATTGTTTTCTAAAAAAACCAAAAACAATGTACAACCACATCCCATGCGCACATTTCAATCAGTACACAAAAAACCGAACACTCTAAATAAAGCTAAACCTGTGCCATGCAGCCATTAAACAGCGAGGATAAAAAACCATGAGCACGTCACTCCAGCCTGGCGCCAACATTTCCATTATCCCTTTTTCCGGCACGGTGATAGTGTCACACGACATTGACTCATCACTGGATATCAATCTAACCGCTTTTTTACTTACGGAATCCGGCGCGGTGCAGGGGGATAGCGGTATCGTTTTTTACAATAATCCTGAAGACCCATCCGGTATTGCCAATTTTATTTCTCCAGAAAATTCTGGCGCGGTTAGAAATCATAAAATTCTTTTTGACTTAAAACGCGCACCGCCTGGCATAACCAAAATTGCCATAGCATTAACTGAAGATACGCACAGCGGGTTTTCTGCGGTCAAAAATTTAAAAGCAGAGGTTCACATTGCTGGCGACATAATAACGCTTGCACCGGGTGCCTTTACGACCGAGAAAGGCATAATTGTCCTTGAGCTATACATACGAAACGAGCAGGCGAAAGTGAAATCTGTTTGGCAGGGGTTTTCTTCAGGACTAGATGGGCTATGTCGACACTATGGTGTTGAAGTTGCCGAAGAAACCAATCCACCGCCGCCAGAACCCCCAGCAATTTCAATGGTTAAAAAGCCCCCCGTTACGCTGACAAAACCAAATCAATCGCACAAAGTCACTTTAATAAAAGGCGCCAGCGCACCTAAGAAAATTATTGTAAGTGCTACTTGGGTAGATAATGGCGATAACCGAGATAACGACGATCTTGATCTTCGCGTCGGGATTCTACTGCCTGATGGCCGCATGAAAATTATTCAAGCGCCCGATAAAGCAGGCTCGTTTAATTCAGAACCCTATGTTGTGCATACCGGCGATGTCACCACCGCCAGCGCCTCTGCACCGGGCGTTGAAACCGTTGAGGTCAACCCAGATATTTCGATGCGCCTTGGCGGCAAGGTAGCCTTGGTTTTTAGTGTTTATTCGGCAATCAGTAATGGCGCGGTTTCAATAGCATCGCTCAAACCCAAAATGCGCATGGAGTATGGCGATCAAATCGTTGAGTGTGCAATGGAGTTTAAAGAAAGCTTTGGCAGCAGCCTGATTTATACCTATGTGATTGGTCTCATTGAGATTGATCAAAACGACATCCATTTAAGACCTTCAGGCGAAACCTCTAAAAAGATGAGTGAGGCAACACCTTGGCTCGTTTGGCAGAAAGAAGTACCCAAGCTGACGATGGACGGCCCACCGGTGTTTAAAGGGCGGCCTATTTCTACTACGGGTAGCAAACGTTACTCCTAAGGGCGTGGGGCTTTCTTTGGGAGGCTCCCAAAACTTAAGCAATCTAGCGGTGTGCTTTGATCTAATTCTAGAAAGCTCGGTTGGAACTTACTGCATTAAAAATAAATATCTTTAAAGTCGGTAACTTAGAGCGCTTTCTGCATAAGCTCAATGGAGCCTATAGGCGAATAAAGGCGCAATTAAGTAAATGTTATTTGTCTAAATACCTTTCTTTACAAACCCACTTCAACTTGAACACCCCCCTTCCTTGGTGAAACCACCACAACCCCCTATAATCGGCCCCTTTTTATACGCAGGCCGCAATAGGCCGCGTTTATTGCCCCGAGGAGGGTTTGATGACGCCTAGTTCGCCCGATGTATCAACTTTTCAAGGCCTAATTCTCGCGCTTCAGCAATATTGGGCCGAGCAAGGCTGTGTGATTTTGCAGCCTTTGGATATGGAGGTGGGGGCCGGTACCTTTCACCCGGCTACCTTTCTGCGCGCCATTGGGCCGGAAACTTGGAACACTGCCTATGTGCAACCCTGCCGCCGCCCGGCGGATGGCCGTTATGGGGAGAACCCCAACCGCTTGCAGCATTACTATCAATTTCAGGTGATTTTGAAGCCTTCGCCCAGCAATATTCAGGATTTGTATTTAGGTTCGCTCAAGCGCTTGGGGCTGGATACCAGTATTCACGATGTGCGTTTTGTGGAAGATAACTGGGAGTCGCCAACGCTTGGCGCTTGGGGCCTGGGTTGGGAGGTGTGGTTGAACGGGATGGAGGTGACGCAATTTACCTACTTCCAACAGGTGGGTGGTTTGGAGTGTTATCCGGTGAGCGGCGAGATCACCTATGGCCTTGAGCGCATCGCCATGTATTTGCAGAATAAAGAATCCATTTTTGACCTGGTGTGGACGATTAACCCCCAGGGCGAGCCGGTCACTTACGGCGATGTGTTCCACCAAAATGAAGTGGAAATGAGCCACTTCAACTTCAGCCACGCCAATGTGGAATTTTTGTTCCAAAGTTTTGATGTGTACGAGGCGGAAGCCAAGCGGCTGATGGCGCAGAACCTGCCGCTGCCCGCGTATGAAATGGTGATGAAAGCCAGCCACGCGTTTAACCTGCTGGATGCGCGCCAGGCGATTTCCGTCACTGAACGCCAACGCTATATCTTGCGCGTGCGCACTTTGGCGCGTGAAGTAGCACAGGCTTATTTCGATGCTCGCTTAGCCCTAGGTTTCCCCTTGGCACCCGCCGCCCTGCGCGATGAAGTGATGGCCCGCGTGGCTGCTGAACGTAAAACTCAAGAGGTAAACGCCTAATGTCAAACCTGAATGAGTCACACGTATTTTTTGTTGAATTAGGCACCGAAGAGCTGCCGCCGAAAGCCCTCTTAAGCCTGCAAGAGGCCTTCGCCCAGCATATTAATGATGCATTAGCGCAAGCGGGTATTTCCTTTAATGAGTTAAAAGCCTTCGCCAGCCCCCGCCGTTTGGCGCTGCGGATTGAAGGCATTGCAGCCGAAACCCCGCGTCAGGCCGTTACCCACTGGGGGCCGCCTGCCAAAATGGCCAAAGATGACAGCGGCGCGCCGAGCAAAGCAGCCCTGGCCTTTGCCGATAAACTCGGCGTGGGTTTTGAACAGTTGCAGGTGGCCAATGACGGCAAAATTGACAAGCTTTCCTTCCAAGCGGAAATCGGCGGGGAGCCGGTGCAATCCTTGATGGCAGGTTTCGTCGCCAACGCACTGGCCGCGCTACCCATCCCCAAGCGTATGCGCTGGGGCGCCAGCCGCAATGAGTTTGTGCGCCCGGCCCTGTGGCTGGTGATGCTGTGGGATAACCAGATTCTGCCCGCAGAAATTCTCGGCATTAAATCCTCCAACCAAACCCGTGGCCACCGTATTCATGCGCCCAACCCTATCACCCTGAGCGACGCCCGCCGTTACGAAGTGCAGCTTAAAGACGAGGGTTTTGTACTGGCGGACTTCGCCGCCCGGCGTGCATTGGTGGCGGATTTAGTCAAGGCCGAAGCCAGTAAACTCGCAGGCCATGCGGTTATAGACGCCGACTTATTAGATGAAGTCACTGCGCTGGTGGAGTGGCCGGTGGCCCTGGCGGGCCGCTTCGAAGAGCGCTTTTTACAGGTGCCCGCCGAAGCACTAATTTCCTCCATGAAAGAGCACCAAAAATACTTCCACCTGGTGGATGCCCAGGGCGCGCTGATGCCCTATTTCATTACGCTCGCCAACCTCGCCAGCCTCGACCCGGCCCAAGTGATTGCCGGGAACGAAAAAGTCATCCGCCCGCGTTTGAGCGATGCGGCGTTTTTCTTTACCACCGACTGCCAAACCCGCTTAGACGTACAGCGCGATAAACTCAAAACTGTGATGTTCCAAGCCCAGCTCGGCAGCCTGTTCGATAAAAGCGAACGCCTGGCCCATTTGGCTGGCGTGATGGCGGATTTATTGGGCTGGGACGTAAGCCTCGCCCAGCGCGCAGGGGAGCTTTCCAAGGCGGATTTGACCAGCAAAATGGTGTACGAATTTGCCGAAATGCAGGGCATTGCCGGTTACTACTACGCCCTTAACGACGGCGAAGCTCTGGACGTGGCCCTAGCCATCAAAGAGCAATACCTGCCGCGTTTTGCCGGTGACGAACTGCCCGAAAGCCACACCGGCTGCCTGCTGGCACTGGCGGATCGGCTGGACACCTTAGTGGGCATTTTCGGCATCGGCCAAATCCCCACCGGCTCCAAAGACCCCTTCGCCCTGCGCCGCGCCTCCGTGGGTGCCCTGCGGATACTGATCGAAAAACGCTTGGATCTAGACCTTAAAGTGTTGCTGCAGAGCGCCATCGAAGGCTTTAAATCCCTGCGCGCCGACACGCTGGAAACGGCCCTCGCCTATGTGCTTGAGCGTTTAGCCAGCGTTTATAGCGACCAGGGCATCAGCCCGGAAGTCTACCAAGCGGTAAGCGCCAAAAATTTAAGCAACCCGTTGGATATTCACCACCGCATCCAAGCCGTAGCCGCCTTCAGCCAATTGCCGCAAGCCGCGAGCCTCGCCGCCGCCAACAAACGGGTTTCGAATATTCTGGCCAAATTGCCCGAAGCGCCTGAGGACAAAATTAACCCCGCCCTGCTACAACTTCCTGCAGAACAAGCCTTAGCCGCCGCACTGAACAAAGCCCAGGCCGAAGTGGGGCCGTTGTTACAAGACGGCGAATACCAAACTGCCCTCACCCAGCTTGCTGTCTTGCAGGCGCCGGTGGATGGTTTTTTTGCCGATGTAATGGTGATGGCGGACGACCTGGCGCTGCGTAATAACCGTTTGGCTTTGTTGCAGCAGTTGCGGGATTTGTTTTGGCAGGTGGCGGATATTTCGTGTTTGGTGGTGAAGTAAGTTTGTAGGGTGGGCAAGCATGCTTGCCCACCGATTGGCAACACAGCGCT
>JBEGTZ010000065.1:0-28232 GCA_041179125.1 Pseudomonadota bacterium | reverse complement strand
CTAAAAAGCCGACGTTGAGTCGGCTTTTTTATTTGTAACGAGACCTTTGCACGAATTAGATTTTGTTTATTTTTGCCCCGTCATTCCCGCGAAGGCGGGAAGCAAGCTATTGATTTCATTAAGCATTTTGAACAGCTAGATAAGCTTCGCTGGACTGACGGCTCCCGCCTTCGCGGGAATGACGATAGATTTTGTTTCGTGCAAAGGTCTCGTAACTATTCAGCATGTTTTCTATTCTCGTGCTTCATCCCTGCGTTTGAACGGCCAGCGCACTCATCCAACCAGGCGCGATGAATCGCACCCCTACAGGGTGAACCTAAAAACCTCAGTCAGCGCCAGGAGGGGTAATCCGGCCACAGCTCACCAGCTGCCGGTACATTTCCTCCACTTTGCTGCGCGCCCAGGGGGTGCGGCGTAAAAAAGTCAGGCTGCTTTTAATGCTGGGGTTTTGTTGAAAACATCGGATATCAATCAAAGCCCCCAGCGCAGGCCAGCCGTAATGGGCCTCCAATTGGGCCAGAATCTGTGCCGGTGTGATGCCTTCTAATAAGTCTTTTGCCATCAGTGCCTCGGTGTGTGCGGCGTCAGTTATGAACCTAAGAGCCTCAGGAGGTTTCTAGGGTAACAGCGCGGCAACCAATAACAAGAAGTGGCGGCAAATACAACCCGAAAGCGCTGATCACGCTCACCTAAAAACACCAATTGAAGTTTTTAGGTTGCACACAGCAGGTTTTTTAGTCGATTTGTTTCTATGCTACTAGTTAAACCTAAAACGCCTAAACACATTGTTGACCAGACCAGGACACACCGCCGAGGGAAACCCTATGTCCGACCCTATCAGCCCTCTCATTGACGAACTGCTGGAAAACCCCAGCGCAGAAACCCAGCGCCAGTTACAGGATGCCCTCAAGCCCTTTACCCCGGACGAGTTGGCGCTGATTTTAGAATCCCTGCCTTTGGCCAAGCGGGTTATCGCCTGGCACCACATCAACATTGACTTGCGGCTGGATGTGTTAGTGGCGCTGCGCGGCGAAGCGCGGTTGCTCTTGTTGCGCAATTTACCCGCCGATCAACTGCCCGCCCTGTTTGAAGACTTAGAAGCTGAAGACCTGTTGGAGCTGGCAGAAAGCCTGCCCGAAAGCACCATAGACCTAGCCCTAAGCCGCATGGACTTGCGCCAACGGCAGTATTACGAAGTGGCCCAGCGTTATACCGAACAGCAAATTGGCCGCTGGATGAACAACCATGTCTTGGTGGTTTCGCAAAATATGCGTGTGGCCGAAGCCCTGCGTTTACTGCGCAGGCAAGCGCCCAAACATACCGAAGTGCTCTATCTGGTCAACCGCACCGGGCGCTGGGTGGGTTGCGTGCGCATCACCGAGTTGCTCACCGTGCTGCCTCATACCAGCGTGGGCGAGCTACAGGAAGACAGTTTCCCCAGCCTCAACGCCCAAGACAACATGTACGAGGCCGCCGAAGTGGTGGCCAACAGCGGCTATAACGCCTTGCCGGTGCTCAACAAAGAAGGCGTGTTGTTGGGCCGCATCGACATGAGCACGGCGGTTGAACTGTTGCGCGAACAAACCGAGCGCCAGCGCATGGCCCAGGCAGGCCTTACCGAAGACGCCGATTTATTCGCCCCCGCCAAACGCTCCGCCCGCACCCGCGCCCTGTGGCTGGGCATCAACCTACTCACCGCCCTGTTAGCCTCCTGGTTTATCGGCCTCTTCGGCCACAGCATTGAACAGGTCGTAGCATTAGCCGTTTTGATGCCGGTGGTGGCGTCTATGGGCGGCATCGCAGGCTGTCAAACCTTAACGTTGGTGGTGCGCGGCCTGGCTTTGGGGCAAATCAACAGCTCCAACTTGGGTGCCTTGTTTGAAAAAGAACTGCGCGTGGGCGTGATTAACGGCGTGTTGTGGGCGCTGGTGATTGGCTATGTGGCCTGGCTGTGGTTCCACAGCCTGATGCTGGGGTTGGTGATAGGCATTGCCGTGGTGGTCAATATCGTTACTGCCGCGTTATTCGGCGTATTTCTGCCCATCGTCCTGAGCAAACTGCGTATTGATCCTGCGCTGTCCGGCTCGGTAATTCTCACCACCGTCACCGACATCATAGGTTTTGTGGCCTTTTTGGGCTTGGGTACTTTGTTGCTTCTTTGAAATTAATCGAACTCAAACCTAAAAACCTCACCCCAGCGAAAGCCACGACACTTCGATGGTTAATCAAATCCAAGCAAAAAAACGGCATCGACTGAACCGGTGGTAGAATCAGCGCGTATTAACTTGCTGACACACTTAAACCTAAAAACCTCAGTTGGATCACCCAAGTCTGCGCAACCCCTTGGCCCATCTAGCAAAAGTTTAAAATTTCGAACAACCAATAAGGTTGCCCTTCATTTTAAACTTTCACTATCTGAACCAATGGCTTACACAGCTTTTGGGCGCTCAACTGAGGTTTCTAGGTTAAAGGTACAAAACAAGGCATCTGCGCCCACGCCAGGCGGAGTTCTGGAAACGTGATCACAGCGGTAAAATACAAACGGAATTACACTTTAGCGCTGCCATTTATCTGCAACCTGTGAGTGTCCATGATTGTTTATTCTCCGTTTTGTGCCTGTATATTAAAGATGTTACCCCGCTATGTTTTTCGTGCTGGCGTGTTGGCCTGCGCCATCGCCCTGCCTGTGTGGGCGGCAGAAACGCCCCCTGCCGCATCGTCACTGCCCTCAGTTTCTCCCTCCGCTCCACCCGCAACACAATCGCCTTCAGCCGTCCATGCAGAAAAACCCAAAGAAGCGCCACCTAAAGATGTATCTGATGCACTGGCACAAATTGATGTTTTACAACAACAGTTAGACGCATTAAACAGCGCACTCAACAGCGAATTACAAACAGCAAAAACAAATAAAGCAGAAAATTTGGCGGATATACAGCAGCGGTATAACCTTGCACAAAATTTTATTTTTAATCCCAAAACCCGCCAGAGTTTGCAGCAAAAAACGGCGCAAGGGCAGCTTAAAATACAACAAAATGCACGCCCAGAAGCGCTTAAATTATTAAGCGCGGTGGTTGCGCAGTATCGCCAATTAATCGAACGCTTTGGCCTAATTGAAGAAACGATCACCGCACAAAAACGCGCCGAGCTCACACGCACCGATTCAAAAATGTACTACAAAATGCGTGTGCGCAGCACCCTACCGCCCAAAGCCTTAAAAGCCTACGGCATTATGGAATTAGCCAAACAACAGCGCGACCAAGGTAAATTTGCAGAAGCCCTAGCCCAGTGGGATCAAGCAGAGGTTTTAGTGCGTGAATCTTTTAATGAACACATAGCCGCTATGACTAAATGGCGTGAAGATGCCATTAAAAATGCAGATATTGAGCGGGAAAAATCCCGCGTGAAAGTGGAGGCCTTATTAAAAGAAAGTATGCTGATTATTCCCGCCGGTGAATTTGTTATGGGCAGTAATCAAGAGGGCAGCGATGAAGCACCCGCCCGCACTGTGCGTATTAAATCGTTTAAATTAAATAACACAGAAGTTACCCATGAACTGTACGACCTGTGTATCGCCAGCAGCAATTGTTTTTATGTGCCACCTGATGAAGGTTGGGGCAAGGGTACACGGCCTGTTACCAACCTAAGTTACTACGATATAACCAGCCAATTTTTACCCTGGTTAAATAAACTCACCGGGCTAGAATATCGCCTGCCCACAGAAGCGGAGTGGGAATACGCCGCCCGTGCCGGCACCACCAGCGAATATTTTTGGGGCGATAACACAACCTGTGACCAAGCGCGGTTTGATGGCGGAAATTCCAGCGTGTGTTTTACCAAAGAAGGAAAAAATAGCGGCACACTGCCCGTTAAACGCTTCAAACCCAATGCCTTTGGTTTATTTGATATGCACGGCAATGTGTGGGAATGGGTGGAGGATTGTTGGCACCCCAATTACCAGGGCGCACCCAGCGATGGCAGCGCTTGGGTTGAGGGTAATTGCGATATCCGGGTAATGCGTGGCGGCGCGTGGGATTATCCCAGCAACGGTATGCGTTCGGCCAACCGTTATTATTTTGCGCATAAAATTCGCAAAAATAATTATGGTTTTCGCTTGGCGTTGAGCATTAAACCTTAACGGGAGCAAGCCCTAGGAGATTTTTATTTTTATCGCACCACGCGCTTGAGAAATCTATGCTAAAAAAAATAATCGCCACTATTTCTGACCCACGCTTGGCGCGCCATCGTTATTATTTATTATTTTTATCGGTCGTTTTAGTGGCTGGCCTCGCTTGGTTTGGCCACTCAAGCGGCACGAAAGCAGCTAAGCCCCTGTATTGGGTTTCGTCGATGGACCCCAATTACCGCAGCGATCAACCCGGCAAATGCCCCCACGGAATGGATTTAATTCCCGTCTATGCTGAAGATACAAAAGCAGATACCGCACGCGCAACGGGAATCGTAAAAATTAATCCCGCCGTGCAAAATCAATTGGGCGTACGCAAAGCAAAAATTGCGCGCGGCATTTTAAAACAACATCTGCGCGCGCAGGGCCGCGTGGTAGCAGACCCCACATTAATCACCCAAATAACACCCCGCACACCCGGCTGGGTGGACATATTATTTGTGAGCAGCGAAGGCGAAACGGTAAAACGCGGCCAGCCTTTATTTAGTTTTTATTCACCACAATTAATCGAAGCGCAGGAGCAATTTCTGGCGGCGAGCAAACAGGGTGAAGCACAAAAATTACGCGCAGAAGGACATTTAAAAGCCCTCATGATGGATGAGCTTGCCATAGAAACCCTTAAAAAACAGGGTGTAGCCCAGCGCAGCGTGGTATTTCACGCGCCGAAAGATGGTGTGGTGGACATGTTAAAAATACGCGAAAACGCCTATTTTACGCCCGGCCAAATGATTATGGCGGTGGGTTCCATGGAGCGCGTGTGGGCGCTGTTGGATATCTACGCAAGCCAAACTCATTTAATTAAACCCCGCCAATCTATAAGCCTTACTGCGGCGAGTTTCCCCGGCAAAATATGGGATGGCGAAGTTGACGCCATCGCCCCCGATTTAGACCCTAAAAGCCGCACCTTACGCCTACGTGTAAACCTCGCCAACCCAAACATGCAGCTGCGGCCCAATATTTTAATGGAAGGATTAATTACCTTACCGCAACGCAAACCGGCATTATTGGTCAACCGCCAAGCAATTATTCAAGTAGAAAAACTCAATAAATTAGTGCTGGATTTGGGCGACAACACATTTAAATCCGTGGCCGTTGTTTTAGGCGAAAGCAACAGTGAATTAGTGGAAGTGCTTGAAGGCGTAGAAGAAGGCGATGTGATTGTCACCTCCGCACATTTTTTAATTGATTCAGAATCCAGCAAAAGCAGCGATTTAAAACGCATGGAAGCCGCCCCAAAAATAGAAGCCGCGCCAAAATATCCCCCCACCTGGGTGGGCGCCAGTATTACAGAATTATTCCCTAACGAGCGCAAAATTCAATTGGAACACGAAGCCATCGACGCCTGGAAAATGCCCGGCATGACCATGAATTTCAAATTAAAAGAAGGCATAGACGTACAAAATTATACGGTGGGCCAAAAAGTGCGCGTAAAAATAATAGACGGATCGCCGTTATTTCAGGTGATTGAACTTGAGCCTGGCGAGCAGCCCTTTAACGAGCCACAGCCTGGTGGCGCGCAACCCGTGGAAACAACACAATGATCGCGGCGATTATTCGCGGTTCTTTAAATAACCGCGTATTAATTATTTTAATCACCGCACTATTGTGTGTGCTCGGTGGCCGCGCTTTATATTCTACCCCCGTAGATGCCATACCCGATTTATCCGATGTACAAGTCATCATTAAAACAAGCTACCCCGGTCAAGCGCCTAATTTAGTGGAAAAACACATTACCTATCCGCTTTCTAGTGCGCTATTAGCCGTACCTGGCGCGCACACGGTGCGTGGTTTTTCGTTTTATGGCGATTCATTTGTTTATGTTATTTTTAAAGATGGCACGGATATTTATTGGGCGCGCAGCCGTGTATTGGAATATTTAAATCAAGCCGCAAAAAAATTACCGCCTAATGTGACGCCAGAATTAGGCCCAGATGCCAGTGGTGTAGGCTGGATTTATTTGTATGCATTACAAGATGCCAGCGGTCAACACGACCTCGCACAATTGCGCGCACTGCAAGATGGCTTGTTGCGTTTTGAATTACAACCTCTACCGGGCGTGGCCGAAGTAGCGCCGTTAGGCGGCATGGTAAAACAGTACCAAATAGTGCCAAACCCGCAAAAATTAGTGCATTACGGTATTCCTTTAATGCACATTAAAAATGCCATTGAACTTAACAACCGCGAAACCGGCTTAGCCGCCATTGAATTAGCCGAAGCAGAAACCATGCTGCGCGCCACGGGTTTTATCACCAATGCCGCCAATTTAGGTGAAACCCCCTTAGGCTTAATGGATAAAAATGGCACGCCTATTTTATTAAACCAAGTGGCGGATATTATCGAAGCACCCGCCATGCGCCGGGGTGTTGCAGAATTAAATGGCCAGGGTGAAGTGGTGGGCGGCGTGGTGGTTATGCGCCACGGCGAAAACGCACAAAAAACCATAGATGCCGTTAAACAAAAGTTAGAAGAGTTAAAAAAATCTTTACCCCCCGGTGTAGAAGTTATCCCCGTATACGACCGCTCGCGAATTATTCAGCGTGCGGTGGATAATTTATGGCACAAAGTAGGTGAAGAATTAGTTCTTCTGGCGGCATTATTATTTATATTTATCCTTAGTGCCCGCTCCGTACTGGTGGCTATGATTACCCTGCCTATTGGTATTTTGGTCAGTTTTTTATTCATGCAATGGCAGGGCGTTAACGCCAACATTATGTCTTTAGGCGGTATTGCCATTGCCATTGGCGCAATGGTGGATGGCGCTATTGTGATGATCGAAAACCTGCACAGAAAACTCAGTGAAGAGGCAGAACAGAACCCAAATGCGACGCACCAAAACCACTGGCAAACGGTATTTGATAGCGCAATGGAAATAGGCCCCACTCTATTTTTTAGCCTATTAATTGTCACCATAGGCTTTATGCCCGTATTTACTTTGGAAGGTGAAGAAGGCCGGTTGTTCCGCCCGCTTGCACTCACTAAAACCTACGCTATGGCCACCGCCGCATTTTTATCTATTACATTAATGCCGGTATTGTTGTATTACCTGGTGCGCGGTAAAAACACACCGGCACCGAAGGAAAATCGTTTGCAAACCTGGCTGCTGCGCATTTACCAACCCCTATTAAATTATTGCTTAGCGCATCTGCGCATTTTTTTATCCGCCGTGCTGTTTATTATGGCTATGGCATTAATTCCTTTGCAGTATTTAGCTTACGAATTTATGCCGCCGCTGGATGAAGGGGATTTAATGTATATGCCCACAACATACCCAGGTATTTCCATCGGCAAAGCGCGAGAATTAGTGCAGCAAACCGATAAAATTATCCGCACTATTCCCGAGGTGGAACGGGTATTTGGCAAAGTAGGCCGGGCTGAAACCGCAACTGACCCCGCCCCCATCAGCATGATTGAAACGTTTATTCAATTAAAACCGCGCGATCAATGGCGGCCTGGTAAAACCACGCAGGATATTATCGCCGAATTAGAACACAGCATAAAATTCCCCGGTGTTTCTAATGCCTGGGTGATGCCGATTAAAACCCGCATTGATATGCTGGCCACCGGCATGAAAACACCGCTGGGAATTAAATTGGCCGGGCCGGATATTCAAATTTTGGAAGAACTCGGCACACAATTAGAAACTATTCTCGCCCAATTACCCCAAACCCGCGCCGCGTATTCTGAGCGCAGTTTAGGTGGCCGCACCCTCACCATTGACATTAATAAACACGCCGCCGCTGCCTTAGGTTTAAGCCTGGACGATGTGCATGAATGGTTGCAAATGAGCGTGGGCGATATGCCCATTGCCGAAACCGTAGAAGGCGCTGCACGCTATCCTATTACATTGCGTTTTCCCGATGCCTACCGAGATACGCCGGAACGCTTAAACGATTTACCCATTATCACCAAAAACGGCACGCATATTCGTTTGGCCGATGTAGCACAATTGCGCATGGAAACCGGCGCACACATGTTAAAAAGTGAAAACGGTCGATTAAACAATTGGATTTACTTGGATATTGGGGAGGCGGATATACAGCAGTTTGCACAAGAGGTGAATGAAATTATCGCCAAAGAAATTAAATGGCCTGCGGGTTATACCTTGCGCTGGGCAGGGCAGTACGAATCCATCGAACGCGTACAAAACAGCCTTAAATTTATTATTCCACTCACTTTAAGCTTAATTGCATTATTATTATTTTTAAATTTCCGCCGCGTGAGTGACGTGGTTGTTTTACTGTCCAGCCTGCCGTTTGCTTTGGTGGGCGGTTTATTATTAATTTTTATTTTAGATTTTAAAATTTCCGTGGCGGTGGTGGTGGGTTTTATTGCGCTGGCCGGGTTAAGCATCGCCACCAGTGCCATTATGTTACAAGTGCTGCGTGCAAACATTGCCGGTGCGGAACAAAAAAATATCGCCCATCTGCGCGCGCAGATTATTCATTTCGCAAGCTTACGCCTGCGCCCGGTTTTAATGACCGCCACCGCCATGATTGCAGGTTTATTGCCCGTAATGTTCGGCAGCGAACCCGGTTCAGAAGTGATGAACCGTATCGCAGCGCCAGTGATTGGAGGGCTGTTGACCAGCGTGGTATTAACGTTATTTGTATTGCCTTCGGTGTATTGTTGGTTGTGTACTGTGCGCGCTTCGCGACATTTCACCTCGCGCTAAAACACGCCTCAGGTTTAGGCGTGTCGCTAAATCCCTTATACTCCGCACACATTTTTTCTATCCAAGGTTTTTTTATGAGTTTACCCCCTTGCCCTGCTTGCCAATCTGAATTCACTTATCAAGATGGTGCGCTGTACATCTGCCCTGAATGCGCTCATGAATGGAGCGACACACCCGCTGAAGCCAGCAGCGAGCGCCAAGTGCGTGATGCCTTTGGTACGGTATTAAATGACGGCGATAGCGTTACGGTGATTAAAGATTTAAAAGTTAAAGGCTCATCCTTAGTAATTAAAGTAGGCACGAAAGTAAAGGGAATTCGTATTGTGGATGGAGACCATGATATTGATTGCAAAATTGATGGCGTAGGTGCGATGTCGCTGAAATCGGAATTTGTGAAAAAAGTGAATTAAATTTTAAAACGCATCAAGGGCGCCTTGCGGAAATTAAATTTTCGTGATGATCGCGAGGCATTTGGACGACCCCAAGGATGGGGAAGGTAGAATTTCATCGGGAATGAAATCGAGGTAGAGCGACGCACGCCTAAAGGGATTTAGGCGGTACGACCCCACGGACGGGGAAGGTAGAATTTCATCGGGAATGAAATCGAGAGCGACGCAGGATGCCAAAGCCGAAGGAGGGAGTTTATGCAGTATAAATGACCGACTGAGCACGAAAATAACGAAGTGAGCACGCGAAAAGTGGATTTTCGCAAGGTGCCCTATAGGTACTGCTTGAAATTTTTCTATTAAAAGGGGAAGCATGAAGTTAAATATTTATGTCGTTGATGCATTTACTACAAAGCAGTTTTCTGGCAATCAAGCAGCAGTGGTATTACTTGAATGTTGGCTTTCTAACGAGCTGATGCAAAATATAGCGAGCGAAAACAATTTGTCAGAAACGGCTTTTGTTGTTTGTAATTCATCAGGCATTTATGAAGTTCGATGGTTTTCCCCCTTGAAGGAAATAGATTTTTGTGGGCATGCCACTTTGGCGAGTGCATTTGTAATTTTTTCGCTTAAACCCCTTTTATCCGAAATTACTTTTTGGGCGAAATCTGTAGACAATGTAATCGTTAAAAAAAGTGAAAACAATTTAATTGAAATGGCATTTCCAAATAGAGAACCTACTGAAATTACAGACATTCCAGAAGCGTTAAAGCAAGGCTTATCAATTCCTCCAATAGCTTATTTAAAAAATCAGCAAGCTTATTTTGCCATCATGGAAAATGAAGAGCAGGTTAGGCGCGTGAGCCCTGATTTGGAAAAATTGAAAAAATTAGGGCCTCATGATGTGGTGGTAACAGCAAAGAGCAGTGATTTTGATTTTGTATCCAGATACTTCTGGCCTGCAAATGGCGGCACCGAAGACCCAGTAACAGGTTCAATTCATGCGGGCCTTGCTCCTTATTGGGCTAAAAAACTGAACAAACAAAAAATGGTGGCGTTACAGGCTTCAAGCCGTTCTGGTGTGCTTTATTGCAGGGTTGAAGGCTCTACTGTTTTCGTTTCGGGTTTTTGTGTTAGTTATCTCGAAGGTGTAATCAACATTTAATCGTTTGCTTGGCTCTGCATTATGGAAGATCGAGCAGCGCCCCCAAAACCTCCACCACCGTAGCCAGCGGGTCCAGCCCTTCGGGAACCTGTGTGGCGATCTGTGCGCTGAGGCTGTTAATCGAATGCTGGCCGTCTACATGGGCGAGGATTTGGTCGATGAGCGGATGGCTTTCGCTGGGGGGTGTAAAGATTTGCGGGATGGGCAGGTGGTGGAAAACCAGCCAGGCGGGGGGTAAATCTGAAGGCGCTGTGGTATTCGTCGCTGTGGTATTTGTCGCTGAGGTATTCGTCGTTGAGGTATTCGTCGTTGTGTGGGCGACGGCGGGCTTACGGGCGCAAAAGGTCCACACTTGTTCGGTTTGACGGCGCACATTGATTGGCGAATTTAAGTGCTGGTGTTCGTTGAGCGCTTGATGCGTTAACTCAAACCCCGCCAAATTGATCAACTCCAGCAATTCTTCACGGTTGTATTTACGCTCGATGGGCATGGCTTTTGGGTAAAGCAGCGGGCCGGAATTAACCCAAACGCCACCGGGTTTTAACCAGTGGTGAATCAAGCCGATAAGCTCGCGGTTGTCGCCACCGTGTACATCAATAAACCAGGCGGTGAGGATGATATCCACGCTGTTGGGTTGCAGCGGCATACGCCAAACGTCCGCCGCTAGGGCCATCCAGCCTGGGTGCTCGGCACTGCTGTCGGCTTTTAGTGTGTAAATGGCGCTGGCGTTTTTGCCGATTTGCGGGAAGCTGTTCAGCTCGCAAAAATCAAACGCCTCCTTGCGCACAATCAGCCTGTGGCTGGCCGCCAGCAGCAGGGGGTTTATGTCGGTGGCGAGGGTGTATTGTGCGCCCCATGTTTTATGCAGCTCCCAACTCAGCCTACCCGCCCCTGCCCCCAGCGCCAGCAGTACGGGCGCTTCACTGGGTTGAACACTGGCCAAAATGGGTTCGAGCCTTTGCTGCACCGTGTCATCGCCCCAGGCCCAGTCTTGCAGGATATGGTGGTAGTACTCGCTGATCGGCCCCAGGTTCAAATGGGCAAGCTGTTCATCGAACCGGGCGCTAATGCCCACAGACTGCATTAAGTCATCAATGCTTTGGCAGCTCGCCTTGGCCACGCGCAGGGTTTCTTCGATGCGGCTGCGGGTGGCTGGCACCAAGTCTGGCCGCTCCAGAAGGTTTTGCATCAACTCAAAACCCGCCTGCGCCTGCTGGTGATTAACCGCCAACTGATGCTGCCACAGTTGTTTTTGCCCCATGCCCGCAGGCATAAAACTTAAGATGCCGCCAAAACTGAAAAACTCGGTTTTGCACTTGCCACATGCGGTGCTCTCCAGCGGCTGGGCGCAGAGGGGACACTGGAGGATTGATTTTAGGATTTGGGGGATGGCGGTCATTAGGTTTGAGGAAAACTCCGTTTGACGTAGCCGAGCATGTCGGAAGGCGCTGGCGCTTTTCCGACCTACGCGTTGACTGAGATTTGTTAATTGACTCGTTCCCACGCGGGAGCGTGGGAACGAGAAAAGTCTTGCGGATTAGCCTAAAAGCCCCAGTGAACTTTTACCCATCGGTGCATAGGTGCCATCGGCAAGGCCCAAGCCTTTGGGGATGGCGCCGTTGAGGTCTTCGGTGCCGCCACCGGCGGAGGCCGAATAACCCTTGGCAAAACCGGGCATACGGGTGGCCACAATGAACGGCGCATCGGCGGGTTCGTGGGTCATGCCGTTACCCATACACGTCACCTGCACAAACACGGTGTTTTCAATGAGTTTTTGCCCATCGGCACCGGAGGTTTCCATCAAGCGTTTAATGATGTAGGCCGGAACCTGGCTTAAATGGCCGATCATTTCATTAAATGCGGTGGGGTCTGTGGGGTTGTTGTGGGCGGAGCTGTGCAAGGTGTCTTTAAAGCGTGTGCCATCACCACTCCAAGTGCCCTGGTGGTTGCCCAATTGCAACACGCCCACATTGGTGAGGCCCGCTTGTAAGGCGGCGATGATGATGTCGGCTTGCACTTTGCCACGCGCTACGATTCTGCCGGTGTAGCTGGCGGCGGACGGCAGTGCTGGGCGGTAGGTTTCTATATCGGGGCCGGCGCCAGACATCAACGCGGCAATGCGGTTTTCCAATCCGGTTAAGGCCTCGGCGTGTTCATCCATACGTTGTTTTTCATCTTGGCCCAGCTTGCTGCGCAATTGCGCCAGGGCTTTTTTCTGCGATTCAAACACTTTGACGTAGGTGTCATCCGTGCTGCCAGCGGGTAAGGCCGAATTAAAGTAACGGGTGTAGGCAGCGGCGGGGTCGTCCAAACAGGGGCCGATGGTGCTGCACAAGGAGCCGCTGTCGGTGGCACCGCTGCCCAAGTAAATGGCCCGGTAAGGTGCCGCAGCACTGAGCAAGGGCGCGATGCGGGCGTCCATTGTTGGCACGCCAGATTGAATGGCACCCAAAGACTGATGCGCCGCCGAGTGGCCGGACAAGGCAACGTTCACCTGGCGAAAGTGGCAAATACCTGCCACGTTGGTGCCGTCGGCGCCGTAGGCTTTGGTAACGGTATTCATCGAAGTGGCGCTGCGCGGCAGCCAGTGGCCGGAGGCGGCGCCGCTGTCTAGGTAACAGTAAATGACATGTTTGCCACCGCCTGCGGCCTGGGCATAACGGGAAGCCATCAGGCCGCCTGCGAGGCTTGAGGCGCGCAGCAGGGAGCCGCAAATACCGGCGTTTTTGAGCATATCCAAAAAGCCACGGCGGTCGCGGTTGATCTGTTTTTGGGCGCGTTCATGGGTTTTCTCATGGCTGCGCGCATAGTGTTGCAAATTACTTTTGGCCTCCTGGGCTTCCTGGTGACGCTCGGCCCGCTCGGCAGCTTGGAGTTTCTCGATGATCTTTTTCATATCGTAGCCTTCTTAATAGCCTTCTTAAGTTTTGCGCTGCGCTCGGGTTAAGCGAGGCAGCGCTGGGGCGTGGTTCGTGGGCGAATGCTTATTTGCGGTAGCGAATAGCATCGGATAAACCCAGGGCCTTCATGGCCGCCCGGGCACTGCCGTTACCGTTGTTATAGGCCGCTTCCATCGCGTTGTTAACACACGACATGTGCGATTTTTGCAGTGGAGTCAGCAGCTTCTCAAGACCGGCCTCTTCATACGCGGGGTTCAATGAATGCCCTAGCGCAAAGCGTGCGGTTTTCTCGAACAAACATGCATCCAGCCCTTTTAAGCCCGCAGCCACCATCTTTTTACCCAAGTCTTTCGAGCCGCTAAAGGTTAAGCCGCCACCATTGCGTTGTTCTTGGTTGGCTTCAAAAGCACCCAATACACCCACTGCATTTGCCGAATAGAGGCGTCCGCCCTGGTTCACTTGCGGAATGGGTACGCCATCGCGGCCCGTTTCACCCACGTCGCCCATAAAGGCTTTTTGCACGATAAGACCGCCGGATTGTTTGCGCGGCAGGCCTACGTGGTCGAAGTCATCCACGGCAAACAAGGGGTTGATAATCGCATCGTGGCAGGTGGAGCAAGACGAGCCGGGCACGGTGGTTTGGATGTTGTAAAACTCAGCGGTGGTGAGGTTGCCCGCCGCTAATAAGGCGTCTACCTTCTTCTGCGCTTCGTCGCGGGCGGCGGTATCGTTGAGGTTAGAAGGCAGTGCAATGGACTGGCACAACATATCCTGGCGCATGTGAACGGCGCGGAAAATCGGCGAGGTGCGGTTCATGGCGGCGTTGGAAGCCATGTACGCACCGGAGGCAAGCACACCGCCACGACGGGAATTAGCCGTGTCCACCTTGGCAAATACCATCGGGCTTGCGCCGCCACCGGGTAATCCGTAGTAAGACGACAACACGCTGTCGAGCAGGGTGAAGTCCCCGGTGTAAATGGATTTGAACTGGGTGTTCGGTGTGTAAAACACATACTTGTACAGCTCGCGGATTTCCTGAGCCATAGAGTTTTTCACCTGCTGGGTGAAGGCGTCGTTACCGGTGCGGTTAACCTTTTCCACCGCATCGGTGCGGAACCACAAACCCGCCAAACGGCCAATGTGCTTGCGGCCCAGTTCGGAATCCAGCATACGGTCTATCTGCACTTCCACCTTGGCTTTATCGCTTAAATCACCCGCAAAAGCGGCTTTCATCAGGGCGGTATCCGGTGGGGATCCGGTGAACATATACGACAGCGCAGCGGCATATTCAAACGCGTCCAACACATAGGCATTGGCCTCGGCCACATCCAGTTTAGGGATGGTTTCTGTGGGCGCTTTAGGCAGAGTGGCGGGGCCTACGGTGATTTTGCTCACTGAAATGGCATTGCCACTTTGGTTGTAGGTTTGAACATACTTGCCCGTGCCAGTAATGCCCTTCACCCGGATGGTAATCACTTTGTTGCTATCCACCACGGTCTCTTGTTTAACCGCGCCGTTGTTAAAAGTGATACCAAAAGTGCCGTTACCCGAACCGCCGGATTTCACTGACACAACAACAATGTCGTCACCTGTCCAGGTGTAAGTGGGTGTAACACCTACGTATTTATAGGCGCCATAGGAGGCAAAACCGTCGGTGCCGTAGGTAACTTCAGGCATGCTGAAGGTAGTTAAAGGCTCACCTTGCACCACATCTGCATCGGTGGGTTGTTCAGGCTTGTACGTGCGGGCATCGGCAACGGTTTTACCCAATTCTGAGCGATACAAAAATTGCGGCGCCATCAACACGGAGCGAATCGCCCACTGCAAGCCATTTTTTACGTCTTTGGGGGTGCCGATGATCGCGCGGTATTCCGTGCGCTCTGCCGAGGTTAATGGGCGGCGGAAGGCGTAGTAAGCGAACTTGTCGATAAACGCATTGGCGCAGGTGACTTTATCTAAGCAGTCAAAATCCAGCGCGCCCGCTGTTTCAAGCGCCCATTTGGCAATCTCCTCGGCATTGCTGTCATAGGCGGTTAAACGGCCTTCGGAGACTTTTTCCTGCGTGTGGTTGGGCATACGGCCCACTTTTATATCGTCACTGGCACGGTTTTGCGTGGAGAAATCATCCGGCAGTGGTTTTTTGAATAGGGCTTGTAAGGAGTTGTGGTACTCGTAGGAGGTCAACAACTTCAAATCTCGTCTGCCGTACAACACTTGCGCGCTGTCATCACAGGCATATTGGGTGACAGCCGGGGCTTGCCCGCGCAGCGACCATAAATAGGCCGCCGCGTTCTGTGCATCGGTACACGCACCGCCGCATTCGAGCATCTCAAGGCCAACGAACTGAGCCAAATCCGCCTGGGAAGAGCCGGTATAACCCCGGCTTAAGAAGTTGGGCAGGATGTGGTAGGTGAAACGGTTTACATCAAACTTGTGTACTCCAGTGAAAACGCCGTCTTCTTCTGGGTCTTGGTGGCAGCCGGTACAGTTGGCTTTCACCACTATTTTTCCCGCCGCCACATTCGAAGATACACCGCCGTTCGAGGAAGACGACGACGAACTGGATGAGCTGGATGGGCGCGAAGAACTGGACGAGCTGGATGAGCTCGAAGAGCTGGATGAGCTGGACGAAGACGAGCTGGAGCCCACGCCGGTATCGGTACAGGCCGTAGCCAGTAGGCTAATAACGACCAAAGGAAGAAGTTTTTTCATGGTGTTTCCCTTAATATTTTGTCGTTCATGGGATGTGGAAGCGACGCATGTTTTGGGTGATTAAACAAGCCGGGTACACCCGGCTGCCCAAGGTTAAAAAACAGGATTTATACAGGGCGTTGTGTCTTTTACAAAAAACAAAAAACAAATTACAAAAGACAAACTACAAAGCGCCATGATGCTAAAAATGCGATTAATCCGGTTTCTCCTTAGGGTAGCGCATTGGCAAAACGGAAAATGGTAATAGTCGATGTTTCTACAAGACGTTATAACCCGCCTGCGCCCTATTATAGAAGCCCTATTCGAATGTACGGATGTACACTACAATCGCCGCCAGTTTAGCCTACCCACAAGGATTCAACATGCCTCAGGTTCTCGAATACAGGCGCGCCATTGATGCGCAAACCATTGTCATGGCCGAGCAGGATTACGCACAGTGTATCCCTCAAATAGCCAATGCCCTGCGCCAGCAAGCGCTGCAAAAACCCCTTTCACGCTTCCATCGTTTGTTCATTCCAATTTATTACCTCGTATGCGCTTTTGGCATTCTGGTTAGCCTGCTTCCCCTGCTGCCTTCCTCAAGCGGCTGCTACACGGACGAAAGCACGATGGTTTTATTTTTTATGTTTTTCTGCCTGGCCTTCTACGGCATGATCAAGCGCAACACCATCGGCGAATGGTGTTGGAAGAAATTCACTCGCCACCAGCACCAACAACTGCGCGAAAGGACGTTTAGCAGCGCCCGCCTGGAGGTGCCTTTTACCGCAATCTACCACTGGCAGGATCAAGAAATCACCTACCGGCGCGAGCCAGTCAGCGCCGCAGCGGGCAGCTGGAAACGCCCTTTAGCGGATTACTATATCGCCCGGCCTTTTTATATTTTGCTCTACCGAAAAAAACACTATTACCCCATTATGTTTCTATGGCGCGATGAGGAGGATCACTTGTTGCAGCGGTTAAACACATCACAGGTTCAGCCTCATCCCGTCAGCTCAAACCTAGGTTCAACCTAAAACCCCAGAGAAAGAAAAAACCACCCACCCACCACTGCTTTAAGGAACTTAAAATATGAATGACCTCGTTTACCCCCGCGAGCGCACGCTCGGCATGATCACCCTTGTACTGGGCTTGGCGCTTTGGCTGGGGCTAATCCTAGGCACCGTCGGTGTCGCATTGATCGGGCTTGCGTTCGGTTTTTTGGTGTATCTATTTGCACAGTCGGCGCTTATTTCACACATCAAAGGCAATGGCGTTGAGCTAACTGAGGCGCAATTTCCCGACCTGTACGCTCAATTCATCGCCTGTTGCGATCGGCTCAAAATAGAGACCCGCCCGCAGGCTTTTATCCTAAACGGCAACGGCGGGCTGAATGCTTTTGCGACTAAATTTTTGGGCGCGCAGTACGTTGTATTGATGTCAGACGTTGTGGACGCGATGGAGCGGCATGACGACGGGGTACGATTTTATATAGGCCACGAACTGGGCCATTTGCGCATGAAACATTTAAACGGACACTTTTTGCGTTGGCCAGCACTTTGGTTGCCCCTACTGGGCGCGGCCTATTCCCGTGCGCGGGAAAGTACGTGTGATCGCCACGGCTTGGCCTGTAGCACAACGCCTGAAGGCGCCGCGCGGGCCTTGGCCGCCCTGTCCGCAGGTTCAGAACGCTGGCAACAACTGGATGTGGCCGCTTACCTCAAGCAGGTCAAAGAAACTGGCGGATTCTGGATGTCGCTGCACGAGTTAACCGCAGGCTACCCCTGGCTAACCAAGCGCGCCGCCCGCGTCATGGACACCCAAGCACCCATGCCTGCGCGCAGCGGCCTGGCTTACTTGCTGGCCCTATTCATTCCCTACGCTGGGCGCTTAGGCGGTGGGTTTGGTTTGATTATTATGGTTTACATCATTGGCGTTTTGGCCGCCGTGGCCCTACCCGCCTACAATGACTTCACAACCAAGGCCAAAATGAGTGCGGTTATTAGCGAATCGCAGGTTGTACGCGAACAGTTAAGCGCTTATTACCAAACCAACAAAAAAGTGCCTGAGTCGCTGGATAGTGCAGGCTTGCCTTCAGCCCTGGCCGACGGCTCGGCGTTGTCGCTGGATGAGGAGATGGTGCTGACGATTAGCACCGGGTCTGGCGCTATTATCTTCACCCCGGACATTGGCAAAGATGGCCTTGTCAATTGGAGTTGTAGCAATGGTGAAGGGTTAAAACCGACGCAACTCCCCGCTTCATGCCGTTAAACCCGTAGGGGCGCGATTTATCGCGCCCCTATATTCATCCCATGTTTTGCGGTTCGGCTGGGTGCAATCAATTGCGCCCCTCCGTGTTCGGTACGTACCGGGGGCTCAAAACACCCCAGAAATTGACTACACGTTAAACCGAAAATGCATCACATCGCCGTCGGCTACTACGTATTCTTTACCTTCCAAGCGCCATTTTCCGGCCTCTTTGGCGCCCGCCTCGCCCTTAAACTGCACAAAATCCTTATAGGCGATGACTTCGGCGCGGATAAAACCTTTTTCAAAATCCGTGTGGATAACCGCTGCGGATTTGGGGGCGGTGGCGCCGATGGGGATGGTCCAGGCGCGCACTTCTTTCACGCCTGCGGTGAAGTAGGTTTGCAGGCCGAGCAGTTCGTAGCCTGCGCGGATCAGGCGGTCAAGGCCGGGTTCGGTCATGCCCATTTCGGCTAAGAATTCGGCTTTTTCGCTGTTGTCCAGTTCAGCAATTTCGCTTTCAAGTTTGTTGCAAATAGGTACCACTATGGCGCCTTCGGCACGGGCGATGGCGCGCACGGCGTCTAGGTGCGGGTTATTTTCAAAGCCGTCTTCATGCACGTTGGCGATGTACATGGTGGGCTTGAGGGTGAGCAGGTGCAGCTCGCGCAGCAGGGCCAGCTCGTCCTTATCCAGGCCGAAGGAGCGTAGGGGTTTGGCCTGGTCCAAGTGGGGCTGCACCTTATCCAGCAGGGTTTTCATCGCCAGGGCGTGTTTGTCTTGGCCTTTGGCGGCTTTGGCGTAGCGAAACAGGGCTTTATCCAAGGTTTCTAGGTCGCACAGGGCCAGCTCGGTGTTGATGACTTCGATATCCGCCGCAGGGTTTACACCGTTGGAGACGTGAATAACGTTGTCGTCATCAAAACAGCGCACTACGTGGGCGATGGCGTCGGTTTCGCGGATGTTCGCCAAAAATTTGTTGCCCAAGCCTTCACCTTTGGAGGCGCCCGCCACCAGGCCTGCGATGTCCACAAACTCCATTGTGGTGGCCAATACACGCTCAGGTTTGACGATGGCGGCGAGGGCGTCCAGGCGTGGGTCCGGCACGGCGACCACACCGGAGTTGGGTTCGATGGTGCAAAAAGGGAAGTTTTCGGCGCCGATACCCGCTTGGGTTAAGGCGTTAAAAAGGGTGGATTTGCCCACGTTGGGCAGGCCGACGATGCCGCATTTAAAACCCATGAGAGACTCCTAAAAATTAAGCTGAGTGAAGGGTGCGCAGTGCTTTATCCCATTGGCCGGTGAGCAGGTCGTCCAGCACGCCGAGCGCTTTGTCGCGGGCATCCTGGGTGAGCTGGGCTTCGGCCTGGGGGGCGCGTTTGAGTACAAAATCGGCTACGTTTTTGGCTTCGCCTGGGTGGCCGATGCCCAGCCGCAGACGTTGGAAATTGGCGTTATTGCTAAGGCTTGCGATGATGTCGCGCAGGCCATTGTGGCCGCCGTGGCCGCCGCCCTGTTTGAGGCGGGCGATACCGGGGGCCAGGTCGAGTTCGTCGTGGGCCACCAAAATGGCTTCCACTGGGATTTTATAAAACTGCGCGAGCGTCGCCACACTTTGGCCGCTGCGGTTCATGTACGTGGTGGGGATTAACAGGCGCAGCTCGCCGCTGGCAAGGCTTGCACGGCCTGAGAAGCCAAAAAATTTGGGGGTGTTTTGTAGGGGAATATTGAGGCGCGAAGCCAGTGACTCCACCCAATCAGCGCCTGCGTTGTGGCGGGTTTGGGCGTAATCGGGGCCTGGATTACCCAGGCCCACAATAAGCTGTACAGGAGTTGGCATGGCTGAATATGAACCTCGTCAATGCAGTACAGCAGGTTACCAAACCTCGGATTACTCGCCTTTAGGCTTGTGAATCGCACACACGGGCAAATCGTGGTCGGCGCCGTGGTTAAGGGCAACCGATTCAACACCTTTTGGCAGTTTCAGCTCAGAGATGTGAACGATGTGGCCCACGTCTACGTCGGCTAAGTCAACCTCGATGTACTCGGGTAAATCGGCAGGTAAGCAGAGGATTTCCAGCTGCGTCATGCTGTGCGACACAATGCCACCGCCGGTTTTAACGCCTTTGGAAGTCTCTTCATTGATGAAGTGCAGCGGTACGCTTACGTGCAGTTTTTTGGTGGCCGATACGCGCAGAAAGTCGGCGTGTAGGACGAGGGGCTTAGACGGATGACGTTGCAGCGCTTTTAATACAACCAATTCATTACCACCGCTGAGGTTCAGGGTGATGATGTGGGAGTAAAACGCTTCGTTTTCCAACTGTTTTGTCAGGTCTTTATGCGTGACCATGATGTTAACAGGCGCTTTGTCGCCGCCGTAAATAATGGCGGGAACCAAAGCCTCGAGGCGACGTAGGCGGCGGCTCGCACCTTTCCCCTGTACGTCACGCACTTGGGCGTCTAATGCAAAACTTTGAGTGGACATGTGTTCTCTCTTGCCCTATTGGGCGTTATTGGCTTGCCCTTAATGGGCGTTTTACGCAGGTTTTTCGCGACCAGAAAACCTGCGGGTGACTTGCCGAGGGTTCGGCGTGGTTTTAAGTGTTTGTTTTAAACCGCTGAAAACAGCTTATCGAAACATAGCACTTAAAGATTCTTCATTACTGATGCGCCGCATGGCTTCCGCTAACATGCCGGCAAGGCTCAGCTGGCGGATACGCGGCTCGTTTTGTGCGGCGAGGCTCAGCGGGATGGAGTCGGTGACGACCAGTTCATCCAGCGGCGAGGCCACGATGCGCTCTAGGGCCGGGCCTGAGAGCACCGGGTGAATACAGTAGGCGACGACCTTGCTTGCGCCGTGTGCTTTGAGTGCCGCTGCGGCGTTGCACAGGGTGCCTGCGGTGTCCACCATATCGTCCACCAATAAACAGGTGCGGCCATCCACTTCGCCGATCAGGTTCATCACTTCCGCTACACCTGCGGCGGGGCGGCGTTTGTCGATGATGGCAAGGTCGGTATTGAGTTGTTTGGCCACGGCGCGGGCGCGCACAACGCCGCCGATGTCCGGGGAAACCACCACTAAGTTGTGAAACTGGCGCATTTCGATGTCGGCCAATAACACGGGCGAGCCGTAGACGTTGTCCACCGGCACATCAAAAAAACCTTGGATTTGTTCGGCGTGTAAATCCACCGTGAGTACGCGGTCAACCCCTGCGGTGGCCATCATGTCGGCGACGACTTTGGCGCTGATGGGCACGCGGGCAGAGCGCACGCGGCGGTCTTGGCGGGCGTAGCCGAAATAGGGTAATACAGCGGTGATGCGGCCTGCGGAGGCGCGGCGGAGGGCGTCCACCATGAACAATAACTCCATGAGGTTATCGTTGGTGGGCACACAGGTGGATTGCATGACGAATACGTCGCGACCGCGCACGTTTTCGTTGATTTCGATGGAGATTTCGCCGTCGGAGAACTGCGATGAGGTAGCGTCCCCTAGCGGGATGCCAAGCTTTTCAACAACCTTTTGTGCAAGTGCGGTATTTGCATTGCCGCTGAAGACCATTAAGTCTGCCACTGGGCCACCTATTACCTAAAATACCTAAATGATTGTGAATACACTGAAGTGGCATTGCGCCTGCGGCAGAGCCGGGAAAGTGGCTGGGGTGGCTGGACTCGAACCAACGAATGGCAGGATCAAAACCTGCTGCCTTACCGCTTGGCGACACCCCATTAGTATCATTTGCATCTTTGAAGGTGGGCGTGTAGTGGCGATAGGTTCACGCCTTGGGCGATAAAGCCGTTCAGGTGTTCCGGTCGCGCGGCCAACACGCGTTCGGCCTGTTCTTGTGTTGCAAACGCTGCAAACACACAACTGCCGGTTCCAGTAAGTTGTGCTGAGCCAAACTGCTTAAGCCAACTTACCGCATCCTTAACGCTGGGAATGAGCTTTTCAACCAATGGTTGACAGTCATTTCTCCCACCCTCCTCAAGGAAGGCGCGCATGGTAATGGGCGTGGAATCTCTTGTCAAACTCTGGTGGTTAAAAACTTCGGCGGTGCTGACATGGGCGTTGGGTGCTAACACGGCGAACCAACACTCGGGCAGCTCTACCGGCAGCAGCTCATCGCCTATGCCTTCCCCCCAGGCGCTTTGGCCGCGCACAAATACCGGCACGTCGGCGCCTAGTATGCGGCCTAAGGCTGCCAATTGTTCCAGGCTCAAGCCCAGCTGCCACAGGTGGTTGAGGCCTAAAAGGGCGGTGGCGGCATTGGAGCTGCCGCCGCCGATGCCGCCGCCCATCGGCAGACGTTTGGTGAGGGTAAATTCGGCGCCCAACCGGCAGCCGGTGTGTTGCTGCAACACGCGGGCGGCTTTGATGATGAGGTTCTGCTCATCCGGCACGCCGGGTAAGGATTGTGTTAATCCAATTGTGCCGTCTTCGGTGCGGCGAATGCCCAGCTCATCGCCGTAATCCAGCAGTTGAAACAGGGTTTGCAGTTGGTGATAGCCGTCCTCTCTGCGCCCTAATATATGCAGGAACAGGTTGAGTTTGGCGGGGCACGGCAGGTTCAGCATGTTATTCACCGGCTTGGGTCATCTGCCAGTTTTTCATCACCATCACCACTTTGACCCGCTCGCGACTGGCGATAAGTTTGCCGGGCAGGCTCCAGCCGTTTATCTGGCTGTAGGCGCTGTAGTCGATGGTCCAGCCCAATTGTTTGAGTTGCAGCAACTGGCCGCTGGGGTCGTTTTGGCGGGATTCGATGGCGCCGGGCGCGGGAATGCCTTTGATCCAGTGTTGTAATTGGCTGATGGGCACCTGCCAACCCGCCAGCCGTTGCATTAATTCTTCGGCGGATTCGGCGCTGTGGGTGCCTTCTTTGGCGCTTTCAAAGGTGACGAGTTTGCCTTCTTTGGTGAGTTTCACCGCGCCTAAGCCTAGGGGGCCGTAGAAGCGAATGGCGTAGTTGCCGCCTTGGTTTTGCCATTCGAAATTGCCGCTTTCTTTATATTCTTTGGGGGCATCCGGGGCGGTTTTATCGCTAAGGGCTGTTACCGTTAAAGCAATTTTGCCTTCAGCGAGCCAAAAACGCTTTTGCGCCAGCAGGTTGGGCTGTTGTTCGAGGGCGACCGGGGGCGGGGGTTGTTTGGGTAGGCGGCTACAGGCGGTAAGGCCCAGGGCGATGACACATAACAGGAGTAAAAAACGATGCGACATGGTTAATCCAGGCTGATGTTAAGGCGTTTTAGGGTGTTCAGCAGCGGTTCGCTTTGGGGCGCTTGTTTTTGAATCTGCCGCCAGAGTGTTTTGGCTTCGTTTTTTTCCCCTTTCAGCCATAAGGCTTCACCTAAATGAGCGCCGATTTCTGGGTCTGGCAATAGGCTGTAGGCTTGTTTGAGCAGCTTAAGCGCCGCGCCTATTTTGCCCTGTTGCAGGTAAATCCAGCCTAGGCTGTCGATAATTGAAGGCTCGTTAGGGGCCAGTGTTAACGCTTGCTGCACATAACCTTCGGCTTCGCGCAGGCGTTGGGGGTTTTTGGAGATGCCATAGCCCAGGGCGTTTAAGGTGGCCGCGTGTTGTGGGGTGGCCAGCAGAATAGTACGCAAATCCGCCTCGGCTTCGGCGTCTTTACCCAGGCGGCCATACAGCAAAGCGCGGCCATATAGCAGGTCGGAGGCGTTGGGTTGAGTGCTCAGCGCCTCACTCAACAGGCGCACCGCCTCGTCGCTGCGGTTCATATCCGCCAGCAGATTAGCCTTTAAGAGCGTGATGTTCGAGCGCGCCTGCGGTGGCATTTGGGCGCGGGGTTTATCCAGCGGCGCTTTTTTTTCATCCGCTAACTGCATTTGCGCACTGGCTTTATCCAGCGCCACCAGCGCCTCCTCGCTGCGCCCAGATTTTTGCAAGGCGGCGATCAACTGGCCCAGTGCGGGCAAGTAGTCCGGCCCTGGAGGCACGGCTGTGAGGGCCTCCACGGCGCGGCTGTAGTCGCCCTGCTGGTTATAAATGCGGCCTAAATAGTACTGGGCGGAACTGGCATGGCGGGTTTGCGTGAGTTTAGCCAGCAGCGGTTCGGCCTCGCTGAGCTTGTTTTGCTCCAGCAATACCAGCGCTTGCGCCAGGTTGAGGTCGCCATCTTCAGGCGCCTCGCGCAGCAAAATAGCCAGCTGCTGTTGGGCTTCCGGCAGGTTGTGGGTGGCTAAGCTTTTGGCATAGTGCAAGCGCAGGCGCTGGTTGTTGGGCTGTAATTCCAGCAGGCGTTTGATGCGGGCATTGGCCTCATCGGTGCGGTTTAACGCCAACAACAAGCGGGATTCCTGGCTGATCAAGCCGAAATCATCGGACTTCTGCGCCAGCCCTTTGCGCGCCATTTCCAGTGCGGCTTCCAGTTGGTTTTGGCGTTGCAGAAGGTAACTGGTGCCCAGCAACACGTCGGTTTTGGCTGGGTAGCGTGCGGCCAACTGTTGGTACAAAGGCAGCAGTTCCTCCACCCGCTGCGCATCCGTCACCGACTGCTGCACCGCGCGGGCGGCCAACACGTCCAGGCCAGATTCCTCGCCCTGGGCAGCCAAAAATTCAGCCTGCACAAACGCCGCTTTTAATTGATTGGCCTGAAGCGACTCCGCCAACAACGCCTGACGCGCCTCCACCAGGTTGGGGCTGACATCCACCCACAGCGAACACAAACTCAATGCCGCCTCGCGCAGGTTGACAAAGCGCGCCAAGCGACAGGCCCGCGCCACCACTTCCGGGTCCCGCGTGGCGTGTGCCTGCTGCTGATAATTGCTCAGCATCACATCCAAGCGGTTGCGGTTGCCCGCCATTTCCGCCACCAACAAAGAATAAAACGTCTCCGGCGCGAACGCGTTGTACTCCCGAGGCGCAGGCGCAAGCACCGGTGGTGGCGGTGCTGCGGGCGCAGCCACCGGCGGGCGGTGGGCGCAGGCGAGCAGGCTAAAGACAAGGCCGATACAGCCGATGCTGCGACGCAGGAAAAAGTCAGGCATGGGTAAGTGAATCACGTTTTTAGGTTTGAATAGGGATTGATTAGGGTTTGAGCGCTGAATAGACCCCGCACCGCTAGGCGCAACCGGGCTTGCCGCCTATAATCCTGCACCCGACCGCACCGGGGTGCGCCGCTTGAAACAGCACGCATCATAGTCGGTGGGGGTTTAAGGTGCCAGGGCTGCCGCTTTGGTCAATACTCGGTTCCCACTATTTGTCTTTGCCATGACCTTATTCGCCCTGGGCATCAACCATACCACCGCAAGCGTCGACGTGCGTGAGGCCGTAGCCTTCAGCCCTGAACAGCTGCAACGGGCGCTGGCGCTGGCGCGCGAACACCCGCAGCTGAAAGAACTCGCCATTCTCTCCACCTGCAACCGCACCGAGCTGTATGCGGATCTCGACGCAGACTTAAACACTGGCGGCTCTGTACTGCTCAACTGGCTGGCGCAGTTTCATCAAACCGACACCCACAGCCTGGCGGACTGCCACTATTTATTACAGGGCATGGACGTAGCCCGCCACATGATGCAAGTGGCCAGCGGCTTAAATTCATTGGTGTTAGGCGAGCCGCAAATCCTCGGCCAGATGAAATCCGCCTACGCCTGCGCGGTGGAAGCCAAAAGCCTTGGCAGCCAACTGCACAACACCTTCCACAAAGTATTCTCCGTCGCCAAACGCGTGCGCTCAGAAACCGCCATCGGCGAAAACCCCGTCTCCGTGGCCTACGCGGCGGTGAGCCTGGCGCAACAAATATTTTCCGATTTAAAACAAGACACCGCCCTATTAATTGGCGCAGGCGAAACCATCGAATTAGTCGCCCGCCATTTAGCCGAAGCCGGCATCAAAAAAATCATCGTCGCCAACCGCACCCTGGTGAACGCAGTGGAATTAGCCAGCCAATTTAACGGCGAAGCTATTTTGCTGGCCGACATTCCAGAACACCTGCACCGCGCCGATATAGTCATTGCCTCCACCGCCAGCCAATTGCCCATTTTAGGCAAAGGCACGGTTGAGACGGCCCTAAAAAAACGCCGCCACAAACCTATTTTTATGGTGGATATCGCCGTCCCCCGCGACATAGAACCGCAAGTGGCGGATTTGGCCGACGTGTTTTTGTACACCGTGGACGACCTGAAAATTGTCATCGACGAAAACATGCGCTCGCGGGAACAAGCGGCGGAAATCGCGCGGGAAATCATCGAAGAAAGCGTCATACACTATGAGCAAGAATTAAAAGCCCTCGACGCTAAAGACCTATTATTAGCCTACCGCCAAGCGGTGGAAGCCGCCCGCGACGCCGAATTAGCTAAAGCCCTAAAAGCGCTACACACCGGCCAAAATGCGGAGGAAACCTTGCAGCAACTAGCCCGCAACCTCACCAATAAATTTTTGCACAAACCCAGCGCCGCCTTAAAACAGGCCAGCAGCCAAGGCAATTATCAATTTTTAAATGATTTTCAAACCCTGTTAGATTTATCCCTCGAAAAACCCAGCGCTACCCCCTCAAGCGAGCAAGAATGAAAGCCTCCATATTAGAAAAACTCGACAGCCTGTCCGAACGCTACGAAGAAATCGGCGTACTCCTCGGCGCAGCTGAAATTATCAGCAACCAACCTAAATTCCGCGAACTCTCGAAAGAATATGCCGAATTAGAAGCCGTGGTTCTCACCTACCGCGACTACCGCAAAGTATTAAACGACCTCGCCGACGCCAAAGAAATGCTCATCGACCCAGAAATGCGCGTGATGGCCCAAGAGGAAGTTAACGCCACCGAAGCCCTAATGCCCGCACTGGAATTAGAACTGCAAAAACTCCTACTCCCCAAAGACCCACGCGACGGCAAAAACGTCTTTTTGGAAATCCGCGCAGGCACCGGCGGCGACGAAGCGGCTATATTCTCCGGCGATTTATTCCGCATGTATTCCCGCTACGCCGAAACACGCGGCTGGAAGGTGGAAATTATTTCCGAAAGCGATGGCGAGCACGGCGGCTACAAAGAAATTATCTCCCGCGTGGTGGGCCAAGGGGTTTATTCGCAATTAAAATTTGAATCCGGCGCCCACCGCGTGCAGCGCGTGCCCGCCACCGAATCCCAAGGCCGCATCCACACCTCCGCCTGCACCGTGGCGGTAATGCCTGAAGCCGACGAAGCCGACGAAATCGCCATCAACAAAGCCGATATTCGCGTAGACACCTTCCGCGCCAGCGGCGCCGGCGGCCAGCACGTTAACAAAACCGACTCCGCGATACGCATCGTGCATATTCCCACCGGCATCGTAGTGGAGTGCCAAGACGAGCGCAGCCAACACAAAAACCGCTCCAAAGCCATGAGTCTACTCGCCACCAAACTCAACAACGCCGCCGACGAAAAAGCCGCCAAAGATATTAGCGACGAGCGCAAAACCCTAGTCGGCTCCGGCGACCGCTCCGAGCGCATCCGCACCTACAATTACCCCCAAGGCCGCGTCACCGACCACCGCATTAATTTAACCCTGTATAAATTAGATGAAGTCATGGAAGGCGGCGCCCTGGGCGATGTGATTGGGCCTTTGGTAAATGAATTCCAAGCGGATCAGTTGGCGTCTTTGGGGGATTAGTTTTTTGCTATGAGGTTGACGCAGGCGTAGGTTGGGCAGTAATGCCCAACACCCCAAACCCCGAGCGTCCCAATAAAAAATTAACACTTCAAAGCCACAACAAGTTTGCCGAGCAAAACATTCTCTACACGCTGTATAGAGAATTAAGCTGGAGCCGAGCAAGCAATTTGCTACACACTGTGTAGCAAATGTAGCGGGTTTAACTGATCAAACAGCCCCCTATATTCCTCGCCCCCCCTCCACAGCTATTAACCTAGAAACCTCAGTTGAATCACCCAAGTCTGCACAACCCCTTGACGCGCCTAGCAAAAGTTAAAAAATTCGAACAACCAATAAGGTTGCCCTTCATTTTTAACGTTCACTATTCACATCAATGGATTGCACAGCT
>JBEGTZ010000064.1:0-14327 GCA_041179125.1 Pseudomonadota bacterium | reverse complement strand
CCATTTCAAAAGAAGTTTTTGAACTCCTTTTATTTCAATAATTTATTGCAACGCCAACAGCACCTAGCGCACGGAAACAAGGCTCAATTTTTTCAGCGCAGACTCTTTCAGAATTGTGCTCCCTACCGTCTAGAACCCTATCAATTAGCAAGTCACCTAGAAACTCCCCGAGCAATACATTGGCTCACATGGAAACAATTAAAACTAAGACTAATCATTGGTTAAGTTTTGCTAAATGCACCAAAGAGTTTCGCATACCCTACCGATCCAACCGGGTTTTTTAGAACTATTAATTGCCTAACCAAACTTCATCACTTCCAATATCTGCCCCACCACGCCTTTGGTGCCCTTTATATCAGTTGTAATAATATGGTCAGCAACTGAGCGATAGAGTGGATCACGAGTGGATACCAACTCTTCTATACGTTTGCGGGGGTTATCAACCTGTAAAAGAGGACGTTTTTTATCACGGCTAGTGCGTGAAACGAGCTGATCCACCGAGGCGGTAAGAAAAAACACTTTACCCAATGCTTTTAAAAGCGGGATGTTTTGTGGTGTTACTACAATGCCTCCGCCGGTGGCAATTACCGCAGATTTACGCTCTTGTAATTCAACCAAAGCCTGGGACTCCCTGGCGCGAAATCCACTCTCGCCTTCCACGTCAAAAATCCAAGGAATATTAGCGCCGCATCGCTCTTCGATAAGCGCATCAGTATCCAAAAACTGAAAACCCAATCGGGCTGAGAGGAGCCGACCGACCGTCGACTTCCCCACCCCCATTGGGCCTATAAGAACAATGTTTTGCACGTAGAATTAGTTTGTTAATGTAGGCGACATAATACGTGGCGTAATGAAAATAATCAGTTCGCGCTTTGTATCGCTATCCTTATTGCGGCGGAATAAACGGCCAACCAAGGGTACATCACCTAATAAAGGAACCTTAGAAACCCCTTTTACTTTGTTGGTTTGAAAAATACCTCCTAACACAACTGTCTGACCATCAGCAACCAGCACCTGGGTATTTAACTGGGTTATATCAATAGTAGGCACGTTAGATTGTGCAACCACCTTGCCCAATGAATCTTGGTTTATTTTGAGCGTCATGATGATGTTGTCATCCGGGGTGATTTGCGGTATCACGTCCAGTTTTAACACCGCTTCTTTAAATGCAGTCGTTGTGGCACCGCTTGCACTAGCCTCCTGGTAAGGAATTTCAGTACCGCTTTCAATAGTGGCCTGCTGTTTATCCCCAGTGATTACCTTGGGTTGGCTTACAATTTCACCAAATCCTGAATCCTCTAAAGCAGTCAATTCAAGACCCAGATTTATATTTTTGCCAATCACGCCCCAACTCAAAGCTCCAAATGGGTCGCTCACAGCCAAATTGGTTGCCTGATTAACATTATCAAAATTAGCGGCAAATCCACTGCCCCCCACACTGCCAACCTTACCCTGCTGAGTGGTGGTTAATAAATTAGCGCTTATTCGTGTACCCAACTCTTTACGGAATTCATTGTTGGCAATAACAATTCGCGCTTCAATCATCACCTGACGGATTGGGATATCCACTTGGTCGATCACCTTACGGAATTCGGCAATTTTATCTTCGGTATCGGTCAAAATAATGGAGTTAGTGCGCTCATCAACGATGGCAGAACCGCGATCGGACAAAATACTGGTGGTTGAATTGCGTTGAGACCCACTGCCACCGCCACCGCCGCCACTACCGCCACTGCCACCACCACCTTCAGGCATGAACAATTCAAACAAAGAGCGCGCATTGGCATAACGCACGCGGATGTATTCTGTTTTTAACGGTGCTAATTCTTGCAGTTGTTTTTGTGTGGCTAATTCTTGGCGTTCACGCTCGGCAATTTCAGCTGCTGGTGCCACCATAAGTACATTGCCAACCTGGCGTTTATCCAGGCCTTTGGTTTTAAGCACCAGCTCCAGGGCTTGATCCCAAGGCACGTTATCTAAGCGCAACGTTATGCTGCCTTTCACGGTGTCGCTGGCCACCAAGTTTAAATCGGTGAAATCTGCAATTAATTGCAATACGGAACGCACTTCGATGTTTTGGAAATTTAAAGATAACTTTTCCCCGGTGAAGGCAAATTTTTCTTTTTTCTCAGCAATTTGCGCTTTGCTGAGTGGCTTAACGCTGATGACATATTGGTTATCCGCTTGATAAGCAAGGTAGTCATAGTCACCGCTGGCACTAATAGAGATGACGGTTCTTAGGTTGTTTGTGTTGGCGCCTACTACTTTTACAGGAGTGGCGAAGTCCGCTACATCGAGCTTACGGCGCAACTCTGCGGGCAGGTCTGTCTGCATGAAGCTTACTTCAACGCCACCCGCCACTTCTTCTACATCAACATTCACACCTGGGTTGGTCAAATTAATGATGACCTTGCCCTCGCCTGCATCACCACGACGGAAGTCGATCTCGGTAATCGCCGATGTCGCCTTGTCAAAATTATTCTTGGCTTTGCCTACACCCTGAGGAACAAAGGCTGTCTGAGCCTTCACTTTCGACTCCCCTTTCACCGATGCACTACCCACTTCAAGAATGACATCTTTGCCCTCTTGGCGAGTGACGTAGGGTGAAAGTGAGTTCATGTTCACAATCAAGCGCGTGCGATTGCCGCCAGATACCACCACCGCACTACTGACGTTACCTACGCCCATTGGGAATTTTTTCTGTGCGAGGGCGTTATCTACGTTGGGAAAATCCAACACGATCCGCGCAGGCTGCTCAATGGTGTACCCCTTTGGCGCCTCTGTCGCAGAGTCAAACGACAACCGAATTTCCACCTTATCACCAGGCGCTTCGGCAAATTTAACATCGGTTAATTGGCTGGCGACAGCGGAGCTTGCCAACAAAATGCCACCAACAAAAGTAGCTATATTTTTATAATATGACGACATGCCAATTATTCCTTCTCAGATAATTTAATAGTTCGTGGACGCTGAACCCAGCCACCCAAACCATCGGAAACAATTTCCAGCAGATCCAGTTGGTCTGCCGTCACTGAGATGATTTTCCCGTGATTTTTACCCATATAGTTACCCAGCGTGACTCTATGGATTCCTCCTACTCCGTCCTTCATCAGCGCCCACAGCGCTCCCTTTTGTTCCATCATACCAACCATCCCCAGCTCATCAAGGTTGAATGACTCTAAAAATTCTTTTTCGCGACTATTGTCCGGTTTAATGTCAGGATTGCGAATTCCAACCACTGCTTTCACTTCAACCGGCTGATCAAAAGGACTGCGCAATGCGGTAGCGCCGTAGATAAATGCATCATAGGTGCGGACGGGCGGCAAGGGCTCGATGGTACCTTGGGGCCGCGCTCTCACCTCTTTGATGTGTGTTTTTAAATCGGCGTGGTCATCTTGAAATACACATCCATTCAAGCTTAAAACACCAACTGACACCGCTAAAAGACGAATAATTTTGATGGTCATCACTATTCTCCCTGATTGCGGTAACGGTAGGTCTTGGCTTGAATTTCCATCAGCAACGCGCTGCTAGAGTCCTTTTTTCGTGATATTGAAAAATTATGCAGGGTTACAATCCTCGGCATCCCGGCAATACCACTCACAAACGATCCGAACTCGTGGTACCCCCCGGTTACTTTAATATCAATGGGCAATTCAACGTAAAATTCCGCTTGTTTTTCAGGCTGCAAGGTGATGCTGTCAATAACCAAACGGCTACCAACGCCTTTTTCGTCTATATCTTCTAGCAGCCCAGGCACTTCAGTGTCGTTAGGCAGTTGTTTTTTCAGCGCCTCAAAGCTTTCTTCCATTTCAGCAATTTGTTGACGGTATTTTTCTAAGTTTGACGCTTCGAAGGCTTTTTTCTGGAAGGTCTCTTTGAGGCTGACCTCTTTGCGCAGCTCATCTTCAAGCTGGAGCTGTTTATCTTTGACCACAAAGAAATAAGCAGCCCCCACAATGGCGCCACCTGCAAGCACTGCTAGCAAGGCGCGGGCAGGCCAGGGCCAAACGCCCACGCGCTCCCAGTTGATTTCAGAAAAATCTACCGTTTTAAGCTGTTCTAAATATTCTTGAATATCAGCCATTGCCGCCCCCTTTAGGCTTCACTTCTTTCTCGTCTTTTTCAGCCGGTAGAACCGCTTTAAGCTGGAGGGAGAATTTAGCTGCCTGCTCTCCAAACTTAGGGTCGTTGGTGACGGACTTCAGGTTTGGCTCAGAAAACCAAGGTGAATCATCCAGTTGACGCATAAATGCCGATACTCGGTTAGCCGATTCGGTAATCCCATCAATGGAGAGCATGTCGCCATTTTTAACGAGCGAGGTCAAAAACACGCCATCGGGAATTGAGCGCACTAATTCATCAAAAAAGCGTACCACGGTGGGGCGAGTGCCCTGCAAATCCTGAATTACTTTCATCCGTGCAATCAATTCGCTGCGCTTTTTCTTTAACTCTTGAATCTCTTTAACCTGGGCATCCAATAGCACAATTTCGTCTTCAAGGAGCTTATTGCGCTGACGTTGATTATCAATGGAGCTGTCTACGCTGGTAATCCACACGTAGGAACACAGGCCAACCAGCATGCAGAACCCAAATATTTGAGTTACGAATTCTTTTTTCTTCTCCTGGCGATACTCTTCCCGCCAGGGCAATAGATTTATTTTAGCCATCGAGATCAAAACTCCTCAGGGCAAGACCCGTTGCGATCATTAAGGCCGGGGCATCATTGGCTAGCGCTGTAGCATTGACTCGGGAAGACACGGACATGTTAGCAAATGGGTTAGCTACGGTGACTGAGGTACCCAATTTTGCTTCAATAACCTCAGCAAGCCCCCGCATCGATGAGACACCACCGGCAAGGACAATATGGTCCACGTCGTTGTATTGCGTGGAGGAGAAGAAAAATTGTAGTGATCGCGTTACTTGCTGCACCACGGACTCTTTAAATGGCTCCAATACCTCCGGGCCGTAGTCGTCAGGAAGGCCGCCCTGTTTTTTCGCCAAGCCGGCTTCTTCTTCAGACAGCCCGTAACGGCGCTGAATTTCTTCTGTTAACTGGCGACCGCCGAATAACTGCTCGCGGGTATAAATTGTTTTGCCATCAACCAACACGCTTAACGTAGTCATGGTTGAGCCGATATCCACGATGGCGACCACCTGATCCTGCTGATCGTCCAATTGCTCACGGATTAAGCGAAATGCGCGCTCCATAGTATAGGCTTCAACATCAACCACTTTAGGGCGCAGATCGGCGAGCTGGAGCACCGCTGAACGGGCTTCGACATTTTCACGACGGCAAGCGGCTAAAAGCACTTCCACTTGGTTTGGGTTGCGGGCTGATGGGCCTTGCACGTCGAAATCCAAGGCGACTTCATCGAGGGGGAACGGGATGTATTGGTCGGCTTCGATGGAAATTTGCAGTTCCATTGCGTCTTCAGATAACCCGTTTGGCATTTCGATTAATTTGGTAATTACTGAAGAACCTGCCACAGCAACGGCGCAGTCTTTTATTTTGGTGCGACACTGGGAGATGGTTGCTTTGATAACTTGTGCCACCGCTTCTGGATCGTTGATGTTTTTTTCCACCACCGCATTAGGGGGAAGCGGCCTTACCGAATAATTTTCCACGCGGAAGGAATCGCCGTGGCGACTTAATTCCAATAGCTTGATGGTTGTGGAGCTTATGTCCAGGCCAAGCATGGGTTTTATTTTCTTGTCGAAAAAACTTAGAAAGCTCATTTTTCTATCTTTATCCGCTACTTAGCTAAGGTTCATGTTATAGCACTTTAACTTAGAGCTGCAACACGCTATCTCGTAGGTAAAGTGTGAAAATCCACTTATAATGCCGCGCCCGAGGGGGGTTGCCTCTCAAAACCTTAAGACTGCTACGAATGCGCTCAGCCATTAGATTTTTTACTACTTTATTCTGGATGACTATAGCAGCTTTTAGCTCTATAGCACTAAGCCTCACAGGTATTTACCTGTACTTAAGCCCCGGCCTACCTTCGATTGAAACCCTTAAGGACACCCGTTTCCAAACACCGCTGCGCGTTTATACCAGCGATAATAAACTTATAGGTGAGTTTGGCGAAAAACGTCGGATGCCGATCAAGTTCTCAGACATACCTCACAGCTATGTTGACGCTTTGCTCTCAGCTGAGGATGATCAGTTTTTTTCTCACAAAGGTGTTTCTATTAAGGGGTTGATGCGTGCGTCTTCTCAGCTGGCCATGTCAGGTGATATTCACTCTGGCGGTTCCACCATCACGATGCAGGTTGCACGCAACTTCTTTTTAAGCAACAAACAAACATTTAAACGAAAATTTAACGAGATCCTCTTGGCGCTGCGCATTGAGCGCGAGTTAAGTAAAGAGGAAATATTTGAGCTGTATGTCAATGTTATTTTTCTTGGTAACCGCGCCTACGGGATACAGGCCGCAGCGCAGGTGTATTTCGGTAAACCACTCAAGGAACTGAGCCTGGCGGAGCTTGCCATTCTGGCAGGCATTCCCAAGGCGCCCTCCACTATTAACCCCATCGCCAACCCCAGTCGTGCCAAAGAGCGCCGCGATTGGATTTTAGGCCGCATGCATGAACTGGGAAAAATTGACGCTGCGGCTATGGCTCTGGCACAAAAAGAACCCATTAAGGCCGAGTTCCACGGAGCCAATATTGAGTTCGATGCGCCTTATATTGCTGAAATGGCTAGGAAAGAAGCCATCAATCTGTTTGGCAATAAGGCCTATACCGAAGGTTATAAGGTTTATACAACGATCGGGAGTCGTTTTCAAACTTTTGCTCAAGAAGCTGTGATAGAAGGCTTGTTTGACTACGATAATCGCCACGGTTATCGCGGGCCGGAGCAATCGTTCGCTGCTAAAAACGCATCAACTGCACAAAAATTAGGGCCGCCGGATGCCAACACCTTGGCTAACTGGTTAGGGGCTTTAGAAAAAATTCCTACCCTCGCCCATTGTTTACCTGCGGTTGTAACTTTAGTGGGCGAAACAAAAATTAAGGCGACGTTAGCCCAAGGTAAGGAAATTACGCTCACCTGGGAGCAGGGGCTTTCTAAAGCGGCGCCTTATTTGAGTGAAAATGCGGTGGGGGCTTACCCTAAATCGGCTAAGGAGTTATTTAAAAGTGGTGATGTGATTCGAGTCATTGAGAAGGACGATACCTATACCCTGACGCAAATTCCCAATGCACAAGCGGCTTTTGTGGCGATAGATTCCAACACCGGGGCGATTGTAGCCTTGGTGGGCGGGATCGATTTTGCGCAGAGCAGTTTCAACCGTGCGGTGCAGGCAAAACGTTTGGCAGGCTCCAATTTCAAGCCGTTTTTTTACACCGCCGCACTGGAAAACGGCTACACCCCGGCGACGATTATCAATGATGCGCCGATTGTGTTTGAAACCGATAACCCTGATGAAGCCTGGCGGCCTGAAAACTCGGGCGGCAAATTTATGGGGCCGATTCCACTGCGTAAAGCGCTGTATTTATCGCGCAACTTGGTGTCTATCCGTATTTTGCAGAGCCTCGGGCTGGATAAGGCGCTGGAGCGTATAGACCGTTTTGGGATCGACAAAAATAAGGTGCCGCGCAATTTGTCTATTGCCCTGGGCACCCACGCCATGACGCCTTTGGAGGTGGTGCAGGGTTACAGCGTTTTTGCCAACGGGGGTTTTAAGGTGGAGCCTTATTTGGTCACTCGGGTTGAGGATGCAGACGGGAAACCCCTGCACCAAACCAAGTATGTTCAGGTTTGCACGGGCTGCGACAGTAAAACACTCGCCCCCCATGTGACCCCTGCGCCGAGAGTGGTTGATGAGCAAACTGTTTTTATCATGGATTCTATTTTGAAAGACGTGGTGCGCAGGGGTACGGCAACGGCGGCACTGAAGCTCAACCGCAACGATTTGGCCGGCAAAACCGGCACCACCAACGGCCCTACCGATGTGTGGTTCTCCGGTTATGGCGGTGGCATCACGGGTACGGCCTGGATTGGTTTTGACCAAAATACCAACTTAGGCCGCAAGGAGTTTGGTGGCACGGCGGCGCTGCCCATTTGGATTTCATTTATGGAACAGGCGCTTGCCGGGCAACCGGAGGTAATACACCCGCAACCGGCGGGCTTGGTGACGGTGAAAATCAACCCGGATACGGGTAATCGCGCAGAGCCAGGGGAGCCGGATACGGTGTTTGAATATTTTAAAGAGGGTGAAGGGCCGGAAGAAAACCCCGATAGTGATGCGGGCAATCCTCAACAAGCGCTGCCGGAGGATTTGTTTTAGCCTGGGAAATTAGTTCATCTGAGGTTTTTAGGTTCATCTGAGGTTTTTAGGTTGGAGCTCCCACAAAGATTCAAGCAATAAAAAAGGCGCCCGAAGGCGCCTTTTTTATTGGGCGGATGCTTATGCGCGCATACCGGCAAAACGCTTTTTGAAGCGATCGATACGACCGCCGGTATCTACGTTTTTCTGCTTGCCCGTGTAAAACGGGTGGCATTCAGAACATACGTCGATGTGAATTTCTTTGGCCATAGTGGAGCGGGTTTTGATGACGTTGCCGCAGCTACAGGTGGCGGTCATGGCGCCGTATTTGGGTTGAATGGCTTCTTGCATGGTTAACCTCGATGTGTGCCGCCACTCGAACTTGTGCCGAGCACCGCACAGCCGTTATTGTGGGTGGGAAAAAAGAGCGCGCATACTATTAACAAAGCTAACACTGCGCAAGCATTAACTGACTAAAATATAGACTCCATGCCGCCTGTTTACCTGCGCTTAGCCATCCCCTCGCCCTTGCGCCGCCTGTTTGATTACCTTCCACCCGAACAACCCTTCACGCCGGAACAGCTTTCCCGCTTAAAACCCGGGGTGCGCTGTTTGGTGTCTTTTGGCAATCAAAAAGCCGTGGTGGGGTTTTTAATTGAAGTGGCGAACAGTACTGAAGTACCCGCAGAAAAACTCAAAGCGGTAGAGGCGGTATTAGATGAAGCGCCGGTTTTAAGCGCCGCGAATATTGAGCTGGCCCAGTGGGTGGCTACGTATTATCAGCATTCGCTGGGTGAAGTGTTGTGGGGCGCACTGCCCGGTGTGCTGCGCAAGGGCGGGCCGCTGCCGCGTGCGCGCGCCTGGCAGCACACGCCGGAGGGCAAAGGCTTGGGGGAGCAGGCGTTAAAACGCAATAAAAGCCAGCAGGCGGTGCATCAATATTTGCTGCGCGAAGGCCTACTCACGCAGGAACAAAGCCAAGCTCTGGGGTTTAAATCGCCTATTCTCAAACAACTTATTGAGAAGGGCTTGGTGGAGCCCACCTGGGTGCAGCAGCAGGTTAAACCGCCCGAACACATTCTGCGCGAGCCACATCAAACCGCCAGTGACGAACAAAACGCCGCCTTAGCCGCCATCAACCTTCAGCAATTCCAAGCTGTTTTGTTGGATGGCATAACCGGCAGCGGCAAAACTGAGGTGTATTTACAGTTGATTGGCCGCGCGTTGGCGCTGGGCAAACAGGCCTTGGTGTTGGTGCCGGAAATTGGCCTGGCACCACAAACTTTGGCGCGTTTCCGCCAGCGTTTTTGTGTGCCGCTGGTTGAGCTGCACTCCAACCTGAGTGAAGGCGAGCGGCTGAAACACTGGTGGGCAGCGGCCCAGGGCGAGGCGCGGATTGTCATCGGCACCCGCCTGGCGCTGTTTACGCCTTTGGCGCAACTGGGGGTGATTATTGTGGATGAAGAGCACGACGCCTCCTTCAAACAGAATGAAGGCCTGCGTTATTCGGCGCGGGATTTAAGCCTGGTGCGCGGGCAGCTCGAACAGGTGCCGGTGGTGTTGGGCAGCGCCACGCCCTCGCTGGAAACCCTCGCCAATGCTCAGGCGGGCCGCTTTACTCATCTACGCTTGACGCAAAGGGCGGGCAAGGCTCAAGCGCCCAGCATCAGCCTGGTGGATATGCGGCTGGAAAAACACCAGGCGGGGCTTTCGATGACCAGCCTGGATGCGCTGGATGCGTGTATTTCGCGCGGCGAACAGGCGCTGGTGTTTCTCAACCGGCGTGGCTTTGCGCCCAGTTTGTTGTGCCAGGATTGCGGCTGGAGCGCCCAGTGCGCCCGCTGCGATGCCCCAATGACGCTGCATCTTTCGCCCCATCATCTGCACTGCCACCACTGCGACGCCCAACAAGCACCGCCTACACGCTGCCCCGGCTGCCGCAGCGAGCGCTTACACCCGCTGGGCCAAGGCACTGAAAAGGCGGAAGAATTTTTAGCCAAACAGTTTGCGAATGTGATGGTATCCCGCGTTGACCAAGATTCTATGGGGCGCAAACACGCCATGCAGGAATTGCTTACCCAGGTGCATAGCGGTATCCCGTGTATTTTGGTGGGCACCCAAATGCTGGCTAAGGGCCACCATTTCCCCAGCCTCACTTTGGTGGTGATTGTGGATGCCGACCAGGGTTTGCTAAGCGGGGACTTCCGCGCCACCGAGCGCTTAGGTCAGCTGATCACCCAAGTGGCGGGCCGCGCAGGCCGCGCCGCACTGCCAGGCCAAGTGCTCCTACAAACCTTCAAGCCGGACCACCCGCTTTTACAATGCCTGCTGGAACAGGATTACAGCCAGTACGCGGCGATGTTGCTGGCCGAACGCCGCCAAATTAACCTGCCACCATTTGGCGCCTTGGCGTTGATCCGTGTGGAGGACAAGAACCCGCAAAAAGCACAGGAATTTTTAACCAAACTGCGCACACTGGCCGAACAACTCAGCCCTCCTAGCCCGCAGCAGCAGTATCTAGGCCCCATTCCCGCGCTGCTGGAAAAGCGCAATCACTTCTACCGCTACCAACTGCACCTGCGCGCCAACAGCAAAGGCCAGCTACAACAGCTGCTCAAACCCCTGCTAAACCAACTGCACGCGCTGCCCGAAGCCGCCCGCCTGCGTTGGTCTTTGGATGTGGACCCGCAGGATTTGACCTAAAACCTACCGCCGGGGCTAAAATGCGTTCTTTTTACCCTCCTATAAAATATAAGTAAGAACAAACTGACCGTATGAGAGCCAAACCCGCACGGAAAAAACACGGCGCCGAACCCAAACGCGCACCCAAAACCCCAGTACCCGGCTGGATATGGTTGCTCACCGGCGGCCTGCTGGGTGCGTTTGTGATGTTCCTATTACATGTCTCAAAAATCCCCACCGCCCCCAAGCAGGAAGCCCGCGAAAAAGCCGCTAAAACACAAGACGCCTCCAGCCCAACCGCATCAACCAGCGACGAAACCATCAAACCGCGTTACGATTTTTATCGTTTACTCAAAGAAAACCAGCCCCCTATCACCACACGCAACGAAACACCCGCCAACACCACAACCACCACCGAACAAGCCAGCAACAGCACCTATTTACTGCAAGTGGCCAGCTACAAAAACGACGCCGACGCCGACGCCACCCGCGCTAAATTGTTACTCCTAGGGCTTACCGCGCGGGTGGAAAAAGTCACCCTGCGCAATACGGAAACCTGGCACCGCGTATTAATCGGCCCCGTTAAAAGCCTCGCCGAAACCGATCGCATCCATAGGCAGCTGACCGATAATAAATACGATGCACTGGTGTTGAAGGCCGCGTTGTAGGTGCCATCGCGCTGCAAGCCCGCCTCAACCTAGACGGAACGCTACTGCGGCTCCTCTGTTTCTAGGTTCTTAGGTTCTTAGGTTCTTAGGTTGAATTACCCACCCCCGCCCCCACTAACCCCGGCTTATTGGCAAACATTCAGGCGGCGACGTGGAGCAATATCGGGGTACAACTATTTTATCGGTGCGGCGTAATGGCCGTGTGGTGATTGGCGGCGATGGGCAAGTCTCTATGGGCAATACCATCATGAAAGGCAACGCCCGCAAAGTGCGCCGTTTGTATAAAAACCAAGTAATAGCAGGCTTTGCAGGCGGCACCGCCGATGCATTCACGCTGTTTGAACGCTTTGAGGCGAAGCTTGAAAGCCACGGCGGCCAGTTGGTGCGCGCAGCGGTGGAATTGGCCAAAGACTGGCGCAGCGACCGCGCCCTGCGCCGATTGGAAGCACTTTTGGCGGTGGCCAATGCCGAGGCTTCACTGATTATCACCGGCAATGGCGATGTTATTCAGCCGGAACAAGACCTTATCGCCATCGGCTCCGGCGGCTCGTTTGCGCTTTCCGCCGCCCGCGCTCTGTACAACCACACCGATATGGACGCCCGCAATATTGTAGAAAAAAGCCTCACGATTGCCGGTGACATCTGTGTGTATACCAACCATCAATTCACCATCGAAGAATTAGAATTTTAAAAACGCGCCTTTGGGTACCTCGAACATCAATAAATTCACCATTAAAGCATTAGAATTTTAGAGACTCACCATGCCTCAGATGACCCCCCGTGAAATCGTCGCCGAACTCGACAAACACATTGTTGGCCAACAGGCCGCCAAACGCGCCGTGGCCATTGCCCTGCGCAACCGCTACCGCCGGATGCAAATTACAGGCGCCCTGCGGGATGAAATTACGCCGAAAAATATTTTAATGATCGGCCCCACCGGCGTTGGCAAAACAGAAATTGCCCGCCGCTTAGCCAAACTCGCCAACGCGCCGTTTATTAAAGTAGAAGCCACCAAATTTACCGAAGTGGGTTATGTGGGCCGCGATGTGGATTCTATTATTCGCGATTTAGTCGACAGCTCTATCAAAATGCTGCGCGAGCAAGAAAAACAAAAAATGCGCAACAAAGCGCAAGACGCCGCTGAAGAGCGTATTTTAGATGCCCTTTTGCCCCCCGCCCGTAACGCATTTAACACAACCGATAGCGATGAAAAACACGAATCCGGTGCGCGGCAATTATTCCGCAAAAAATTGCGCGAAGGCGCGCTGGACGATAAAGAAATTGAACTGGATGTAGCCGCAACTTCAGTGGGCGTGGAAATTATGGCCCCGCCCGGCATGGAAGACATGACCAATCAATTGCAAAACATGTTTTCTTCCATGTCCTCCGGCAAAACCAAAAAAGCTAAATTAACGGTAAAACAAGCATTAAAAAAACTCACCGATGAAGAAGCCAGCAAATTAATTAATGAAGAAGAATTAAAAACCCGCGCCATTGAAGCGGCGGAACAAAACGGCATTGTATTTATCGACGAAATCGACAAGGTGGCCAAACGCCAAAGCAACTCCGGCGCCGACGTATCCCGCGAGGGCGTGCAACGGGATTTATTGCCATTAATTGAAGGTTGCACCGTATCCACCAAACACGGCAGCATCAAAACCGACCATATTTTATTTATTACCTCCGGCGCGTTTCACCTCACCAAACCCTCGGATTTAATCCCTGAATTACAAGGCCGCCTGCCTATCCGCGTGGAATTAGAAGCCCTCACCCCGGCGGATTTAGAACGCATTCTCACCGAGCCAGATCACTCACTGACCACCCAACACACCGCCCTGTTAGCCACCGAAGGCGTAGCCATCACCTTTACCGCCTGCGGCATTAAACGCATTGCTGAAATTGCCCATTTGGTGAATGAAACCACCGAAAACATCGGCGCCCGCCGCTTGCATACGGTGTTGGAACGTTTATTGGAGGCGGTATCTTTTGATGCCGGGCAGGAGCAAAACAGCTTGGAGGTAAATGCCGGGTTTGTGGAGCAAGAGCTTGGCTTGTTGGCGCAGAATGAAGATTCAAGCCGGTATATTCTCTAGCCTAGCCTAGAAACTTCAGTTAAGTCGGTGGGCAACTTGCCCACCCTACGTTTTTGGGGAAGCGCCATGCACACCAATAGGCAGTCCAACACACCGCAAAAAATCCACCTGCATAGCGCATCGCAACAATTAGAAGTTGTATTCGCTGACGAATGTTTTTTGTTATCAGCAGAATACTTGCGGGTTTTTTCCCCTTCCGCCGAGGTGCAAGGCCACGGCCCAGGCCAGCAGGTATTGCAATTCGGCAAGTTAAATGTGGCGGTTAATTCCCTGGCGGCGCAGGGAAATTACGCGATTAAAATCATCTTTAACGACGGCCATGATTCCGGCATTTATACCTGGAACTACCTGTATGAACTGGGGAAATTTCACGCGGAAAACTGGCGGGAATACGAGCAAAAACTCAGTGCCGCAGGCAAAAGCCGCGACCCGAATGAGTCGGCGGTGCGGTTTCTAGGTTGATGGAGGAGCTAATAACCAAGATGACATTTAGCAGGATGTTTCCGGCTTAAGTCGTCTAAAAAAACACCGGCAATGCGCTGCGTACCACCTAAGCTAAACCAGGATGAGAACTTGCTTTAGGATACCCCATGCAATACAACAAACCGATG
>JBEGTZ010000063.1:0-5613 GCA_041179125.1 Pseudomonadota bacterium | reverse complement strand
TAAATGAATTATTTGAGGGGACACCAAGCGAAGCGCGGTAGGTTTTAGATTTAGCTTCACTGATAATAGGGAATATTTAAAAAAGAGGGGGCGTTATGCATTTGGGGGTTGAATCTGCGTTAGAGTTTTCACTCGAAATAACCGGAAATAAAAAAGGCGCTTAATGCGCCTTTTTTATTGCTGGGGAATTAATTGTTTCAAATCAAAAATACAATGCTCGAATCAGTCTGGCGGCAGAGGCTGGCCGTAAAAAATATTTTTTACAACCCTTTCACCGCATAAATCCCAGGCGCATTACGCCACAGTCCTGAATAATCCATTCCCATACCAAATACATAGCGATCAGGCACATTTAAAGCACTGAATTCCGGGCGGAAATCCACCGGCTTGCGTGGGTGATCTTTGGTGGTCATCACCGCACAATGAACCGAACACGCACCTTGCTGCATTAATTCTTGATAAACCGCGTGTAGGGTTTTGCCTTCATCAAAAATATCGTCGCACAACAAAATATGTTTGCCTTGAATATTTGCGTGCTGGGGCGTGATCCAGCGCAACTGCGCGCCTGCCACATTATTGTGGTAACGCGTGGCATGAACATAACTTAATTCAACCGGGCGGGTTAAATGCGGCAAAAGCTGCCCAGTAAATACCAAACCACCATTGAGTAGGCATAAAACGAGTAAAGGCTCTTGGCCGGGTAAGGCTTGATTAATATCAGCGGCCAAGTTAGATACCGCATCCACAACCTGTTCAAATGAATAAATTGGCTCGGCAAACTCATTCAACGAACACATATTTTTTTGGCTCATAAATGCCTCAGGCCAAAGTGTTATTTAAAACAGCGCGAGCGCTGCCAGTAAAAATCACAGCGCTGAAAACTTAGCATCGCGAATCACTGTGCAAACTTGAACAGTATATTCAGAATAAAATGCATCACGTCCACGCTTTTGCGCCGCCACATGTGCGGCATTTTGCGACCAATGGTATTGCGAATGTTCATCTTCAAATGCCACTAAAGGGCACCTCCGGAAATCCACTTTTCGAGCGCTCGCTTCGTTATTTTCGTACTCAGTCGGTCATTTATACCGCATAAATTCCCTCCTTCCGTGCGAAAATGCCTCGCGATCATCGCGAAAATTGAATTGCCGGAGGTACCCTAAACTCAGGCGCTCACCGTCTTCGGCAACATACGACTTACGCCACAAAAAACCTGGCATTTTTTCTGCCTCCGCTACAATGTGCGGCACGAGTATTTTATATTCTTCTTGCGCCTCTTCTTTTAGGCGAGATCGAAAAACAGTAAGAATCATTTTGAAAATCTCAGTGCTAAGCCGAACTTCTAATAAGTGTATGCGAGATACCGTCTATTTGCTGCGCAATTCTTTTGTCGGGTAATCAATACATCGATTTTTTTTGATTTTTTGCGGTGCAAAATTAAGTGTCTAAAATAGTAGCGCTTCAAAAAATGAACGTTAAGACGTGTATATTCCGCAGTCTTAGCCCGCCGACAAATAACGCGCAATTAATTCACAAGCGGTATCCCATTTTTTTTCAGCCTGAAGCTGAGCCAGAGGCAGGCTATTATTTCCTTTTAACGCCATTAAACGCCCGGTTTTTGGGCTATTTATGCCCTCCAAAAAATCCAATACTTGATGAGCTTGGTGCGGGTGATTACACACCAATATTCCATCGCAACCCGCCTCTAACGCCATTTGCGCCCGCGCCGGATAATCCCCAGCAAATGCGGCGCCCGCCATAGATAAATCATCGCTAATAACAACACCGCTAAAACCCAACTTGCGGCGCAGGAAATCCTGTAACCAATGCGCAGAAAACCCAACAGGGTTGGAATCGACTGCGGGGAAAATAATGTGTGCAGGCATAACGGCGGCAAGTTTGGGTAAGAGGGCGAGGAACGGAATGAGGTCGTGCGCTTCAATTTCTTCACGCGGGCGCGGGTCTGTCGGTAGCTCCAGGTGGCTGTCCGCCTTAACGCTGCCGTGGCCGGGGAAATGTTTGCCGCAGCTGCGCATACCGGCGTGCTCCATGCCATCAATAAAAGCGCCCGCCAAGGCTGTTACATGCGCGGCGGTTGGGCTAAATGCGCGGTCGCCTATCACACTGCTGTGATGGCGATCCACATCGAGCACCGGCGCAAAGCTTAAATCAATGCCTACCCCAAGCACTTCGCTCGCCATTAACCAGCCCAATTCAGAGGCTAGATGACAGGCTAAATCAGCATCACTGGCGTACAGCGCCCCCAGCCTGCCCATTGGGGGCAGCAGAAAAAACCCCTTTTTTAAGCGCTGAACACGGCCACCTTCTTGATCCACCGTAAGCAATAACTGCGGGTTAATTTGCGCGATATGGCGCGTTACTTCGGCAATTTGTTTCGGGTTATCGATATTGCGGCTGAAAAAAATAACGCCGCCCACCTGGGGGTGAAGCAATACCTCACGCTCTTCAGCGGTAAGTTCATAGCCTTGAATATCAAGAATAACGGGGCCAACTAGTCGCATGGAAATTCTATCTAAGGAAATAGCAGTAGGGCTTCGCATCATTGCGAGGCGGGCCGACGTTGTCAACACGTATACTCTGCTAAGGGGTGAGGCGCCAGGCGTTGATTCTTAAGGCCTGTGCGGGAATTATAAAAAAGGCTTGCACTGCAAAAACTACTGTATATAATCCCAAGTACTGTATAAAAAACCATGCCTATGAGGCACTCCATGCTCAAGCTCACTTCTCGCCAGCAACAAATTTTTGAACTCATAAAAGACCAAATAGACACCACCGGTTATCCGCCCACACGGGCTGAAATAGCCCAAATGCTGGGGTTTAAATCCGCCAACGCTGCGGAGGAGCACATCAAAGCACTGGCTCGCAAGGGGGTAATCGAGGTTGTAGAGGGTGCCTCTCGTGGTATTCGCCTGCCGGATCACGAGCGTGGCATCCCTATAGTTGGCCGTGTGGCCGCCGGCAACCCCATCCTTGCCACGCAAAATATCGAAGAATATTGCCCCGTACCTGAAGCCTTTTTTCACCCCAGAGCCGATTATTTTTTGCGGGTATCCGGGATGAGTATGAAAGACGCCGGTATTTTGGATGGTGATTTACTCGCTGTACACGCCACATCTCAAGTACACAACAACGATATTATCGTCGCCCGTATTGAAGATGAAGTCACCGTTAAACGCTATCGTCGCGAGCGCAACCGCTCGGTGGTGGAGCTTTGGCCTGAAAATCCAGAGTTTAATGTTATACAAGTCGATTTAAGGGATCGCAATTTCTCTATTGAAGGATTAAGCGTTGGCATCATTCGTAGAGGTTAATTTATGGCAATTCAAACAGCGGTTAAAACACAACCTAATATCGGCATCACCGAAGTAGTATTACCTGGCGCCGAGGATTCCTTAGCGTTGATTCTCCCCATGCTTGCACACCTCAGCCGAACCTGCGCCGACCGCTGGTTGACTTGGATTGCGCCTAAGGGCGTACACCGTGACATGCTGGTGGATTACGGTTTTGATTTAACTAAGCTTCGTCTAGTCCATGTTAAAAATGCTGAAGAAGCGCTTTGGGTTTGCTGGGATGCTTTAGTGGCTGGCAATAGCCAAACCGTAGTGGCAAGCCCTGGGCGCCTATCGGAAAAAACCATCCGCGCACTGGAATGCGCAGCCTTGCGCGGCGACAGCCAAGGGTTATTAATTCGGTATCGTTAAGCCTAGAAGCTTCGGTTTATTTACCCAAGTTTGTGCAGGTTGCGGGTAACGCCTAATCAAGCTTAGAAATTTTGTAACTATTCAGCACATTTTTTCGTCATCCCCGCGCGGGGATGACGTGAATCAAATAGAAATTGCGCTGAAATTGTGCTGAGCTGAATAGTTACGAAAATTTTTAAACTAATCAATGCGCTTTTCATGTTTAATTTTCACTATTCACATTAAGAATTCACACCGCATTTTGGTGCTCAACTGAAGCTTCTAGGTTAAATGCTAGGTTAGCCACTTTAGGTAACTAACCCCGCTAGCTCATACTCTTACAGTTAATTCACAAATTTCGATAACAAGCGTAAATAATTAGCCTGATAACCACAGGAATTCTCCGTTACCGACCAGGAATTTAGCGGCCAGCTAGTATTAAAATCTTTATAGGCTTTTTGTTTGGGTTGGCCTTTGGGTGGCGTTGGTGCAGTATTGCCCTCGCAGCGGGAATCACTGGGTGTATTAACGCAAAAACTGTCCCAATCGTAATCGGGGTTAGGCCCACCCACTAAAAAACCAGGCGCAGGGCCAGGTGTAGTGGTTGTTACTCTGTCCCAGCTTGAGCTGCCGTTGGTAAACCAGGTGTGGTAAAACTCATTAACTGAATAATGCGCGCCGCTGTTGTACATATTGGATAAATACACAATGCCCTGCGGGTTGACGCCGTGCAGATAATTTACATAGGTTAACGCATGGTTTTTTGCCTGCTGCGAATCAAACCCTGCGACCGCATAGTGGTTAATATTCATAAACATACTGCCCTTTGCGGATTTTGTGCTATTGCTGCCCCAGCCATAATGATTAATAAACGCTAAATAAGGGTCGCGTGACTGTGTTGTAGATGAGGCCGGCATGGCATTCCAGTTATCGCTTGATTCCATCGCTTTTTTAAACCAATTTTTAATACTCGTAGTAACACTTTCAGTGGTATTGGGTAAATTGGCGTAATAAAGCAGGCTGGTGTTTTCAAGTTCTCGGTAGGAATCGGCAAATGTTTTTAAATCCGCTTTGGTATATTCAGTTTCAATATGATTTTTATAAACATCTTTACCTGTGGCCGCAAACATATACACGGCGGCGATGCGTTTTTTGGTGGCGCGCGCGGTTAAATCTGGTGAGCCATTGGAAAGTAACGGCTCCTGTTGCCCTGCGCCAATATCTTTAGAGCCGGATGCTGTGTCGTTATTTTTAAAAATAATATCCGGGTTCGCTACCGCCCAAGCCCAAGCGCCTTCCGCACGATTTTTTAAATCCTCAGAGGAATTAACCAGGCTGCTGATACCTGAGTCCTTAAATACCTTACTCGCTAAAGCAAAAGCGGCAGCGGAGGACATGCTGGCATTGGTGGTGGCAGGGCCGTAGTAACTTGCACCTTTTGCAGCAGAAGGTGGGCTTGCATGGGATAGGCTAACAATAGATAACACGGAATTATCGCCAGTGGCATTTTGCATTTTAATGAGCCAGTCTAAACCCCATTTAATTTCATCAATAATATCGGGGATGCCATTGCCTGATTCGGGGATAGAAAAATCATCACCCCAAGCAGCGGGGTTTTCTAAATAGGCGTGCAGCAGCGTGATGACATAATCAGCGGCCCAGCTAGTGTATTTATTGTAATCCCCCGCATCGTACCAACCGCCGGATAAGTCTTTTTCTTTTACTGCATTCCCCGCGTCATTAAAAAGGCGCGCATTTTTATCTTGGCCTGCGCCAATGTGGCTTGCGCCATCCACCCAGGCAGCTTCGGCAAAGGGCAAGGATTTAGCAAGCCCCGCGCGCTGGTAAAAAAATGTGCGCAATGCCTGTTTTAATATGGGCTTATACACCTCAGCGCCAATGGTAAAACTCG
>JBEGTZ010000062.1:0-4671 GCA_041179125.1 Pseudomonadota bacterium | reverse complement strand
TTAAACAAGGTGGGCGACAACTGACCTAAAGCCACTTCAATAGAGGAGGAAGAGCCGCCTTGGCTGCTGCTGGCATTATTAGCCGTTAATACTTTGGCAGCGCCGCCTTCGTGGGTGTCACCGTTGCCCACCAAATAAAAACCATCCATAAAGGTGCAGTGTTGTTTTACTTTTTCCAACGGTGCCGTTTGTGCTTTCAGCGAGGGGTTGGAGGCGGCCGCCGCTGGGTGCCAAAGGTCTGGCGTGCAGCCGTCTGGATGGTAAATAAATAGGGTGCGAATGGGGCGGTCGGCGGCCATTGCGGTGCGGGTGATCAGGTGCGACAGCGGTAGGGCTGTCCACAGAGGTGCCGCCATAATGCCTTTAATTAATGCGCGTCTTTTCATGGGGTGGCTCCTCTTAGTTACGCTTCAGGAATGATTCGGACGAAACAGCTTCCAGCCAGAGTTCAGGCAGTACATAGGCCTTGTTGCTCCAGCGTGAAACGACGTTTTGCACGGTACACTGATCCGGGTGGGCATTCCCCGTGACATACACTTCAAACTGCTTGGCCAAACAGGACGAGCCAGAGGTGGATGTGGCTAGAATTTGGGCTAAATCCTGGGTGCCGTAATAATCGGTCACATCGGTATCGGTGCGGTTCACTAGGCCGCGCAGGCTGCCTGAATCATCTACAGAACGGCCACTTTCGCTGGTGCGGTAGGCGCCAATGCCGTCGTAGCGCTCAAACGAAAAACCGATCGGGTCGATAAACTGGTGGCAGCTTTGGCAGGATGGGTCTGAGGTGTGCGCTGCAAAACGATCCCGCGTGGGTTTGCTGGGGTCCAGCGCTGGGGGTTTTGCATTTAAACCGGGCGGTGGCGGTGGCAACTCCTGGCAGAGCAGGCGTTCGCGCACAAACTTACCGCGTTTGATCGGTGAGGTTTGGTTAAATTGCGCATGGCTGGATAACACCGCTGCCATGTCCAACACCCCGCCTCGTTGGGCGCCAGCTTGGACTTTGGCGAAGCTGCTGCCGCCGCCACCGAGGCCATAAAACTGCGCCAAAGTAGCGTTGGCGTAAGTGTAATTAGCCAGATACACCTCACTAAATTTGCTGCTGTTATTAAAGAATATGTCCTGAATAAACAGATCAAACTCGCTATCAATCGCCGAGCGTAAGCTGGTGGTTAACTGCGGGAAGGTGTTTAAATCTTTATTGATATCCACCATTGGCTGGGCGCCCAACCACTGGCGCGCAAAGTGGGTGATATGCCGTTTGGCTTTCGCATCCGCCAACAACCGGCTGGCTTGCGCCCGCAATTGCGCCGGGGTGGCAAGCTGATTATTCGCAGCTGCGGTGGTTAGCGTGGCATCTGGAATGCTGCCCCAGAAGGTGTACGACAACAGGCTTGCGGTTTCGTAAGGCGTAAGGGTGCCGTTATTGCCCACTTCAGAACGGTAGAGAAAGTTAGGCGAAGACAACATGGCGCGGATCAAATAACGGGTGCCCTGGGTGGCATCTTTGGCGTACATGAACAAATCGACATAATCCGTGCGCTCAGCGCTGGTAAGCGGGCGGCGGAAGGCCTTGGAACCGAAAGCATCCGCAATAGTGGTGCCGCAGGCGGTGGTTTTTTGGTTGCAGGTATTGATGTTGCTGATGTTCACGGTATCCGCCAGAGCGCCCGCCGCATCCCAGTATTTGCCCATGTGGGATTCAGTCACCCCGGAGGCACGCGCATTGTTATCGTAGCCGCCGACAGGATCGGTAACGGGTAGGGATTCCGCCACTGTAGAGGTGATATTAAACAGGTCATTCACCGTGTTGCGGTATTCAGTACGGGTTAACAGGCGCAACTGTTTAGGCACAGCGGTCTCCGCACCGTTACAGCTAACCTGAACCGGCGTGAAGGTAGCGCGGATATATTTGGCCACCGCTGTTGCGCAATCGCCGGAGCAGCTGCCTGGCATAGTGGGAATTTTTCCGAGCAAGTAACTTTCGCTGAAGGTCTCTTTATTCAGCGCAGGCCCGCTATCAACAATACCCTCACCGTTGGCGCCGTGGCACTTGGCGCATTTGCTGGCAAACAGAGCCTTGCCATCCAGGCTGACGGTACCGGAGCTGCTAGAACTTGAACTGCTGGTAGCCACCCAAGAGCGAATGTAGGCGGCGGTGTTGGCGGCGCAGTCATTTACGCAGTTGGTGGGTTTGCCCATAGGCATTACGTCGTGAATGTACTTAGCCAAATTGGCTTTGGCGGCAGCCACTTTTAAATTATTCGGGTTGATATCCGAGCTGCCCTGCTTGCCGTGGCAGCCTAAGCACTGCTGACTGTAGGCAATTTCGCCCAGTGCTGGATTGCCGGTTTGCGACCAGCTGGAGCCGCTGGAACTGCTTGATGAACTGCTGGAGCTTGAACTGCTGGATGAGGCGTTAGGGTCCGCAGTACACCCGGCCAAAATGAGTAGGCCCAGCGCAGGTAATGAGCTTTTTAAAAAACCCGGCAGCGCCCTTTTTAAAAAACCCGGCTCTAAAAAACGCAGACGGCGTTTAACAACGCCCGCACCATGAGTAATAAATGATGTATCCATATAGACGCCCCTTAAGCCTAAGCCCGATGCGGTTAGTTGATTTAATCTGTATTTAAAAACCCTGCTATTAACACTGAAACATTAAACGTACAGCAGGCTTATTTCACTATTTTTAGAGCTTCCAAACGCTAATAACTCAAAGGCACAGTCTAGGTGGTTTTTAGCACTTAATTATGCGATGGATCACATAGACAGCTCTCAAACACCTTGAGCATATTTTTTTGTGAATTTGCACTCACTTCACCCTGAAGCCCAGTTGAGCGCCCTAAAACCGGCTAAGCCATAAAATGCAGGACAGCTTTATTGGCGGCTCAAATTTAACTTTTGCTAGACGTACCAAGGGGTTGCGCAGAGCTGGGTGATCCAAGTGTGGTTTCAAGGTTTAAGGATGTGAATACGTAAATTTACGTATAAGGGCAATTTTGTGAAGCAATCATCCTAAAAACCTCAGCTGGGCGCTCAAAAGCTGTGTAAGCCATTGGTTCGAATAATGAAAGTTAAAAATGAAGGGCAACTTTATTGATTGTTCGAATTTTTTAACTTTTGCTAGGCGATGCCTGAGGGGTTGTGCAGATTTGAGTGATTCAACTGCGGTTTTTAGGGTAAAGCTCAACAGAAGTTTTTAGGGTAAACTCGCGCCTTTTTAACCCCTCAAACCACATCCTCTAAACTACATCCCCTAAACAATAGGACTCCCCCATGAGCTACAACCTAGTTCCCGTCGGCAAAAACCCACCCGATAACGTCAACGTCATCATCGAAATCCCCCAAGGCGGCGAGCCGGTGAAATATGAAGTTGATAAAGACTCCGGCGTTTTATTCGTAGACCGCGTATTGGGCACCGCCATGCGCTACCCCTGCAACTACGGCTACATCCCCCACACCCTCTGCGGCGACGGCGACCCTGCCGACGTACTGGTCGTACTCGACCGCCCCTTAATCCACGGCACAGTAATCGCCTGCCGCCCAGTCGGCGTCCTCAAAATGACCGACGACGGCGGCCAAGACGCCAAAATCCTCGCCGTACCCGTCAGCAAAGTCACCTCCGTATACGATCACGTCAAAAACTACACCGACCTACCCGAAATCCTAGTGCAACAAGTTGAACACTTCTTCCAACACTATAAAGACCTTGAAAAAGGCAAATGGGTGAAAATTGAAGGCTGGGGCGATGTAGAAGCCGCACGCCAAGAAATACTAGACTCCATCACCAACTACCAAAACAGCGGCGAATAACACAAAAACCCCGCGCACAACACCCCAAAAGCTCACAGGGAAGTAAGCTTACCCCCTCAAAAACCCCTTAATTTCCCCACCCAAAAATCACAAAAGCCCAAAAAGAAAAGAATTGACAATCCATAACGCGCTGCTATGATGCGCGCCACTTTGCCAGTGTGGCGAAATTGGTAGACGCAGTGGATTCAAAATCCACCGGGCTTACCCCCGTGCCGGTTCGAGTCCGGCCACTGGTACCATGCATAAGATGTAGCAGGCCGCGCCAAGCTGCAAATTAGTTAAAAAAGCCCTTAAAACAGGGCTTTTTTTTCGCCTCAAACTAAAAAACATGCATCACAAAGAAGCATTAAGAATCAGTACAACGCACTAGTTTTGGGGGTGCAAGTTGGGGTAGTGTTCGGTTTGATTTTAAACCATACCCCAAAAAAAGGATGCACCCCATGCCCAGGGTTGTTGCGCCGTTGCGCGATACTAAAATAGCTCAAGCCAAGCCCACCGCCTCAGACTATAAAATGTTTGATGGCGGTGGGCTTTTTTTGTTGGTTAAAAAAAGTGGGGTTAAAAGCTGGCGGTTGAAGTACCGCAAGCCGGATGGCCGGGAGGGGTTGGCTTCATTTGGGGCTTACCCTGCTGTGGGCCTGGCGCTGGCGCGGGAGTTGCGGGCGGGGTTTGTGGCGCAGTTGGCGGCAGGGGTGGATCCTTTGGCGGAAAAAGCTAAGGCCAAAGCCGCCGCAGCAGCGGTGCATCCGTTTGCTGAGGTGGCGCAGGCTTGGCTTTTGTCCAATAAAAAATGGAGCCAGGAACATGCTAAGCGTGTGCGGCGGCGGTTTGAGTTGCATTTGTTCCCCGCCCTTGGCGCGC
>JBEGTZ010000061.1:0-5778 GCA_041179125.1 Pseudomonadota bacterium | reverse complement strand
CCCATTGCGGATAATTTATTTAAATAGGGGTGTTCATCTTTACAGGTTGGGCACCAACTCGCCCACACATTCAAAATAAATGGCTTGCCAATTAAATTCGTTTTACTAATTCGCGCAGAGGGGTCGTTTAAGCTGGGCAATGAAAATTCAGGCAATGGCTTACCAATCAATACAGAAGGTAATTCATCAGGGTTACGCGACATCCCCCAGTACAATAATGCGGCTAAAAAAATAAAAACGACAAGAGGAATAAATAAACGTAGCCGCTTCATGCTAATTCCTTATCCGTTTTAAAAGCAAGTGACGGTGCTGCGGACGTTGGAATTTCATTTTTTTGCGCCACTTTTAAGCGGTAACGCTTATCAACAATCGACAACGTGCCGCCCAATCCCATCAATATGGCACCCAGCCAAATCCAACGCACAAACGCTTTATAATGAACACGTAAAGCCCATGCATTGGTATCTAACTTTTCTCCCAAGGCAACATATAAGTCACGGGTAAAACCTGGGTCTATAGCGGCTTCCGTCATTTTATTGCCACCCGATAAATACTGGCGGTTTTCTGGATGCAAACGAACATAGGGTTTTGCATCTTTATAAACTTGGATATCACCAGTTTCAGCGGTGTAATTCGGGCCGCGCGTATTGGCCACATCAATTAATTCAAATTCGTAGCCGCCCACTTGTACTTTTTGTTGATAGGCCAGACGCAAATCTCTTTGCTCTGAATAAATAGTCGCTAACCCCGCACCCATTAATGAACATGCAAAACCAATGTGCGCAATAATCATTCCCCAATAGCTCAAACTTAATTTGCTAATACCCGCCTGTAAACCACTGCGCGACTGGCTGGCCTTTACCAAAACATGCATAACATTAGACAAAATAACCCAAGAGCCTAACGCCGCTACAAACGCCGTACCCCAATGATATTTATCGCCAAGAAGTGGTGATAACAAACCAATAATAAGGCTTGCACTGACGGTAAATATCAACGGTGAAAGTTTTTTACCTTCGGTTTTTTTCCAATTTAAAAATACACCAATACCAGAAAGCACAGCGATCACTGACATTAACGGCGCGAAAAATATGTTAAACCAGGGGGGGCCTACGGAAATTTTTGCGTTGGCGATAAAATCCGCCAGTATTGGATACAAGGTGCCAAATAACACACACACAGCAGCCATCACGAAAATAATATTATTAAATAACAGGAAGGTTTCGCGAGATAACCAGGTAAAAGTAGGAATAGCACGGAATTCAGGCACTCTAAATGCGTAGAGCAATAATGAAGACCCTACAACAATGCCTAAAAACACCAATACAAAGGTGCCGCGTGCCGGGTCGGCGGCGAAAGAATGTACGGAAGTTAAAACACCTGAACGCACAAGAAAAGTGCCTAACAGACTAAGGGAAAAAGCAAAAATGGCGAGCAATATTGTCCAGCTTTTGAAAACGCCCCGCTTTTCAGTTACGGCAAGAGAGTGAATCAGTGCTGTGCCGACGAGCCAAGGCATGAATGATGCGTTTTCAACGGGATCCCAAAACCACCAACCGCCCCAACCCAGCTCGTAGTAAGCCCACCAACTGCCTAAGGCAATACCGATGGTTAAAAAAGCCCATGCCATATTAGTCCAAGGCCGCGACCATCTGGCCCAAGAGGCATCTAATCTGCCGCCAATCAGGGCGGCAATGGCAAATGCGAATACCACTGAAAAACCCACATAGCCCATGTAGAGCATCGGCGGGTGAATAATTAAACCAAAATCCTGTAATAACGGATTTAAATCACCGCCTTCATTGGGTACGCCCGGTAAATTACGCGCAAAAGGATTCGATGTGATGAGCATGAATGATAAAAACCCAATACCAATCATACCCATTACGGATAAAACACGCGCCAATACATCTAAAGGCAATTGTTTAGAAAAAGCCGCAACGGCCAGCGTCCACGCGCACAAAACAAGGGACCACAATAATAAAGAGCCTTCGTGGCCACCCCATACAGCACTGACTTTGTAGGCCGTAGGCAAAAGGGTATTTGAGTTGGTGGCGACATATTTAACGGAGAAATCACTCACTACAAAACAATAAGTGAGCGCAGCAAACGCTATCGCGGTAAATACAAATTGCCCGACAGCCAACGGACGCGCCGCCGCCATCCATAAAACGCGGCCAGTAAAACTGCCCACAATGGGCACTATCGCTAAACAAACGGAAAGTGTTAAAGCTAAAATGAGCGCGAAATTACCGTATTCAGGAATCATATTCCATACCCTTGCAAGCTTGTTGATGTTTGCTGGTGTTTTTTACAGAATCCGCAACTTCAGGCGGGGTGTAATTTTCATCGTGTTTTGCCAAAACTTCGCTGGCCTTCATGCTGCCGTCGTCATTAACAATACCCGTCACTACGGCGGCTTCGCCTTCCGCAAAAAGATCGGGCAAAATACTATCGTAGGTTACAGTTATTGATGCTTGCCCGTCGGTAAGGTCGAATGTAGTGAACAGTGTTTCTTTTGATTTTTTCACAGAGCCTGGCACCACACATCCGCCTGCACGAATGGATTTTCCCTTCGGCGCCTCACCTGAGGCCACTTTGGATACGGGATAAAAAAGGTTGGCGTATTCTTTCATCGCAAAGCCAACCAAAATGGCGACAATACTGCTTACGACCACTATCGCCGATACCAGTATTAAACGTTGTTTACGCAGCGGATGCATGATCAGAACCACTCTCGGTAGGTGTGGATTTTGCGGTCGGCTTGCGCGAACGCGATGATTTTTTCAGTTGCCGTGTACGTAAATTGGGGGAAATACCCAGCACAAACAACACCGCCAGCATCAGAAAATAACAGGCCCAAACGTAGGGGCCGTGTGTCCCCATCTGTACAAATTCAGAAAAAGTAGCAAAATAAAAATTCATCGTTTTTTAACCTTTAATAATATCGCTAACCCATTGAGTTTTGATTTCTCGGCGCAAAATTTCCGTCCGTGTTGAGCGCAGTAAAACCCAGAAATAAAACAGGTAAAAAGCAAAAAACATAATAATCAACGGATACAACATGCTGGGATCTATGGTGGATTTTTGCGTAAATTTGATGGTGGCCGGTTGATGCAAGGTGTTCCACCATTCGACCGATTTATAAATAATGGGTACGTTTACCATGCCCACAATGGCAAGCCAGGCGGCACTGCGATCCGCTGCATCTTGATTTTGAAATGCGCCTTGCAGCGCAATAATACCCAGATACAAAAAAAGCAAAATAAGCATGGAGGTAATCCGTGCATCCCACACCCAATAAGTACCCCAGGTAGGTTTACCCCACACAGCCCCGGTAAACAATGCCGCGAACGTTAAAAATGCGCCAATGGGCGCAGCTGAACGCATAACAATAAACGATAATTTTGTACGCCAAATTAGACCGATGATTCCGGCAATTGCCATGACGTAATAACCGGCCATAGAGACAACCGCGCTAGGCACATGAATATAAATAATCCGGTAGCTATTGCCCTGCTTAGCATCCATAGGTGCAAATGCCAGCCCCCAAACAGCGCCCAAAAACAATAACCCACAGGCCAATATGCCAAGCCCCCAAACCCACAGATGGGTTTTGTCGTAGAACCATTTGGGCGAACCAAACCGATGTAACCACTGCCAATTCATTGATCAACCTCTATGGTTTTAATTGTTCCCATTATGGGTAAAGACGTCCTAACCTGCACTAACGCAGGTCACAACATGATGGGCCAGCGCCCAGTGCAAAAAAACAAACCACTTCGGCGGCAAACGCGATATTTATACCTAAGCGGTGACGCTAATACGTAAAGCGCCTGCACTGGCAAAAGGCGCGCCTATTAATGCTAAAAAAAAGAACACACACAATATCAATAATGAAAATAAATACGGTAAACCCTGAGCCACGCTATTTACCGTATCCGCACCGAAAATCAATATCGGTACATAAAGTGGCATAACAATGAGTGATAACACTAACCCGCCACGGCGTAATGACACTGTTAACGCTGCACCAATGGCACCGATCAAGCTCAAACATGCGGTGCCAATCAGCAGGGAAACCATGAGGCCTAAATAGGCATCCGCAGGCAAAAATAACATGATGCCCAGCACAGGGGCGAGCAATGTTAAGGGAACACCGGTTAACAGCCAGTGGCAAAAAACCTTTACGCCGATAACCCAAACTAAAGACAAGGGACTGACGAGCATTTGCTCCAGTGAGCCGTCTTCGTAATCGGCTTTGAACAGACTCTCAAGGGATAATAAAGTTGCGAGCAGCGCAAACACCCAAATCATGCCGGGCGCAAGCTTCGCTAAAAAAACTTTATCGGGTGTTATTCCAAGCGGGACAAAAATAACCACAACCAAAAAAAATAACAGCGGATTAAACAGCTCGCTTTTTTGACGTGCGGCCAACAAGAATTCGCGTTTTAAGCTGGCCGATAAGGCATAACTCAGACTAAAGGACTCAAGACTCAAGGGATAGCTCCTGGGAACAAGGTACCAAAGTCAGGCTTTTTACTTGGCGGATAGCCAATGCTTGGTGCGTGGTGAGCAGCACCGTGCCCCCCTGCGCAACATGATTTTGCAGGTGATGCTCAAGCTCGGCCACACCCGCGATATCAATAGCGGTGAATGGCTCATCAAGCACCCAGAGTTTTCGCTCTGTGGCGTATAAGCGGGCCAGTGCCACGCGCCGCAATTGACCGGCGGACAACTCTTGGCAAGGCGTATCAACATAGGATTCCAATCCCACCTCAGCCAGTGCGCCCTCAACACGCGATAGAGCCGCACTGCCTTCCTGCACACCCAAATACCAACTTAAATTTTCCGCAGCGGTGAGTGATTTTTTTACGCCCGTGTTGTGACCGAGATACAACAGGTGTTGGGAAAATTCATAAAACTGGCTGCGCCATGAGGCGTCCATCCAAATAATATCGCCCCGATAATCATTATAAAGGCCGCATAAACAGCGCAATAATGTTGTTTTTCCCGCGCCATTTGGCCCCACTACCTGAACGATATCACCAGATTCAAGTGTGAAATCAACAGGCTCGAACAGAGCTTCATCACTGCGCCAACAGGTAAATTCACTAAAACGCAGTAGACTCACTCAATATTCTCATCGGTTGTAAATGGCAATCCTGATTCCAATACAGGGGGTGTTTTCAAGTACAGCGCGGGGCTAAACGAGCGTTCGAGTAGGCACCGCGCTAATGGCAAAAACGACACATTTTTAGGTTAAATTGCTTTGATGGTTCCCTTGGGTAACACAGCTACTACAGCATGTTTTTGAAATTTCATTTTAACGTTGTCGGCCACATCCAGGGTCAAATAGGCCTCTTCCACTTCTACAATTTTGCCCAACATTCCACTGCTGAGCACCACTTCATCGCCTTTGCTCAATGCGGTTAAAAGTGCTTGATGCTCTTTCTGGCGCTTGCGCTGGGGGCGAATCATGAAAAAATACATCAATACAAATATCCCCACAAAAGGGAGTATTTGCAAAATAGGATTAGGTGCGGCAGCTGCCGCAGCGTCGGCGGCATAGGCACTTGCAATAAATAGAGACATAGAACATTCCAGCAAATTTTTTGGGCTGACGACTCTACAAGCTTTGCCCTATAGGAGCAACTTTATGGATTACAAAAGTTGCTCCCAAGATGACACCCACTAAACATAATCGCGGAATAACTTGCGAAACGTGCTCGGAGAAAGGCCTGTCCAACGCTTAAACGCGTTGGTAAAGCTGGTGCG
>JBEGTZ010000060.1:0-15732 GCA_041179125.1 Pseudomonadota bacterium | reverse complement strand
AGGCCGCTGTCAAGGTCGTTTTGCCGTGGTCTACGTGGCCGATTGTGCCTACGTTTACGTGGGGTTTGTTGCGTTCAAATTTAGCCTTTGCCACTGTTATATCCTCTTAATAAGGTATTTAAGTTAATTAAGGTTGGGTACTTAGGTTTACGAACTGTAACCGCCAGAAGTGTTCCTGGCGATAATTTCTTTTACGATGTTTGTTGGTGCTTCTGAATAACGGGCAAATTCCATAGCGTAGGTAGCGCGACCCTGGGTGGCCGAACGCAATGCTGTGGCGTAACCGAACATTTCAGCCAGCGGCACTTCCGCGTTAATGACTTTGCCCATAGATGACTCCTCCATCCCTAGAATCAAACCGCGACGGCGGTTTAAGTCGCCCACCACATCACCCATGTTTTCTTCTGGCGTGATGACTTCAACCTTCATGGTAGGCTCAAGCAACACGGCGCCGCCGAGTTGTGAGAGTTTTTTGGTGGCCATTGAGGCTGCGATTTTAAACGCGATTTCCGATGAGTCCACATCATGGTAGGAGCCATCAAATACCGACGCTTTAAGGCCTAACAGCGGATAACCCGCCAAAACACCATTCTTCATCTGCTCTTCAATGCCCTTGCTGATTGCGGGCACAAATTCTTTGGGCACCACGCCGCCTACAATTTCATTCACAAATTCCAAACCTTCCTTTTCGGTAGGCTCAAAACGAATCCAGCAGTGGCCGTACTGACCCTTGCCGCCGGATTGGCGCACAAATTTGCCTTCGATTTCACAGGTGTTGCGTATGGCTTCGCGGTAGGCCACCTGAGGTTTGCCGACGCTTGCATCCACGCTGAATTCACGGCGCATACGATCAACGATGATGTCCAGGTGTAATTCGCCCATGCCGGAGATAATAATCTGACCGGTTTCTTCGTCGGTTTTCACCCGAAACGATGGGTCTTCCTGTGCCAGCTTGCCCAGCGCCACACCCATTTTTTCTTGGTCGGCTTGGGTTCTAGGCTCCACAGCGAGCGAGATCACCGGCTCGGGAAATTCCATGCGCTCAAGTGTGATCACGCTATCAATAGAGCACAGGGTATCGCCGGTGGTGACATCTTTTAGGCCGATGGCAGCAGCAATATCACCCGCTAAGACTTCTTTTATTTCGTCGCGCTGATTGGCGTGCATTTGCACCATTCTGCCTACGCGCTCTTTGCGATTTTTTACCGGGTTATAGACGGCATCACCGGAGTTCAATGAGCCAGAATAGACGCGGAAAAAAGTCAGTGTGCCGACAAATGGGTCGGTTGCTATTTTAAAGGCGAGTGCGGAAAACGGGGCTGAGTCATCGGCATGACGGACATCGACCTGACCATTCTCCAAAACACCTTCAATAGGTTTGACTTCGGTTGGCGCGGGAAGGTATTCAATCACCGCATCCAGCATGGCTTGCACACCTTTATTCTTAAAAGCTGAACCGCCAATAACCGGAATGATTTCACCCGCTAATGTGCGGGCGCGGATTCCGGCTTTAATTTCAAGCTCGGTCAGCATCTCGCCATTGAGGTATTTATCCATAAATTCGTCGTTGGCTTCTGCGGCTGACTCAACGAGATCATTGCGCATTTCTTCGCATTCGGCCTGCATGTCTTCAGGTATTTCACCGTAGGTGAACGTCATGCCTTGGTCTTGTTCACTCCAAACAATGGCTTTCATTTTTATCAGGTCAACGACGCCTTTGAAGCTCTCTTCTGCGCCGATAGTCATTTGCAGCGGCACGGGGTTGGCGCCCAAACGGCTTTTAAGCTGGGCCACTACGCGGCGAAAATCAGCGCCGGTGCGGTCCATTTTGTTGACGAATACCAAACGGGGTACGTGGTATTTGTTGGCTTGTCGCCATACGGTTTCAGTTTGCGGTTGCACGCCGGAGGTGCCGCATAACACCACCACCGCACCGTCTAACACGCGCAGAGAACGCTCAACTTCAATGGTGAAGTCAACGTGGCCGGGGGTGTCGATGATATTGATGCGATGATCTTCAAATTGTTGGCCCATCCCCTTCCAGAAACAGGTAGTGGCCGCAGAGGTGATGGTGATACCACGCTCTTGTTCTTGTGCCATCCAATCCATAGTGGCGGCGCCGTCGTGGACTTCACCGATTTTATGTGACACGCCCGTATAAAAAAGCACCCGCTCGGTAGTTGTGGTTTTACCCGCATCTACGTGAGCGCAGATACCGATGTTACGGTAACGTGCGATGGGAGTTTTGCGTGCCAAGATGAATCCCCGCCTGTGGATGGCTTATGTTAAAAAATAGAAAGCATGTAAGAAAAAGGCAGCATGATCGCTGCCTTTTGTTTCAAACGTGTGATCAGACTAGAAGCGGAAATGCGAGAACGCTTTGTTCGCTTCAGCCATACGGTGAACGTCTTCACGCTTTTTAACCGAGCCGCCTTTACTTTGGGCTGCGTCGATTAACTCACCGGCCAGACGGGCCGCCATGGATTTTTCACCACGGTTACGTGAGTACTCCACCAACCAACGCATTGCCAGCGCGGTACGGCGAGAAGGGCGAACTTCAACAGGCACTTGGTACGTAGCACCACCCACACGACGGGATTTTACTTCCACCATTGGGGCTACGTTTTCCAGTGCTTCCTCAAACACTTGAACAGGATCTTTCTTTAACTTTTCACTCACCGTGGCGAGCGCTCCGTAAACAATGCGCTCGGCTACGGATTTTTTACCACTAATCATTACGTGGTTCATAAATTTCGCGAGGGTAAGACTTCCGAATTTGGGATCGGGGAGAATCTCACGCTTGGCGACTACGCGTCTTCTTGGCATAAAAATAACTCACTTGTATTCAGGTTTATCTGAGACTGGCTCAGCCTTACTGGTTGGTATAACGAGAAACGTTAGGCGGTTTTTTAGGCTGCCTTTAGGCGACCTTATTTAGGACGCTTAGTACCGTACTTAGAACGTGCTTGCTTACGCTTAGCAACGCCCGCAGTATCCAGAGAACCGCGCACCGTATGGTATCGCACACCGGGAAGGTCTTTTACACGACCGCCACGGATTAGCACCACGCTATGCTCTTGCAAGTTATGCCCTTCACCACCGATGTAAGAAGACACTTCAAAGCCATTGGTCAGGCGCACACGGCACACTTTACGCAGAGCTGAGTTAGGTTTCTTAGGGGTTGTGGTGTAAACGCGGGTGCAAACACCCCGACGCTGAGGACAGTTTTGCAACGCAGGTACGTCACTCTTCTGAACTTTACGTTTTCTCGGCTTACGAACCAACTGGTTGATCGTTGCCATGAAAATGGACTCCAAAAATTGATCTTTGAATTAACAAAGGGATTAATTAAACAGGTTGTTTGGGTGTTAACCACCCTCCCACAGAAAATGCGGGAGGCGCATTCTAATGATGCCCCCCGCCACCGTCAAGCCGATGTGTTTGGTTTAGGTTAAAAACCAGCCGCATCAGCTTAACGAATTACTCAGCGCTAAGTTTCAACGCTTCGGTCAAGGCGGCTTCTACGGCTTCTGCGCTGGCGCCTTCGTGTGAAGCTAAAGCTTCTTCACGGCGGCGACGGCGGGTGGCGTGGTAGGTTAAGCCGGTGCCAGCCGGGATTAATCGGCCCACTACGACGTTTTCTTTCAGGCCGCGCAGGTTGTCGAGTTTGCCGGTAACAGCCGCTTCGGTGAGTACACGGGTGGTCTCTTGGAACGAGGCCGCTGAAATAAACGACTCGGTGGCTAAGGAGGCCTTGGTGATACCCAGCAACACGCGCTCGTATTGCGCCGGTTGGCGGTTTTCAGCACGCAGTTTTTCGTTGGCTTCCAGCGTGCGCTGGTACTCGGTTTGCTCGCCTTTTACAAATTCGGAGTCACCCATTTCGGTGATGTCCACTTTGCGCAGCATTTGACGCACGATCACTTCAATGTGTTTGTCGTTAATTTTTACGCCCTGTAAACGGTATACGTCTTGGATTTCGTTGGTGATATAACGGGCCAGCGCCACGACACCTTGTAAACGCAAGATGTCGTGTGGGTTGGACGGGCCGTCGGATACCACTTCACCCTTGGCGACCACTTCACCTTCAAACACGGTGAGCTGGCGGTGTTTGGGGATGAGCACTTCGTAGTGGGTGGAGCCGTCGGGCAGTAGTTCGCCGTTGATCGGTGTGATCACCAAGCGGCGCTTGCCTTTGGTTTCTTTGCCGTAGGTTACGGTGCCGGAGATCTCCGCCAGGATGGAGGATTCTTTCGGGCGACGGGCTTCGAACAAATCCGCTACGCGAGGAAGACCCCCGGTGATGTCGCGTGTTTTTGAGCCTTCCTGCGGGATACGAGCAATTACGTCGCCCACTTGGATCGTGCTGCCGTCGGCCAATGACAAGATTGACTTAGGTGGCAGCATGTAGTGCGCAGGCTGGTTGGAGTGGGAGAGAATGATCTCGTTACCCTTTTCATCCAACAAGGTGATGGCGGTTTTTAAATCTTTACCGGCGGAGGGCCGCTCGGACGGATCCAAAATCTGGATGGTGGATAGACCGGTGATTTCGTCCTGCTGGCGGCGGATGGAGAGACCATCTTCCATACCAGCAAACGCCACGCGGCCTGCCACTTCAGAGATGATGGGGTGCGTGAGCGGATCCCATTTGGCGATGATGCTGCCGCCTTTTACTTCAGCGCCATCTTTGGTGGAAATAACCGCGCCGTAGGGGATTTTGTAGCGTTCACGCTCGCGACCGGTGGCGTCCGCGATGGCGATTTGACCGGAGCGGGATACCGCCACCAGGTCGCCGTTGTCGCGCACGACGGTTTTCATGTTCAGAACACGCACCACACCGTCTTTTTTCACTTGCACGCTGTCCACGGCGGAGGCACGGCTGGCCGCACCACCGATGTGGAAGGTACGCATGGTTAACTGGGTGCCGGGTTCACCGATGGATTGGGCAGCGATAACACCGATGGCTTCACCCACGTTGACGCGGTGGCCACGGGCCAGATCGCGGCCATAACACTGGGCGCAGATACCGTAGCGGGCTTCACAGCTGATGGCTGAGCGCACGGTGACTTCATCGACGCTGGCAGCTTCAACAATTTCAACCCAATTTTCGTCGATGATGGTGCCTGCGGGCACTAATAACTCGTCGGTACCTGGCCGCATAAGGTCTTTGGCGACCACACGACCGAGAATACGATCACCCAGGGATTCGATGACATCGCCGCCTTCAATAACCGGGCTCATTACCAGGCCGTTGTCGGTGCCGCAATCTACATCGGTGATCACTACGTCTTGGGCTACGTCCACCAAGCGACGAGTTAAGTAACCGGAGTTGGCGGTTTTAAGTGCGGTATCGGCCAAACCTTTACGGGCACCGTGGGTGGAGATGAAGTACTGAAGTACGTTCAAACCTTCACGGAAGTTGGCGGTGATGGGGGTTTCGATGATCGAGCCGTCCGGGCGGGCCATCAGGCCACGCATACCGGCGAGCTGACGGATCTGCGCAGGCGAACCCCGTGCGCCGGAGTCGGCGTACATAAAGACGGAGTTGAAGGAGTCTTGTTTCTCTTCGGTTCCGGCTTTGTTGATCACGGTTTCTTTGGAAATACCTTCCATCATGGACTTGGCAACCAAGTCGTTGGCGCGAGACCAGATGTCGATCACTTTGTTGTATTTCTCACCGTGGGTAACTAAACCGGAGGCGTATTGGCTTTCGATTTCTTTAACTTCGGCTTCGGCACGGGTGATGATTTCGGCTTTTTCTTTGGGGATTACAAAATCGTTAACACCAATAGAGCAGCCAGAACGGGTGGAATACTCATAACCGGTGTACATCAGTTTATCTGCAAAAATCACCGTGGCTTTAAGGCCTACGATGCGGTAGCAGTAGTTGATTACGCCGGAAATGGCTTTTTTCACCATCGCGCGGTTGATTTTTTCGAACGGAATACCGGCGGGCACAATTTCCCACAGCAACACACGGCCTACGGTGGTTTGTTGCAGGCTGGTGATGGTTTCTTTGCTGCCATCTTCGTGCAGAATCACTTCAGTGATGCGGCAGCGAATACGGGCTTGTAAGTCCACCTGTTTGCCGTGGTAAGCGCGGCTGACTTCTTTGGTGTCCACAAACACCATACCTTCACCGCGTGCGTTGGTGCGCTCACGGGTCATCCAATAAAGGCCCAATACCACGTCTTGTGAGGGCACGATAATCGGCTCACCGGAGGCGGGCGAAAGGATGTTGTTGGTGGACATCATCAGGGCGCGGGCTTCTAGCTGGGCCTCGATGGTGAGCGGTACGTGGACGGCCATTTGGTCACCGTCGAAGTCCGCGTTGTAGGCCGCGCACACCAAGGGGTGCAGCTGGATGGCTTTACCTTCAATCAACACCGGTTCAAAGGCTTGAATACCTAAACGGTGAAGTGTGGGGGCGCGGTTCAGTAACACGGGGTGTTCGCGGATTACGTCGTCGAGGATGTCCCAGACCACAGGATCTTCGCGCTCGACCATTTTTTTGGCGGCTTTAATAGTAGTGGCAAGGCCGCGCAGTTCTAACTTGCTGAAGATAAACGGTTTGAACAGTTCCAAGGCCATTTTCTTCGGCAAGCCGCACTGGTGCAGGCGCAGGGTGGGGCCGGTTACGATGACCGAACGGCCCGAGTAGTCAACGCGCTTACCCAGCAAGTTTTGGCGGAAACGGCCTTGTTTACCCTTGATCATATCGGCCAAGGATTTTAATGGGCGCTTGTTGGAGCCAGTAATGGCGCGGCCGCGACGGCCATTGTCCAACAGGGCATCCACCGCTTCTTGCAGCATACGTTTTTCGTTGCGCACGATGATGTCCGGCGCGTTCAAATCCAACAGGCGCTTTAAGCGGTTGTTGCGGTTGATGACGCGGCGGTATAAGTCGTTTAAGTCTGACGTGGCGAAACGGCCACCGTCCAGCGGAACCAAGGGGCGCAGGTCCGGTGGCAATACAGGCAGCGCCTCCATCACCATCCACTCGGGTTTGTTGCCCGATTGCACAAAGGCTTCAATCAGCTTTAAGCGCTTGGATAGCTTTTTAACTTTGGTTTCTGAGTTGGTATTGGGGATTTCTTCCCGCAGCATTTGGATTTCAGCGGGCAAGTCCAAATCGGTCATCAGGCGTTTGATCGCCTCTGCACCCATCATGGCTTCAAATTCGTCGCCGAACTCTTCCATAGATTCGTAATATTGCTCATCAGTGAGCAGCTGGCCGCGCTCCAGGGTGGTCATGCCTGGGTCAACCACCACATAGCTTTCAAAATACAATACGCGTTCAATGGCGCGCAGGGTCATATCCAGCAACAGGCCGATCCGGCTGGGCAGGGATTTTAAGAACCAGATGTGGGCGACGGGGCTGGCCAGTTCGATATGGCCCATGCGCTCCCGGCGCACTTTAGCGAGGGTAACTTCCACGCCGCATTTTTCGCAGATGATGCCGCGATGTTTCATGCGTTTGTACTTGCCGCACAGGCATTCGTAGTCTTTCACTGGGCCAAAGATTTTGGCGCAGAAGAGGCCTTCGCGCTCGGGCTTAAAGGTGCGGTAGTTGATGGTTTCGGGTTTTTTCACTTCACCGAAAGACCAGGCGCGGATCATTTCTGGTGAGGCAAGGCCGATACGGATGCCGTCAAATTCGTCGGGCTGGCCTTGGTTTTTTAATAAATTCAGCAAATCTTTCAAGAGCGTTCTCCTATGGGCGCGGAGCAAGCGGGGAGTATCCCCGCCGTCTTTTATCAAGTATCAGGTTGATCGGTTGATCAGGCTTCGTTTTCCAATTCAATGTTGATCGCCAGCGAGCGGATCTCTTTCACCAATACGTTGAAAGATTCCGGCATACCCGGCTCCATGCGGTGGTCCCCATCCACGATGTTTTTATACATCTTGGTGCGGCCCGCCACGTCATCGGATTTAACGGTGAGCATTTCTTGCAAGGTGTAGGCGGCGCCGTAAGCTTCCAGCGCCCACACTTCCATCTCTCCAAAACGCTGCCCCCCGAACTGGGCTTTACCGCCCAAGGGTTGCTGCGTAACCAGGCTGTAAGAACCGGTGGAACGGGCGTGCATTTTGTCGTCCACCAAGTGGTTCAGCTTCAACATGTACATGTAACCCACCGTGGTGTGGCGCTGGAAAGCGTCACCGGTACGGCCATCGTACAGTTGCATCTGGCCGGATTCTGGCATTTCAGCAAGCCGTAACAGCGCTTTGATTTCAGACTCTTTGGCGCCGTCGAACACAGGCGTGGCCATAGGTACACCGGCTTCTAAGTTGCGCGCCAGCTCCAGGATTTCTGCGTCAGAGAGACCGTTTAAGTCTTCTTTGTCGCGGGCTGTGCCGGTTTTGTTGTAGATCTCGTCGAGGAACGTGCGGATCTCGCCCACAGCGCGTTGCTGGGTGAGCATGACGTTGATTTTCTCGCCGAGGCCTTTGGCCGCAAGACCTAAGTGCATTTCCAACACCTGCCCCACGTTCATCCGCGAAGGTACACCCAATGGGTTCAGGACTATGTCAACGGGAACGCCATGTTCGTCGCTGGGCATGTCTTCCACCGGCATGATGACCGAGATAACCCCTTTGTTACCGTGGCGTCCGGCCATTTTGTCACCCGGTTGGATGCGGCGTTTGATGGCCAAGTACACCTTAACAATTTTTAATACGCCAGGAGCCAGGTCGTCGCCGGTTTCTAGCTTGCGTTTTTTATCTTCAAAACGCTCGTCCAGTTCTTTGCGACGTTCGGCCAATTGCGCTTCAGCCCGCTCCAGCTGTTCGTTGAGCGGCTCGTCGTTCATGCGCAGTTTGAACCAGTCTTTTTTATCCAGTTCGTTGAGCATTTCGTCCGTAACCGGAGCGCCTTTTTTAACGGTTTTACCACCGCTGGCGATTTGCCCAACTAAAGCCGCACGCAAGCGTTCAAAGGTGGCCTGTTCAACAATACGGTATTCCTCGTTGAGGTCTTTGCGCACTTTGTTGAGCTGAGTTTTTTCAATCTCGCGTGAGCGCTGGTCTTTTTCCAGGCCGTCGCGGGTGAACACCTGCACGTCGATCACCGTGCCTTTGGTGCTGGAGGGCACGCGCAGGGAGGTGTCTTTTACGTCGGAGGCTTTTTCACCGAAGATGGCGCGCAGCAGTTTTTCTTCTGGGGTTAATTGAGTCTCGCCTTTGGGCGTGACTTTACCCACCAGAATATCGCCAGGGCCTACTTCAGCACCAATGTAGACGATGCCGGATTCGTCCAGCTTGGACAGAGCGCCCTCGCCTACGTTGGGGATATCCGCTGTAATTTCTTCACTGCCAAGCTTAGTGTCCCGTGCGATACAGGTAAGCTCTTGAATGTGAATAGTGGTGAAGCGGTCCTCTTGTACCACACGCTCGGAGACCAAAATGGAGTCTTCGAAGTTGTAGCCGTTCCAGGGCATAAACGCGATGCGCATATTCTGCCCCAGGGCCAATTCGCCCAAGTCTACCGAAGGGCCATCCGCGAGGATGTCGCCACGGCACACGGTATCACCCAAACGCACAATCGGGCGCTGGTTGATACAGGTGTTTTGGTTGGAGCGGGTGTATTTGGTGAGGTTATAAATATCCACACCGGCTTCACCGGCTTCCACTTCATCGTTAGCTACACGGATCACAATGCGGCCTGAGTCCACGCGGTCAATTACCCCACCGCGTCTAGCCACCACACACACACCGGAATCCGACGCTACATTGCGCTCCATACCGGTGCCCACTAAAGGCTTTTGCGCCTTCAAGGTAGGTACGGCTTGGCGCTGCATGTTCGAACCCATGAGGGCGCGGTTGGCGTCATCGTGTTCTAAGAAAGGAATTAACGAGGCAGCCACCGATACTACTTGGCGCGGCGACACGTCCATATATTGCACTTCAGATGGCGGCATTAACGCGAATTCCATCTGGTGACGCACTGATACCAGCTCGTCAATCAAACGACCTTCAGCATCCAAAGTAGCCGACGCCTGGGCGATCACATACTGAGATTCAGTAATGGCCGACAGGTAGTCGATATCCATAGTGACCTTGCCATTCACCACGCGGCGCACTGGGCTTTCTAAAAAGCCGTAGCTGTTGGTGCGGGCGTAGGTGGCCAGGGAGTTGATCAGGCCGATGTTCGGGCCTTCTGGTGTTTCGATGGGACATACACGGCCATAATGGGTGGCGTGTACGTCGCGCACTTCAAAGCCTGCGCGCTCACGGGTTAAACCGCCTGGCCCCAAGGCCGAAACGCGGCGCTTGTGGGTAATTTCAGACAGCGGATTGTTTTGGTCCATGAACTGCGACAACTGGCTGGAGCCGAAGAACTCTTTCACCGCAGCGGCCACGGGCTTGGCGTTGACCAAATCCTGCGGCATCAAGCCTTCGCTTTCGGCCATAGACAGGCGCTCTTTCACGGCGCGCTCAACACGCACCAGGCCTACGCGGAATTGGTTTTCAGCCATTTCACCGACCGAACGCACACGACGGTTGCCGAGGTGGTCGATGTCATCCACCACGCCTTTACCGTTGCGAATGTCGATCATGGTTTTTAACACGTCAACAATATCGTCGTTGGATAAGGTGCCCTCGCCTGTTTCGGCTTCGCGGCCCAAACGGCGGTTGAACTTCATGCGGCCCACGGCGGATAAATCGTAACGCTCAGGCGAGAAGAACAGGTTTTGGAACAGGGTTTCGGCGGACTCTTTAGTCGGTGGTTCGCCAGGGCGCATCATGCGGTAGATTTCCACCAAGGCTTCCAACTGGGTGCGCGCGGAATCGCTGCGCAGGGTGTCGGCCACAAACGGCCCGCAATCCAGCTCGTTGGTGTAGATGGTTTCAAATGCTTGCACACCCGCTTTAATCAGGGTGTTTACCACTTCGTTAGTGATTTCTGTGTTGCATTCAACCAGCACTTCACCAGTATTAGTGTCCACCACATCGCGGGCCAAAAAACGGCCTAAGAGGTAATCGCGCGGCACGGTGAGTTCATCCACACCGGCTTTTTCCATCTGACGAATATGGCGCGGGGTAATCCGTTTGCCTTCTTCGATGATGATTTTGCCTTCTTTGTCGGCGATATCGAAACTGGCCACATCACCGCGCAAACGGGCGGGCACCAGTTCCAGCTTCAGGCTTTGATCGGCCTCGATACCAAATTTATTGGTTTCATAGAACATCTCCAGCATTCGCTGAGAGCTGTAGCCCAATGCGCGCAGCAGAATGGTGGCAGGCAACTTGCGACGGCGGTCAATCCGCACAAACACCAAGTCTTTCGGATCGAATTCAAAATCCAACCAAGAGCCACGGTAGGGAATAATGCGCGCTGAATAAAGCAGCTTGCCGGAGGAGTGAGTTTTGCCCTTGTCGTGCTCAAAAAACACACCGGGCGAACGGTGCAACTGGGACACAATTACCCGCTCAGTACCGTTGATCACAAAGGTACCGTTGTCGGTCATGAGCGGAATTTCGCCCATGTACACTTCTTGTTCTTTAATGTCTTTAATCGCCTTAGTGGACGATTCTTTGTCATAAATAATCAAACGCACTTTGACGCGCAGGGGCACAGCATAGGTAGCGCCGCGCAGCACACACTCATTCACATCAAAGGCGGCTTTGCCAAGGTTATAGCTGACGTACTCTAAAGCGGCGTTGCCCGAGTAACTTAAAATCGGGAAAACAGATTTAAATGCCGCGTGCAAACCTATATCAAAACGGTTTTGGGGGGGTAGGTCTGCTTGGGTAAATTTGCGGTAAGAATCCAACTGAATTGCCAGTAGATAAGGCACATCCATGACGTGGGGCAATTTGCCGAAATCCTTGCGGATACGTTTTTTCTCAGTATATGAGTAAGCCATCAGTATTCCTCAGCTTGTTCACGGGGTTTTGTCTGGTAAGACGGGGGAAGAAGCGCACTTCCTGCTAACCGTGGTCTTGCACGCGGGCAGTTAAAAAACCACCACCTCAGCGCCAACTTCAAAAACCGTACAGTTTTTTAAGCGGCAGGCTGCAAACAGAAAAAGGCCAGCAGGCGTAAACGCCTGCCAGCCCTGCACCAAACCGAAATTTGGCGTATTACACAACAACTTATTTGATCTCGACAGTTGCGCCGGCTTCTTCCAACTTAGCTTTGGCCGCTTCAGCGTCAGCCTTAGGCACAGCTTCTTTAACAGGCTTAGGAGCGCCGTCAACCAGGTCTTTAGCTTCTTTCAAGCCAAGGCCAGTTAATTCACGCACAGCCTTAATAACGTTCACTTTCTTCTCACCAGCAGAAGCCAGGATAACGGTGAACTCAGTTTGCTCTTCAACAACTACCGCCGGGCCAGCAGCAACTGCAACAGCAGCAGCAGCGCTAACGCCGAATTTTTCTTCCATTGCAGTGATCAGTTCAACAACATCTTTAACTGACATTTCTGCGATGGCATTGATGATATCTTCTTTAGATAGAGACATGATTCAATCCTACAAAACGTAAATAAATGGGGTGGTACAAACAGCCTAAAATTAGGCGGCTTGCTCTTCTTTTTGGTCGCGAATGGCCGCAATAGTGCGAACCAATTTGCCTGCAGCTGCTTCTAACATCGTTGCCATCAAGCGAGAGATTGCTTCGTCGTAGGTTGGCAGAGTAGCCAACATTGCGACATTTACAATCTGCCCCTCAAAAGCGGCCGCTTTGATCTCAAATTTATCGTTCTCACGAGCGAAATCCGCAAGGATACGCGCGCCGGCACCGGGGTGCTCTTTAGAAAATGCGATTAAAGTTGGACCTGCGAAGCTGTCAACCAGACATTCGTAAGCGGTGCCTTCTACAGCACGACGGGCCAGTGTGTTACGGACGATTTTTACCCAAACGCCGCTCTCACGAGCCGTTTTACGCAACACTGTCATTTTGCTCACGGTTACACCGCGAGAATCAGCAACAACAGCGGATAATGCGCTTTTAGCAACCTCATGGACTTCAGCGACAATCGCTTTTTTACCTTCAAGTCCTAGTGCCACGGGATTTCTCCAGTTGTGATAGGCGAACCTATCGTTGTTTTACAAACCCAAGCCGAAGGGCTTAGGTCACTTGTTTGGTGATGTCATCCCGCGTTTAAACACGGGACGGGGTCTCACCATCTGCGTAGGCCCCAAAAAAAAAGGATTAAAGAGCTGTGCCCTGCCTACGGTCTTTGACAGTCCAGCGTGCTGAACCCCAAAGGCGTTTACTACGGCGGTTGCCCACCGTTTTAGTATCTTTTACTTGATATCCAGCGAGGCAAGGTCGATCGTCAGACCCGGACCCATGGTGGAACTCAGAGCAATCTTCCGCAGGTAAATACCTTTAGAAGTTGAAGGCTTTAATCTTTTCAGGTCAGCAACGAGGGCTTCTAAATTTTCTTTCAGCGCTTGTGTGCTGAATTCAATTTTACCGATACCGCCGTGAATAATGCCGCCTTTGTCAGCGCGGAAACGCACCTGACCGGCTTTAGCATTTTTAACCGCAGTGACTACATCAGGGGTTACAGTGCCGGTTTTGGGGTTAGGCATTAAACCACGCGGGCCTAACACTTGGCCTAACTGACCGACAACACGCATGGCGGCGGGGTCTGCGATGACCACGTCAAAATCCATCATGCCGCCTTTAACTAATTCGGCGAGGTCTTCCATACCCACAAACTCAGCACCCGCCGCTTTGGCGGCTTCTGCGTTCGCGCCTTGTGTAAACACGGCCACACGCACGTCTTTACCGTTGCCGTGCGGCAGCGTCGTTGCGCCACGCACTACTTGGTCGGATTTACGTGGGTCGATACCCAGGTTAATCGCAGTTTCGATGGTTTCAGGGAATTTAACTTTAGATAGATCTTTCAACAGCGCAACGGCAGCGTCGAAGCTGTACAGTTTGCTGGAATCTACTTTGGCGTTGATGTCACGTTGACGCTTGGATAACTTAGCCATCTTATAAACCCTCCACATCTAGGCCCATAGAACGCGCCGACCCTGCAATCGTACGCACAGCGGCGTCCATATCAGCAGCGGTTAAATCGGGTTCTTTAGCCTTGGCGATTTCTTCTAATTGAGCGCGTGTCACCTTGCCCACTTTTTGCGTGTTAGCGCGAGGGCTACCGCTCTTGATACCGGCTGCTTTCTTCAACAAATAAGAAGCAGGTGGCGTTTTCATGGTGAAGGTAAAGCTGCGGTCGCTGTACACGCTAATCACAACGGGTACTGGTGAGCCGAGTTCCATACCTTGAGTCTGCGCATTAAATTGCTTACAGAACTCCATAATGTTCACACCTTTCTGACCCAAAGCGGGGCCGACCGGTGGACTTGGGTTGGCCTGACCGGCCTTCACTTGCAGCTTAATATAAGCATCTATCTTCTTTGCCATTGTTACATCCCCCTATTGGGTTAAACGCCTCCCAGCAGCGGCAACTGCTGATCATCGGCTCCCCTGTTTTACCCTGTAGGTAAAACGCGAAAAGCCGCCGCAGGCGAACCCGCAGCGACCATGAAAAACTTAAGCTTTTTCGACTTGGCTGAATTCCAGCTCTACCGGTGTGGAACGACCAAATATCAACACCGCCACACGCAGGCGGTTTTTATCGTAGTTAACCTCTTCAACCACGCCATTAAAATCGTTGAACGGGCCGTCAATAACACGCACCATTTCACCTGGCTCAAATATGGTTTTGGGTTTTGGCTTGTCTACAGAATCATCCACACGCTGCAAAATCAGCTGTGCTTCTGCATCCGTAATTGGGGCAGGTTTATCCGCCTTACCGCCAATAAAACCCATTACGCGCGGTGTTTCTTTAACCAAGTGCCAGGCGTCATCATTGAGCTCCATATTCACCAGCACATAACCGGGGAAAAACTTACGCTCAGACTTACGCTTCTGACCGGCACGCATTTCAATAACCTCTTCCGTAGGCACCAACACATCTCCAAAATGCTCCTGCATACCATGCAGCTCAATACGCTCTTTGATTGAAGCGGCAACTTTTTTCTCAAATCCTGAATAGGCGTGAACCACGTACCAACGCTTAGCCATCGGGTTTTCCTATTGAATAATCTGGGAGGTGATCCAGCCGAGGATCGAATCGATTAAAGCCAAAATCAAAGCGGCCACAGCCACCACACCTAAAACCAGCAAGGTGGTTTGATTGGCCTCTGCTTTGGTTGGCCAAACAACTTTGCGCAACTCAATCCGCGCCGCCTTAAGCAGGCCCACAAAGGCGTGACCCTTAGCCGTAAAAACAGACACAGCAATGGCAACAGCACCCAGCACCACCACACCTATTACGCGGGCAATCAGGGGTTTGTCACTGAAATAAGAATTTCCAAATACCGCCAGCGCAATCAGGGCTGTAACAACAAGCCACTTAACAGCATCCAGGCGAAATTCAGGCGCTTCTACTTTGGTAGTCATAGTTGACTCAACGGAAGGGTTAGGATACCAACAGGGAGTACCGCAGAATATGGCAGGCCAGGAGGGACTCGAACCCCCAACACCCGGTTTTGGAGACCGGTGCTCTACCAATTGAACTACTGGCCTAAATTAAAACTGGCGACCCGAGAGCCGCCATATTGCACTTCATTATTTTTGTAAAGATTCTCGCTTCATTGGCCAACGAAAACCCTCACCAACTCACTACGCGATAATTTTCGCTACAACGCCCGCACCTACAGTACGGCCAGCTTCACGGATGGCGAAACGCAGACCGTCTTCCATCGCGATAG
>JBEGTZ010000059.1:0-6167 GCA_041179125.1 Pseudomonadota bacterium | reverse complement strand
ATCCACTTTTCGCGCGCTCGCTTCGTTATTTTCGTACTCAGTCGGTCATTTATACCGCATAAACTCTCTCCCTCCGTGCGAAAATGCCTTGCGATCATCACGAAAATTGAATTTCCGGAGGCGCCCTTAACCTAAAAACCTCAGTTGGATCACCCAAGTCTGCACAACCCCTTAACGCGTCTAGCAAAAGTTAAAAAATTCGAACAACCAATAAGGTTGCCCTTCATTTTTAACTTTCACTATTCACATCAATGGGTTGCACAGCTTTTGGGCGCTCAACTGAGGTTTCTAGGTTTAACCTAAGCTTTTCCAATCGGTTCTGCATACCCTGCGGCCTTTTTTATTCCTTTGCCTGTATACAACAGCGTTTGATGGTTTTGACCGCGCAAAATACCGATTAATTTTTGATGCGTGGCCTGGCCTCGGTGGATTAATTTCCCATTTATTTCGTTGGCATCTTGGCATTTGGCCAGTTGGTCTTTCAATATTTCCCAGCGTTCACCGAGTGTTTCGTGTTGGTTTTCTTGCAACCATTTTAAAAAAGCCGCAGCGGGATCGGCTTGTGTATTTAGTCCGCTTTCAACTAGCCAGGTGTGGCGTTGGCGAGCTGAGTGTTCAAGCTTTATTAACCAATCGCTTTTTTCTTGAATAATAAGATCCAGTAGTTCAAATGCACGTTCAGCCAATAAACCGCGTTCATGCACCAGTAAATGGAATAGTTTTTCACAGGCGACAATATCGTGCTCTATGGAATCGGCAACTTGATTCAATATTTCTGGCCGCATAAAAATACCTGTATAGAAAGCAATCGCTGGGTTACAGAGGAGTCTTTAAACATAAAAACCTCAGTTAGATCATCCAACTGAGGTTTTTACGGAAGTATAGACATTGAATACAGGTGCGATATAAAAAACACTAAAAATCCGAAAGTTTTTTATTAGGGCTGAGTATTAGCTCGGGTTGTTTATTAATAACCGTGTTGCTTGTGATTGATGCAAAAAAACAGGGTTAATTGCTGTGCTGCTCAGCGTTTAACATGGCTTTAGCAATTTGTTCTGGATTAATTTTATAGCGGCCTTCTGCAATGGATTGTTTTATTGCATCAACTTTTTTGCGATCAACCTCCGGTGCTTGGGCAACGCGGCTCTCCAGTTTCGCTAAAGATTGCGCCTTAGCACTCAGGGAAACATTGTCAGTTGCCGCAGCACTGGGTTGTTTACTTGGGCTTGTACTCACGCCGCTGCTTTGAGTGCGTTCGTGTGTTACAGCGCCGGAATATCCCTTTTTAATAGGGATTTTTCCGAAATTAGAATTACCTGTATCAATTACCATAATCATATCGCCGCAGCGTATTTGTGTAGGTTCATTGGGTTATCGGCAGTGGTGGCCATTCCTTTAGCACGATTTAAAAAATTTTTTGTGGATAAGACATGAGCCGGTATTGGTTGCCCTTTATTCGTATTTCACGCGAACGCGCCCAGGTGCGATGACAAGGGCATCTACTATTCTGTTTGATTGGGCGTTTTTAACCCGAATACGATCACCCACTTTACCGTTGGCCATAGCCATGCCTGGCGCCGCTACGCTCAGGCCATTGGCTTGCGCTTCGAGTGTAACGCGATCGCCTCTTTGTATGGTTTTGGGCGCATCTAAAAAGGATAATCGCAACGCTTCCCCCTCACGCAGTGGCCGTTTTAATTCCTGCCCAATAATGATGGCGGTGGGGTCGACATAATTGGCGCCTACTGAATGCAGGTTTTGACGGATAAAACGAAAATCCCCTGGCTGAATAACGCTGCCGCGCTCTAGGCTGCGCGTGGCTAAGGCTATTTCGCCAAATACAGCAATTTGCGCCGGGGCATAGACAGACCAGTGGACGCTGCCGTTACATACTATTTTTACCGTTGCTGAACCCATACCGGTGGGTGAAACTGAAATGTGGTGTTCAATTGCTGTATCACATTTGTTAAGGCGCAACCGAACATCTAGGGGTTGCATTTTGACTTCGGTGTCCAAAGCGGATTTGCTTGCCGTTTGGTTTAATTGAGCAATTAATGCGTGCCGAGCTTTTTCACTTAATTGATTGAGATCCTCAATGGCATCCTGCGCCCAGACTGTTTTGCACGCTAAGGTACAAAATAAAACCGTAGCGCTAAGGCGCAAAAAAATATCGGTGTTCATAGTGGTTATCCTCTTTTTATTATTGGGCAGAATGTTGCCAGCCTGACGGGATTTTGTCGTATTTCATAAGTGTGAAAACTTATAGGCAATTGCTGTGCCTTTGGCAAGTTTTTGACGTTACGCCTTTTGATTTTGCTGGCGGCACGACAGTTTTGTGTTTTGTTAGGTGTGCCCAGGCGCGGGTTGGGTGAGTTTTTTGTTTGTTATCCGCTCAATTCAATCGCTAAAACTTCTCAGCGGTTTTCCAGCAGTCGCCAAAGCCTTGGCTACACTTAGGCAAATAGTCTGTTCGTTATCTAAACAAAATAGAATAGGTTGTGTGTGGCTTTAGGGTTTTACTCATGGTGCTTATATTGGGCTAATATTTTTGCAGTCGTTTTTAGTTTAAAAAGTTATAAATAAACAAGGGTAATCTTGGTGAATTGATTATGTTGCCGAGACTTTATTTTTATTAGCTGAGTTGGTTTTTGTTAATTTAACGAGCGGGCCTAAACCCTGTGTGCGTTAAATTTAATATGTGGTGTTTTTGGGAGCGGGTATGGCGAGTATTCTCGATAGTGTAAATCAACGGACGCAATTGGTCGGTCAAAACAGGCTGGAGTTGCTTCTGTTTAGCCTGGGCGGCAACCAGCTTTATGGTATTAATGTGTTTAAAGTGAAGGAGGTGTTGCAGTGCCCGCTGCTTAATAAAATTCCTAAACGACATCCTGTGGTGCGCGGTGTGGCACATATCCGTGGAGGCACTATTCCAATAATGGATTTACGCCAAGCCACCGGTGGTTATCCGTTGGAAAACGTACAAGATTGTTTTGTGATAATCACAGAATATAACCGCTCAACGCAGGGTTTTTTGGTTCGTAGTGTTGAACGTATTGTTAACATGAACTGGGGGGCGATACATCCGCCGCCAAAGGGGGCTGGCCGCGATAATTATTTAACTGCCGTAACCGAAGTGGAAGGGAAATTGGTAGAAATAATTGACGTTGAAAAAATACTGGCAGAAGTCTCGCCATTACCTGAACATGTCAGCGCCGATGTCATTAAAGAAAGCGAAAACAATGCCGTGCAAAACCGCCAGGTGTTGATTGTGGACGACTCTGCAATTGCGCGTAAACAAATTCAAAAAGTAGTTGAGTCTTTGGGGCTTGTTACGGTGGTATTAAAAGATGGCCAGGAAGCATTGGCCTATTTGCACGGTATGTTAAACGAGGGTAGGGATCCTTATGCGGAGTTGTTGATGGTGATTTCCGACATTGAGATGCCAGAAATGGACGGTTATACCTTTACCGCTGAAGTGCGTTCCAACCCGCGTTTAAATAATTTACATATCATATTGCATACTTCATTAAGTGGTGTATTTAACGAGGCTATGGTGCGCAAAGTGGGTGCTAATGATTTTCTGGCTAAATTTCATCCGGACGAACTCGCGAAGCGTGTCAATATGCGCATTAAAGAATTGGAGCGCACCTAAAGTGAACCGGGTGTTGGTTTAAATTATGTTTTTTGTTTTAAACACGCGGTTCACAATAAGTGGGTTGTTGTGGAAGCACTTGTTATTTTTAACAGTAACCGCTAAGGATTATGCATTATGACGCATCGACATTCTGATGATGCCCTGAGTTTTTCTGCACAAGAATACGAAGAATTTTGTGTTTTTTTGCAGGGTTCTTGCGGTATAGAATTGGGCCAAAATAAACAGTATTTGGTGGCCACACGGATGCGGCGCATTATGGTGGGTTTGCAGATCAGCAAGCTTGCTCAGTTGACGGATTTAATTAAAAAATCTGAACAGCGGCTGCTGCGCCAAAGTGTTATTGATGCGATGACCACCAATGAAACTTTTTGGTTTAGAGATAATTATCCGTTTGAATATTTCGGCACAAAACTATTGTCTCTTTTTCAGAGTGAGAAACCCGGTAGTTCAATAAAAGTTTGGTCGGCGGCCTGTTCATTCGGCCAGGAGCCGTATTCTTTAAGTATGGTGACAGAGGAGTTTAACCGGAAGCCCGGCACCAGGCCTTTAACGGTAGATATTTTAGCGACGGATTTATCCAGTGCTGTTTTGGATCATGCGCGGGCGGGTATTTATGATCGTATTTCCATTGCGCGCGGCTTGGCTGCGGAGCGTAAAACACAGTTTTTTGAACAGATAGACGAGGATAATTGGCGGATTAAAGGGCTTATCAAAAACCGTGTGCAATTTAGGCCCGTTAATTTGCAAGATTCTTTTTTGTCCCTGGGTAAATTTGATGTAATTTTTTGCCGCAATGTGTTGATCTATTTTTCGCAAGATCTTAAAGCGGATATTTTGCGCAAATTACACGGGCAATTACAGCGGGGCGGTTATTTGTTTTTAGGGTCTTCTGAGGGGTTAACCGGTGTGGCTGAATTGTTTGAAATGGTAGATTGCGCGCCCGGTTTGGTGTACCGGGCGATTTAATTGGAGATTTGTAACGCCCCCTGAACATAAAAGGGCGTTTTTATTTTTAGCGTGCCTGCATGACCGCTTTAATTTTGGCACGCATCGAGCGCAGGGCGGTTTCTGTGGTGGGCCAATCAATACAAGCGTCGGTGACGGACACGCCGTACGTCAGTTTGGTTAAATCAGCGGGGATTTTTTGGCTGCCTGCACCGATGTTACTTTCCACCATAATCCCAATAATTGAAGTGTTGCCCTCAAGAATTTGGTTGGCCACGTTATCCATGACTAGGGGTTGCAGTTCGTGGCTTTTATTGGAGTTGGCGTGGCTGCAATCCACCATGATGTTATTGGGTACGCCTGCGGCCAGTAATTCTTTTTCGCACAGGGCAACGCTTACGGAGTCGTAATTGGGTTTGCCGTTGCCGCCGCGCAGCACTACATGTCCATAGGCATTGCCCCGCGTGTGAACCACCGAGACGCGTCCTTCTTTATTAATACCTAAAAACCGGTGCGCGCTGGAGACCGATTGCAGTGCGTTGATGGCCACGGTTAGGCTGCCATCGGTGCCATTTTTGAAGCCGACGGCGGAGGATAAACCGCTGGCCATTTCCCGGTGGGTTTGTGATTCGGTGGTGCGTGCGCCGATGGCAGACCAGGAGATTAAGTCGTGTAAATATTGTGGCGAGATGGGATCTAGCGCTTCTGTAGCCGCAGGCAGGCCGAGTTCTGCAATATCCAACAATAATTTGCGCCCAACGTGCAGGCCGTCTTGGATTTTAAAGGAGTCGTTGAGGTAAGGGTCGTTAATTAAGCCTTTCCAGCCCACGGTGGTGCGGGGTTTTTCGAAGTACACGCGCATGACGATATACAGTGAATCGCTCACTTCTTCAGCCAGGGCTTTAAGCTTGTGGGCGTAGTCCATCGCGGCGGCGGGGTCGTGAATAGAGCAGGGGCCGATGACTACAATTAAACGGTGGTCTTTGCGGTCGAGAATATCCCGCACTACCTGGCGGCCAGTGGCTACTGTTTCAATAGCGCGGTCGCTTGCGGGTAATTCCGCTTTTAGTTCGGCGGGGGAGATTAGGATTTCTTGGGAGTTTACGTTGAGGTCATCAACCGTTGTGCTGATCATGCAGTATTTCTCGGTCTGGGCCGCAGGGGCTAAAAAGGTATCTGTTCATTGTACTGAAAACCGAGCCAATTTGGCGGTTTCTGTGCGTGTAGTTTTGCTTTACCTGGGGGGCTTAACTTTGTACCCTCAGCCGCTTTGCTGAATACAAAACCATAGCCTACATACGGTGAATGGGTGAGATATATCGGCTTACAGCCATACAATGAGGTGTTTATGCGAGTGGCAACAGAACGGTTGGTGGATTGGCTGACGCATCAAGCGCTACCGCGTTATCGTCAGCAAGCGCTTTTGCCTGGGTTGGGCGGGGGTATGGTTGGTAGTTACGAGGCGCTGAAGGCCGATGGCAGCCCCAATGCGGGTTTGAATCTTCGTGTGCGGGTGCAGGCGCGGCAGATTTTTGTGTATTGCCGGGCGCAAAAAATGGGCTGGGCA